>JAJEBS010000301.1 GCA_022822425.1 Gemmatimonadota bacterium | reverse complement strand
GACGGCCCCGCGGCCGCCCGCGCCCTCGAGCAGGTGCGGGACGCGGCGCGCACGGACGCCAACCTGGTGCCGCCCATGGTGGCCGCCGTGCGCGCCCGCGCAACGCTGGGCGAGATCAGCGAAGTCCTGGCGCGCGAATGGGGGAGGTACGCGGGGCAATAGGCGCCCTGCGCCACAACCCGCCCGAGTTCCCTCGAGCGGCTCTCCCCGATTTCCCGTCCTCCGCAAACACGATTAGTTTGGCGGGTCGAACCAACCCCGGGATCCATCACCCATGCCTACCTACGACTACCAGTGTAGCGGCTGCGGACAGGCCTTCGAGGTCTTCCAGAGAATGTCGGACGAGCCGGTCTCCAACTGTCCCGACTGCGGGGCGGCGGCCCGGCGCAGGATCTCCGGCGGGGCCGGCTTCATCTTCAAGGGCGAGGGCTTCTACATCACCGACCACCGCAGCCGGGAGTACAGGGACAAAGCCGCGGCCGATGCGGGGAAGGAGCCTGTAGCGGCATCGCGCGCGAAGGCGTCCGGCGACGATGCGGCCGAATCCCCGGGGAAGAGCGAAGCAAAGACGGCGGCGGCATCGTCCCCGGATGCGGGCACGACCTCCCCGGGAGCCGATTCCGGCGGCTCTCCCTCCGCGGGCGGTGCGGGCGGTCAGGTCAAGGCCGGTTCGGAGCAATGAGCCGGCGGGCGCTGCGCGACATCCTCGAACAGGCACTCGCCGGGATGGGAGTCACGGAACACGAAGTCCGGCTGGAGCGTCCGCGCGACCCCGACCACGGCGACATCGCTTCCTCGGTGGCGCTCACCCTCGCCTCCCGGCTGCGGCGGCCTCCGCGCGGCATCGCGGAAGAGATCGCGGGGCGGCTCGAGTTGACCGGCACCGGGGTCGCCTCGGTGGAGGTTGCCGGCCCGGGCTTCCTGAACTTCCGCTTCTCGGCCTCGCGGGTATCCTCGGTCGTGGTGGAGATTCTCCGCCGGGACGGACGCTATGGGCGCTCCGGGGAAGGGCGGGGAAGAGCCATCATGGTGGAATTCGTCTCCGCCAACCCCACCGGCCCGCTGCACCTGGGCCACGGGCGCCAGGCCGCCCTCGGCGACACGCTGGCCAACCTGCTCGACTGGACCGGCTGGGCCGCCTACCGGGAGTACTACTACAATGACGCCGGGCGCCAGATCGAACGGCTGGGGGAGAGCGTCGCCTGCCGCTATCTGCACCACTTCGGCATCGAGGCCGACTTCCCCGACGATGGATACCACGGGGCCTACGTCGCCGAGATCGCGGAGCGGCTCGCGCAAGCGGAGGGCGGCCGGTGGGTCGATGCGGAGCCCGGGGAGCGGCACGCCGTCTGCCGGCGCTTCGCGGTGAAGGTGCTCAGGGAGGAGCAGGACCGCGACCTCGCCGACTTCGGCGTGCGCTTCGACCGCTACTTCCTCGAGTCCTCGCTCTACACGGACGGCGCGGTCGACGCGACCATCGCGGCGCTGCGCGGGACCGGGCACGTCTATGAACGCGACGGCGCCATCTGGCTCGCCACCACCGCCTTCGGCGACCAGAAGGACCGGGTGATGGTAAAGAGCGACGGCAGCCCCACCTACTTCCTGCCGGACGTCGCCTATCACATGAGCAAGTGGCGGCGCGGCTTCCACGAGGTCATCAACGTTCAGGGATCGGACCACCACGGCACCGTCGACCGGGTGCGCGCCGGGCTGCAGGCGCTCGGCCGGCCGCGGGGATATCCCGAGTACCTCCTCCACCAGATGGTGACCGTGGAGCGCAGCGGGGTGGAGGTGAAGCTCTCCAAGCGCTCCGGAGGCTACACCACCCTGCGCGAGCTGGTCGAAGCCGTCGGCGTGGACGTCGCGCGCTACTTTTTTCTGATGCGCAAGCCGGAGGCGCACCTTGTCTTCGATCTGGACGCCGCGCTCGACCACTCCGACCGCAACCCGGTCTACAAGAGCAAGTACGCGCACGCGCGCATGTGCAGCATCTTCCGCAAGGCGGGGATGGATCCCGACTCCATGACGCCGGACCAGCTCACCCCGGAGGGTCTCGACCTGTCCCTGCTGGAGCATCCGCGCGAGCGCGAGTTGATGGGGCGGCTGGGCGAGTTCCCGGAGCTGGTGCGCCGGGCAGCGCGCGCGCGCGCGCCGCACCTGGTGTGCGAGTACCTGGAACACACCTCCGGCATGGTCAACTCGTGGTACCACGCCGGCAATCCCACCCGCAACCCCGGCCTCGCCGTGCTGGCCGGGAACCCGGCGCTGAGGGCGGCGCGCCTCGCCCTCACCGGGGCCGTGCGCGTCGTGCTGCGCAACGCCCTCACCCTGCTGGGCGTGGAGGCTCCGACCCGCATGGCGCGGCGCGAGGACTGAGAGGCGCGCGTGTCGACCCTGATTGTGGGAAGTATCGCGCTCGATACGGTCGAGACCCCGTTCGGGAGGGCCGAGGAGGTGCTCGGGGGATCGGCCTCGTTCTTCGCGGCGGCGGCGAGCCTCTATCAGCCGGTCCAGGTGGTGGCGGTGGTCGGCGACGATTTCCCACTGACCGAACTGGACTTCCTGCGACGGCAGGGCGTCGATTTCTCGGGCGTTCAAGTCGCGCCGGGGGAGAGTTTCCGCTGGGGCGGGACCTACTCCGCCGACTTCAGCGAGCGGGAGACGCTCTTCACGACCCTCGGCGTCTTCGCCGACTTCAGCCCGGTCATCCCCGCCGCCTTCCGCAAGGCCCGCATCGTCTCGCTGGGCAACATCCACCCCATTCTCCAGGGAGAGGTGCTGGACCAGGTGGAGAGACCCGAACTGGTGGTGTGCGACACCATGAACTACTGGATCGAGCGGGAGCGGGAAGCGCTCATGTCGCTTCTCGAGCGCATCGATGTCCTGATGGTGAACGACACCGAGATCCATCAGCTCTCCGGCATTGCCGATCCCGTTCGGGCGGCAAGCTGGGTTCGCAAACGCGGGCCACGGCGCGTGATCGTGAAGGAGGGTGCGGGGGGCGCGCTGCTCTTCGATGGAGGGGACGCCTTCCGGTGCCCCGCGTATCCTGTGCCCGGGGTGGTGGACCCCACGGGAGCGGGAGACGCCTTCGCCGGGGGATTCGCGGGACAGCTGGCGGCGCTGGGAGCCTGCACCGGGGACGCGTTGCGGGAGGCGCTGGTGCACGGCTGCGTGCTGGGGTCCTTCGCCGTCGAGTCCTTTTCGCTCGATCGGCTCCGGAACCTGGAGGCCCGCGAAGTGGACGAGCGCACGCGTGTCCTCGGCGGACGAGTCGCCCTCGAACCGTCACCGGCGGGAGGAAGCCTTGTCTGACGATCGCCCGAGACTGGACTACCGCGCGGCGGGCGTCGACCTCGACGCCGCGGACCGGGCGAAGAAGGCCATCAGGTCGCTGGTGGCGAGCACCCACGACCGCCACACCCTGTCCGGGATGGGCTCATTCGGAGGCATGTACGCCGTGCCCCGGGGCCTGGAGGCGCCGGTGCTGGTGTCGAGCGCGGACGGGGTGGGCACCAAGCTCAAGGTGGCGTTCCTCTCCGGCCGCCACGACACGGTGGGGGCGGATCTGGTCAACCACTGCGTGAACGACATCCTGGTCCAGGGCGCGCGGCCGCTCTTCTTCATGGACTACCTCGCCACCGGCGACATGGATGCCGGGGTGGTGGGCCAGGTGGTCTCCGGGGTCGCCCATGCGTGCCGCGCCAACGGCTGCGCGCTGCTGGGAGGCGAGACCGCGCAGATGCCCGACTTCTACGCCCCCGGCGAGTACGACCTGGCCGGGTTCATCGTCGGTATCGCGGAGCGAGACGCGCTGCTCGACGGATCCCGCACGCGTGCGGGCGATGTGCTGGTGGCGCTGGCTGCCTCGGGGCTCCACACCAACGGCTACACGCTGGCCCGCCGCATCGTCTTCGACGTCCTGGGGCTCGACGCCCGGAGTCCGTTCCCCGATTCCGGGCAGTCGGTCGCGGACACGTTGCTGGCGGTGCACCGGAGCTATCTGGCCTCGCTCGCCCCGGAGCTCGACCGCGGCTCCGTTCGCGCGCTGGCACACGTCACCGGCGGGGGCATCCCCGGAAACCTGCCGCGTTCGCTGGGGGCGGGGCTGGGCGCGCGCATCGACACCGCCAGTTGGCGGCCTCCCCCTGTCTTCGGGGTGCTGGCGCGGGCGGGCGGCGTGGCGCGTGAGGAAATGTACCGCGTCTTCAACATGGGCGTGGGCATGCTGGTGGTGGTCGCTCCTGCGGAAGCCGACGGCCTCGTCTCCCGTCTGCGGGACCGGGGGGAGGAGGCGTGGGTCGCGGGGGAGGTGGTTGCCGGGTCGGGGGTGGAGATGGGATGAGGGCCGCGGCCGGGCCGGTGCTGGTGCTCGCCCTTGCGGTTCTCGCGTCCCCGGCGTGCGCGCAGGCGGTCGCGGAACTCACCGCCCGCTGCAGCGACGCCTCCGAGGGAGCCGCGTGGTGCGGAGCCGGGGCGGCCGCCTACGAGGCGGTCGCGGCCGGAATGGGGCTGGTCGCGGCGGGAGGAAGCGAGATTCCCGGCACATCGAGCACCCTGGGATGGCGCCGGGGGCTGGGTCCGCGCCTGGCGGTGAGCGCGCGCCTGAACGGGGCTCGCATTCCGCTGCCGGCGGTCGACCGGTCTTCCGCGTCCCGGCTTCCCGGGCTCCGTTCCCTGGTTTCCTCGGCATCGCTCGAGGCGGCAGTAGGACTGTTCGACGGAATGCGCCCCGCGCCCCGCTACGGCGGAATCCTGGCGTTGGACGCCATCGGTTCCGTGGGCATGATCCGGCTTCCGCGCGGGGACGGCTTTCAGGGCAACGCCTTCTCAGCGGGCATCGGCGCCCGCCTGGGCATCCTGCGTGAGTCCTTCGATGTCCCCGGCATCTCGGTATCCGCGATGCGACGCTTTTTCGGCGAAGCGCGACTGGGAGCCGACGGAGCCCCGGCCGCCCTGAGGTTGAAACCGGCCGCCACCTCGGTGCGAGCCGTGATCGGGAAGGATCTCCCGGAGGTGGGGGTAATGGTCGGCGCGGGCTGGGACCGTTACCAGGGCGACGCGACGCTCGAGGGCGGCGCTTCCCCGGGAGGCCGTTCGGCCAGCGTAGCGCTCGCCGGGCCGCCGGTCGACCGGCTGCTCGTCTTCGGCGCCCTTTCACGCACCTGGCAGGTCATGCAGGTGACGGGAGAGTTCGGATGGGCCGCCGGGTTCGACGAACCTCCGGGCTCCCGGACGATGCCCTTCGACCCCGGAGCCGGGAGCATCTTCGGGTCCCTGAGTCTGCGGATTACGCGTTAGCGGAGACGGACGCATGACCGAGCGGGGGAGACGGGCGCTCGACCCGGAGCCGGGCCGACGCGTGTCGAGGGAGGATCTGGACTTCCTGGCGCGGGCCGTCGAACTCGGACGGCGTGGATGGGGGCGGGTGTCGCCCAACCCGATGGTCGGGTGCATCGTGGTTCGGAAGGGCAAGGTGGTCGGAGAAGGGTGGCACCGGGAGCTGGGCGGGCCGCACGCGGAAGTGCATGCGCTCGCCGAGGCAGGCGAGAGGGCCCGGGGCGCCACCGCATACACCAGCCTCGAGCCCTGCGCCCACACGGGCCGGACGCCTCCCTGCGCACACGCGCTGATGGAAGCCGGGGTGGCGCGCGTGGTCTTCGGCGCCGCCGATCCGGGCGCCGGAGCGGGCGGGGCCGCCGTGCTGCGCGCCGCCGGAATGCGCGTCGACGGACCCGCCTTCTCCAGCGCCCGGGCCGCTTCGTGCAATCCCGCCTTCTTCCATGTCGCGCGCACCGCGTCGCCGTACGTCGCCCTCAAGCTCGCGCTCAGTCTGGACGGACGCATCTCGCGCGCGGGCGAGCAGACCGGGCTCACCGGGCCGCCGGCGCGCGAGCACGTGCACTACCTGCGCGCCGGCTTCGACGCGATCATGGTGGGAGCGAACACCATGAAGATCGACGACCCCCGCCTTACGGCCCGCGGGCAGCCCGAGCCCCGCCGCGCGCCCGACCGCATCGTCCTGGATTCCCGCGCGCGCATGGCGCCGGAAGCCCGGCTCCTGCTGGACGACGACGGCGGGCGGGTGCGCATCTTCACGGGTGCGGACGCGCCCGCGGACCGGGTGCGCGCGCTTCGGCGGCGAGGCGCCTCCGTGCACGCCGTTCCCCGCGCGGCGGGCGGCCTCGAGCTGGGCGCGGTGCTGGACGCCTGCTACCGGGAGGGACTCACCTCCCTCCTCTGCGAAGGGGGTGGAATCCTCGCATCCTCGCTCCTGCGCGAGGGACGCGTGCAGCGCCTCTACCTCTTCCTGGCCCCGCTCACGCTCGGACACGGCTCGGTCCCGGCCTTCCCGGGGCTCGACGACTCGCCCTGGGAGGGGTGGCGACCCGCCGGGTCGCCGGCCGCCCTCGGGCGCGACCTCCTCTGGGTCCTGGACAGGGACGGCTGATGTTCACCGGGCTGGTGGAGGAAGTCGGGACGGTGGTGGCGGTTGCGACCCGGCCGGAGGGCCGGCGGATGACCATTCGTGCCCCCAACATCGCGCCCGACCTCACCGGCGGCGCCTCGGTGGCGGTCGACGGGGCGTGCCTGACCGTCGCCGCGCTCAAGGCCGCCACCTTCGCCGTGGACGTTGTGCCCGCCACCCTGACGCGCACCATCGCCGGCGACTACCAGGTCGGGACGCGTGTCAACCTCGAGCGGGCACTCCGCCTGGGCGACCGTCTCGGCGGCCACCTGGTGCAGGGGCACGTCGACGGGGTGGGATCCCTGGTCTCCCGGACCGATCCCGCCCCCGGGGACGGCGCCCGCCTCCTCACCTTCCGCGTCCCCCGGGAAGTGGCCCGCGCCACCGTCCTCCATGGCTCCATCACTCTCAACGGGATTAGCCTGACCGTCAGCGAGCAGCCCGGCCGCGACCTGGTGCGGATCGCGATCGTGCCCTACACCTGGAAGCACACCAACCTCGCCGACCTCGCCGCCGGCGCCCCCGTCAACGTCGAGGGGGACCTGATCGGGAAGTACGTGGGTAAGCTCCTGTCAGTCTACACCCCGGATCCTCCGAAAGGCTGAGCCCCGTGCCGCACTCCCGCGTGGAAGCTGCCATCCGCGACATTCGCGAAGGCAGGATGGTCATCGTCGCCGACGATGAGGACCGGGAGAACGAGGGCGACCTGGTGTGCGCGGCCGCCGCCGCCACTCCCGAGATCGTCAACTTCATGACCAAACACGCGCGCGGCCTCATCTGCGTGGCCCTGACGCGCGAGCGGGCCGGCGAACTCGGTCTTCCGCCCATGACCGAGGACAACACCGACCCCCAGGGCACCGCCTTCACGGTTTCGGTGGACGCGCACCGCAAGTACGGGGTCACCACCGGCATCAGCGCCTTCGACCGCGCCAGGACCATCGAAGTGCTGATCGATCCCGCGAGCCGCCCGGGCGATCTGCGCCGCCCCGGCCACATATTCCCCCTGCGCGCCGTGCCCGGCGGGGTACTGCGCCGGGTGGGGCAGACGGAGGCCTCCGTGGACCTGGCCCGTCTCGCCGGGTTCGAGCCCGCCGGGGTCATCTGCGAGATCCTCAGCCAGGACGGGTCCATGGCGCGCCGGCCTCAACTGGAGCGGTTCGCCCGGGAGCACGACCTGCTCTTCATCACGGTGGCGGAGCTGGTGGCCTACCGGCTGGCGAAGGAGCGGCTGGTGGAGCGGGTCGCCACCGCCCGGCTTCCCACCGCCGTGGGCCAGTTCGACGTCATCGGCTTTCGCAGCCCGCTCGACGACCGCGAGCACGTGGCGCTGGTGAAGGGAGAGATCGGCGGGCGGGCGGACGTGCTGGTGCGCATGCACTCGGAGTGCCTGA
>JAJEBS010000134.1 GCA_022822425.1 Gemmatimonadota bacterium | reverse complement strand
AAGCGGGGTAAACTCCTGCTCGTGTCGAATCCCCTGAGGGGACTCAAGACGCCCACGGAGAAGAACCCCACGCGGGTGGTGTTGTCCGAGGAGGAGTACCAGGCGCTTCTCGGGGTGTCCCGGCAAGTGGACTGGCGCTTCCACGTCGCCCTCGTGCTCGCGCACGAGACGGGCCACCGAATCGGAGCCATCCGTCAACTCAGGTGGTCGGACATCTGCCTCGAAAGCGGGGTGGTGCGATGGCGCGCGGAACACGAGAAGACCGGCTACGAGCACAGTACGCCGGTGACGGCCGAGGCGGTGGCCGCCTTGGAGGAGGCGCGAAGGATGAGCGCCGAAACCGGCGACACTCCGGTGCTGCCCGCGCCGACGGATGCCTCGAAGTGCGCGGGCCGGTCGCTGGTGCGAGCTTGGTGGTACAAGGCCCAGGTGCTCGCGGGTCTGGAACCGAAGCGCGGGAGAGGCTGGCACTCGCTGAGGCGCAAGTTTGCATCCGACCTCATGGACCAGCCGCTCAAGGTGCTCTGCGAGCTGGGCGGATGGAAGACCGCCAAGACGGTGCTCGAATGCTACCAGCGAGCCGACGAAGGACAGCTTCGGAAGGCACTGGAAGCCCGGCGGAGACCCGGCGGCTGAAGCTCACGAATCAGCGGGAGTCAATTAGCGGGAATCCGGCCGACGGAGCGCGTAACAAACAGTGATTGCACGAGATACGGATTTGAGAGCGCATGACGTAACGTCAGGGTTGTCCTTCGCCAGGTCCGTCTTCCCGTAACTCCGCCGGGATACCCTCGCCGGCCGCAACACTGGAGGGCCATCCCCTGCCCTGTGCATCCCCAACCGGCGCGGCTAGCTTGGAGTGCTTGCCGAACACCACTCGACCGAACACCCGGGAACCCATGCTCATCCCCTCTGCCGCGCGCCCCCTCCGCACCCTCGCCACCCTCCCCCTCGCCCTGACCCTGGCGGCTTGCGGCGGCGATGATGCGAGCGGCCCCGACGAGGTCGTTTTCCAGGACCCCGCCGAAATCAGCTACGCCTCGTCCCTGGGCGTCGACCTCTCCGCGATGGAACTGCAGGCGTCCGGGCTCTACATCAGGGACCTGCAGGAAGGCGAAGGCGAACCCACTGTCGCCGGCGATGTCATGGTCGTTCACTACAGCGGCTGGCTCAACGACGGAACTCTCTTCGACTCCTCGCACAGTCGCAACACGCCGTTCGCCGTCCCGGTCGGCGCGGGCCAGGTCATCGCCGGATGGGAGGAAGGCCTCCCGGGCATGAGGGTCGGAGGCGTGCGCCAGCTCGTCATCCCGCCGCAACTGGCCTACGGCACCCAGTCCCCGAGCCCCCTCATCCCCGCGGGCTCGGTGCTGATCTTCGAGGTCGAGTTGGTGGAGGTGAACCCGTAGGGATTACAGCTTCGGCAGCGTAACCCCTTTCTGGTCCTGGTACTTGCCCTTCCGGTCCGCGTACGCCACGCGCGGCTCGCGGTCGCCTTGCAGGAAGAGCAGCTGCGCGATGCCCTCGTTGGCGTAGATCTTCGCGGGAAGGGGCGTCGTGTTCGAGATCTCGAGCGTCAGGTGGCCGCACCAGGTGGGCTCCAGCGGCGTCACGTTGACGATGATCCCGCAGCGCGCGTACGTCGACTTGCCCACGCACACCACCAGCGTGTCCCGCGGGATGCGGAAGTACTCGACGGTGCGCCCCAGGGCGAAGGAGTTGGGCGGGATGATGCAGGAATCCTCCGGGATGTCCACGAACGAGCGGTCGTCGAAGTCCTTGGGATCGACGATCACGTTGTGCACGTTGGTGAACACCTTGAAATCGGGGGCGACGCGGATGTCGTAGCCGTAGGACGACAAGCCGTACGAGATGCATCCATCGCGCACCTGTCCGGCCTCGAACGGCTCGATCATCCCGTGCTCCTCCGACATCTTCTGAATCCAGTGGTCGCTTCGGATGGGCATGCGGGGTCGAGGGGGGATCGGGGTTCAAGGGGATGCCCGCCAGGCACAGGCGCACGGCCCGCGGCGGACGATTGGCGGAGGCAACATAGGAAGACGGCTCGCGGATGCCAAACCACCGCGCGCGGCGGATTGGATCGCCCGCCACTCGCGCGTTATGCTTCCGCGAGCAGATGGAATCGATGCGGGAATCCACCGGAGAATATACATGCGTGCACTGATGAGACTCGGGACGCTGCTCATGGCGCTGGCCCTCGCCGGCGGCGCCGAACTCTCCGCCCAGGCCGGCTCCGGCCCCGACTCCGCCGACCCTGAGGCGATGGCCCTCGTCGACGCCTGGATCGAATCGGTCGGCGGCATGGAGACCTACGCCGGCTTCCACAGCGCCCGCTACACCTTCACCACCGAGCTCTACGACCCCGAGACCGGCCGCATGCGCCGCGCCCGCCCGCGCTACGTCACCATCGCGCGCACCGACATGGGCGAGCTGGCCCGCATCGACCGCTGGGAGGGCAACGACTACATCGAGCAGGGCTGGGACGGGGTCGCCGACTGGGCCCTCCGCAACGGCGAGCCGCTCGAACCCGGCGACCGCGACCGCGACGAGGTGCGCTACGTCTCCGGCGACGTCAACTACTGGATGGCGCTTCCCTTCAAGCTGCGCGACCCCGGCGTGAACCTCGCTTACCAGGGACGCGACGCCCAGGACCGCCACGACGTCGTGGTGACCTTCGGCGAGGGGGTCGGCAGCGACGTCTGGCACTACTACTTCGAGGACGGGCGCACCTGGCCGGTCGAGGTGACCTACCAGACCGGCGGAACCGGCGGCGTCGACCACAACCGGTGGACGGACCTGAGCACGGACGAGGGCTACCCCTACGTCGGCGCCCGCGTCCACGTCAGGCAGGGCCGGGTGTGGAAGATCCTCCGCATGAGCGACGTCGAGATCAATCCCGCCGACCTCGACATGGCGGTGTTCTCGCGCCCGTAGATCCGGGCCCGCGCCCCTGCTCTAGCTCAGCGCCGCCATCGTCGCACGCACGTGCTCGGCGCTGCCGTCGAGCATCGCCTGCTCCTCGTCGGAGAGCGTCAGCTCGACCACCTCCACGAGCCCGCCCGCGCCCAGCTTGCACGGCACCCCGAGGAAGATCCCCTCGTGGCCGTACTCGCCCTCCAGGTACGCCGCGCACGGCAGGATGCGCCGCTTGTTCTTCACGATCGCCTCGGCCATCTGCACGGCGGCCGCGGACGGCGCGTAGTAGGCGCTCCCGGTCTTCAGGTACCCGACGATCTCGGCGCCCCCGTTGCGCGTCCGCTCGATGAGCGCGTCGATGCGCTCGCGCGGCAGCAGCTCCGTCAGCGGGATCCCGCTCACCGAGGTGTAGTTCACCAGCGGCACCATGGTGTCGCCGTGCCCGCCCAGCACCAGCGCCTGGATGTCGGCCACGCTCACGTCCAGCTCCAGCGCCACGAAGGAGCGGTAGCGGGCCGTG
>JAJEBS010000075.1 GCA_022822425.1 Gemmatimonadota bacterium | reverse complement strand
CCAATTGGGGCCGATGCTTCGGCGGTCCTGCGTAACCCCTGAAACTAACGGAACAGGTAGGGGAGAGCTACGTTTACGGCCCCCTCGAAACCGGTGCCCGGGAGACCGGCGTTGCTTGCGGTTGCCGGGGGGTCGCTCAAGGGCCGAACCGATCCCGACGCGGCCTAACCATCTCGCCCGGCAAGCCTCGTCCGTTGCAGGGTCGGCTCCGGGAGGCGGGCGAGGCAGGCTCCGGTCACGCTGGCGCGCTCGGCCATCACCTCGCGCGGGCGGCCCATGGCGACCACCCGTCCTCCGCGGGCTCCGGCGCCCGGCCCCAGATCGATGATCCAGTCCGCGGCGCGAATCACATCCAGGTTGTGTTCGATGACAATGACCGTGTTTCCGGCGTCGATCAAGCGCATCAGAACGCGCAGCAGCTTCACCACTTCGTTGCCGGACAGCCCGGTGGTGGGCTCGTCCAGGATGTAGAGTTTGCTTCCCCGGCGCCCGGACGCCCCCGACAGCTCGCGGGCGATCTTCAGCCGCTGGGCCTCGCCCCCGGAAAGGGTGGGAGCGGGCTGGCCGAGTCTCAGGTATCCGAGCCCCACATCCTGCAGATGCCAGAGGGTCTTCCCCAGGCGCCTCTGCCTCATGAAGAAGCGGATGGCCTGATCGACGGTGAGCTCCAGCACCTGCGCGATGTCGAGCCCGTTGTACTTCACGTCCAGGATCTCGCGCTTGAAGCGGGTTCCCCGGCAGACGTCGCAGGGCACATAGACGTCCGCCATGAAGATCATCTCGATCTCGACCTGGCCGGCGCCCTTGCAGGCCTCGCAGCGGCCGGCGGCGACGTTGAACGAGAAGTGGCGCGCCTGATACCGCTTCCTGCGCGCGAGCGGCTGGGCGGCGAAGAGCTTGCGCACCTCGCCCCACGCCTTGATGTAGGTGACCGAGTTCGAGCGCGGCGTGCGCCCGATGGGCGACTGGTCGATGCGCGTCACGTCGGCCAGGTGGGAGGCGTTGGCGATGGAGCGGTACTCCCCGACGAGCTCGCCCATGTGCAGGCGGGCGCTGGTTTCGCCGTCGTTCATCTCGCGCTCGAGGGCACGGTAGAGCACGTCGTTGACGAGCGTGGACTTCCCCGAGCCGGACACCCCGGTCACCACGGTGAGGGCGCGCAGCGGCACATCGATATCGACGTCCCTCAGGTTGTGCAGGCGGGCGCCGCGCAATTCGATGCGGCCGCCCGGAGGGCCGCGCTTGCGGGAGAGGGAGGGATCGCCCGCGCCGGCGATCAGGCGCCCGGTGGCGGTGTCGGCGTCCGCGAGCCCGGCGGGCGGACCCTCGAAGACCAGACGCCCCCCCTTCTCGCCCGACTCCGGACCGAGTTCGATGAC
Organism: Gemmatimonadota bacterium; assembly: GCA_022822425.1. Classification (GTDB taxonomy): domain Bacteria; phylum Gemmatimonadota; class Gemmatimonadetes; order Longimicrobiales; family Gaopeijiaceae; genus BD2-11. The sequence goes on along the minus strand of JAJEBS010000075.1, from coordinate 15,050 downwards.
GTGGTCGGCGGCGACGATGACCTGGGGGTCGTGTTCCACCACCACCACCGTGTTGCCCGCGCGCGCGAGCCGCTGGAGCAGCGCCAGCATGGCCGCCGTGTCGCGCGGGTGGAGCCCCACGGTGGGCTCGTCCAGGACGTACAGGGTGTCCACCAGCCGCGAGCCGAGCGCGTTGGCCAGGTTGATGCGCTGCGCCTCCCCTCCCGAGAGGGTGCGCGTCTGGCGCGAGAGCGTCAGGTATCCGAGCCCCACATCCACCAGGAACCCGAGGCGGTCGCGGATCTCCCTCAGAATGGTCTCCGCGATGTCCTCCTCCATCCCGGAGAGCTCCAGCCCGTCGATCCAGGGCAGCAGCTCGTCCATGGGAAAGGCGCAGACCTCGGGGAGGGTGCGGCCGCCCACGCGCACGTTGAGGGCCTCGGCGCGGATGCGGCCCCCCCCGCAGCCCGCGCAGGGAACGGCGCTCTGGTAGCTGCGCAGGAAGACCCGGATGAACTGCTTGCGGCGCTGCCGCTCGCGCGAGCGCAGGAAGGGGATGATGCCGATGAACTCGGGGGAGCCGCGCAGCACCTCCTCGCGGAAGAACCCGGGGAGTTCGCTCCAGGGCTCGCGCTCGCTGACCCCGCGCTTGCGGGCGAACTCGCGCAGCCGGGCGCGCTCGCGTACGTAGCGCGGCTTCTCCCACGGGTCCACCGCCCCACGCGCCAGCGAGCGCCCGTGGTTGGGCACGATGAGGTCCTCGTCGTACTCTAGAGTCGCGCCGAAGCCGGTGCAGGTGGTGCAGGAGCCGTAGGGGCTGTTGAAGGAGAAGAGTTTCGGGGTCGGATCGGGGAACTCGATGTCGGGGTGGAGCGGGCAGCGGAAGCGCTCGGTGAAGCGTACGCGGGATTCGCCGGACGCCGCGGACGGGCGCACGATCACTGCTTCGCCCAGGCCCTGGACGAAGGCCACTCCCAGGGAGTCGGCCAGGCGGTCGCGGACACCGGGGCTGACGGCCAGCCGGTCGACCACGACCAGGGCCTCGCGCGCAACCGTCAGGTCGGCGCCCGCGCGGGCGGGATCGCCGGAGCCCGACGCGGCCAGGTCGATCACGGCGCCGTCCGCCATGACCCGCAGGAATCCGGCGGCGCGCAGCGTCTCCACCACCTGGGCGTGGGTGGCCCGCCCGCTCGCCTGGAGCGGAAACGCGACCATGATGCGCTCGCCTTCCGGCAGCGAGAGCACGCCGTCCACCGCCCCGGAGACCGTGTCCCGGCGGATCCGCCGGCTGCAGCGCGGACAGTGCGTGTGCCCGACCCGCGCCCACAGGAGCCGCAGGTAGTCGTAGACCTCGGTCGCGGTGCCCACCGTCGAGCGGCTGGACCGGGTCGGGTTCTTCTGTTCGATGGCCACCGCCGGGGGTATCCCCTCCACCGACTCGACCCGCGGCTTGCGCATGCGGTCGAGGAACTGCTTCGCGTAGGTGGAAAGCGACTCGACGTAGCGGCGCTGGCCCTCGGCGAAGAGCGTGTCCAGCGCCAGGGAGGATTTCCCCGACCCCGACGGCCCGGTGATCACCGTGAAGGCCCGCCGCGGAATGTCCAGATCCAGGTTCGCCAGGTTGTGCTGGCTCGCGCCCCTCAGGCGAATCGGATGGTCCATGTGGAAACATACTACGGGCAGGGGGGCGTCTGCCAAAATGGCATGTGGTCGCGGATCAGGATTCTGTTGCGGGCATTGAGGTTGGGAGTCTGGTGGGCTGGATTCCCGCTGTTCTGTTCCCGCCAAGTGGATCAGGCGCGAACGGTCCGGCGTTCTTCGAGCGCCTTCCTCAGCCGGTCCTCGTCGGCCTGCTGGTAGCACCGGAGCACCGTCTGGGCCGTCTTCCAGCCGCCCAGTTCGCAGAGCACCTTGAGCGGCTGGTTCATCAGGTCGGACGCGAACTTGCGCCTGAGCGAGTGCCAACCCCTCCCGGGCTTCGGCTCCAGACCCGCGAGCTTCTCGGCCCGGTTCCACCAAGCCTGTGCCCGGTTGCCGCTCAGACACGCCGACGGATCCGCCGGCGCGGGCAGCACCGGAGCGTTCCCGATCCCGGGGTTCCGCCTCCGCGCTTCCTCAAGTGTGGCGACCGCCCCGGCCGTGAGCGGCGTCCGGTGCTCGTAGCCGTTCTTCTCGTGCTCGGCCCTCCACCGGATGGCCTTGTCCTCGAAGTCGACATCCGACCACTGGAGGTTGCGGATGGCACCGATGCGGTGCCCGGTCTCATGCGCGAGCACGAGCGCGACGCGGAAGCGCCAGTCGAGCCGCCGGGACGCCTTCAGAAGTGCCCGGTATTCCCCGTCGGAGAGCACGATCCGGGTCGGATTCTTCGCCGTGGGCGGCTTGAATCCTCTCAGGGGATTCGAGTCGAGGAGCAGCCTGCCCTCCTCGTCCCTCGACCGCGCGGCCCAGTTCAGGACCGCGAGCAGGAACCTCAGGTCCCGTTCGACCGTCCGGTCGGACACGGGCTCGCCGCTCGGGCCGATTCTGCCCGACCGCCGCGCGCCGATGAACCGGTCCCAGTCGCGCTGCGATAGCGTGGCCGGCTTCCGGTCCCTGCCGAAGCACTCGAGGAACATCCTCATCGCGGCCCTGTCGTGCAGCCGGGTGTGCCTGCCCTTCGCGGGCGTCACCTCTTCACCGTAGATTTCAAAAAGCCGTTCCAGGGTGAGCGGCTCGGGCTCGGCTTCCGCCTTGCCGTTGGGCGCGTCGATGAACCCGGCGGCGAACTGATCCGCCTGCCTCTTCGCGCGTCCCCAGTCGCGATGCTTGAGGGACCGGGTGCGCCTGCGCCCGTTCTCTCGCCACTCAATCTGGAAGATGCCGGTCTTCGGGTCGGGAAAGATCCTCACCCGGTTCCGGCCCCACTCACCGGCGCCGTAGGAGCGCCGACTTCGTTTCGTGCGTGCCATCATTCGTTTCCTCGCGTGATGGACCGCACGATCTGCGCGAAGGAAGTATCGCGGAGAGAAGCCGTCTCCGCTAGAAAGAGGTGTCCGAAGCGCGTGGCATTCTTCCCGAAATCGGACCGGAAACGAGCCGTTGGTTTAGCCGACCGCCCCAGAGCTTCGCGGTCTTCGAGACAGCGGCGACTTGGAGGTGTTTTTCGGCGAGCCCGTTGCCGATCCGGAGGTGTGAATTCGACATCGGGGTGCTTGTGCAGGAAAATGCCGCCTGGGCGTGCGGATTGAGGGCTCCGCAAGTCACTGGACGGCTTGGGGTTGTGCCACGGCCCCCGGATCGCCGATGCCGATCCGGGTCTCCGGGCCGTGGTCGGGAGCGACCCATCCCGTCGGGGTGCCTGGTACGGCACGGCGACGGTTGGGGATGTGCACGGCCATCCCAACCTCGCCCCGGGTCGCTCCCGCACCAGCAATCCCTTGCGGGAAGGCCATAAGGCTGCGTCCAGGGCCTACAGGCGTCCGTTGCGGCCAACGCCATCGGGCACTGGCTTCGCGTCGGCCCGGACCGGCGGGGCGTTTGCGCCGAGGGTTGCCCTGCAAGTTGTTATCATGGTGAAGCGGCAGGATTCGGCCACACTTCGCGCGAAGAGAAGAGCATGACCAAAGCCGACCCGGTTGAGCAGGTCGCCGATGCGATCGCCCGGGAGCCGGTCGCAAGCCGCCACCGGGGAACACTCCACCACCGCGGGGGCTGATGGTCGCGAAGGTTCTTGGGCTCGGCCGCTCGTTCACCCGCCTCGCGGCGCACCGCCTCAAGACGGGCGAGCGGGTCGATTGGGCCGACACCCGGAACCTGCCGACGCTCGATCCGGGACGGGCGCCGCGGCTGATGGCCGAGACGGCGAAGGCGGCGCCCGACCTGAAACGGCTGGCTGGCGGATCGATGGGGGGGCGGAAGCTGGAGAAGCCGGTCCTGCACTACTCGCTCTACTGGCCGCACGATCAGCGGCCGGTCCGGGCCGAGATGGAACAGGCGGCCGCCGAGTCGCTCACGGCGCTGGGGCTGGAGCGTCACGAGGCGCTGATCGTGGCGCACCCCGGTCACCTTCACGTCATTGCGAACCGGGTCCACCCGGAGACCGGCAGGGCCGCGAACCTCGGCCTCGGCTGGATCAGATTGTCCGAGTGGGCGGAGCGGTGGGAGCGCGACCACGGCGGCATCCGCTGCCACGAGAGGGTCAGGAACAACGCCCGGCGACGGTCGAGGCTCCCTCGCTAACCACCGGACAACCGTCGCGGAGGCCCCGACCGGGCGGATTTTCACCCGACCCGTACCCCTCGGGAGGCCGGGGTCGTCGATCCTGGCCGATCCTGTGGCCCGTAGATTTCCCGAAGACGGTCCCGGCCTGCCCAATCACGCCGGAAATCGCCCTCCGAGCGCGTTTCCTCCTCTCGGGCCGTGGCCGGGTGCGCCGTCCTGCGGCGGTCTGCGGCCAGGCAGCTCACCCCAGCCCGTTGTTCTGGACGACCCGCGTGAGCGTTGCCTCGACCCGCCAAGCGTGCCCGGTGGCGTCTCTCGAACGTTCGACCCGCTCCGACGCCGAGGCGAAACCCGGACGACCGCAATCGCGTAGCACAGGGGAGCGGGTCGCGGTTCGGAGACCCGGACTGGGCGTGGCTGCCGCCCGCGCTCACCGCGCCCCGGCCTTGGTCGGCGACGCCGGACGGCCCAGCGGCCAGCCGGTCGGCCAACGGGTCCTCCGCCGCCTCGAAGCGGCGCTGAACGGGCCTTCCCGCAAGGGATTGCTGGTGCGGTAGCGACCCGAAGGGGTCGGGGGCGGGGTGCGCAAGCACACCCGGCCTCGAACCCGTACCGAGCCCTCGGCGAGGGGGGTCGCTAGCGTCACGGCCCGAGCGGCCCGTGCGCCACGGGCGAACGGGGCGGCGAGGCCAAAAGACGTTGCCGCGCCAGCGGATGAACGGAAAAGGCCGGTGCGCATCGCCGGACGGCCAAAGTGCGCATCGCCCCCCCGTGTCGTTTGCGCGCTCCAGTACGGCACAGGGGCGTCAGGTTTCCCAAGGGTACCGGGCCTCTGCGAGCCGCGTGGTCCCCCACGTCTCGGTCCGGTGCATCATTCCTCGTCCCGCGCGCCGTCGCGCACGCTTCTCAAGCGCGATACTGCGCTTCAAGGCGGCCTGCAAGCCGCCGTACTCGTCGAGGACCCGGACATCGCCCGTGAGGATGGCCTACTCGATCCGGGCGAGCTCGCGCCGGGTCTCCTCGCCGATTTCAGACGGGCGGGGATACCGCGCCCAGTTGGCGAGCACCGTCCGCGTCCGGATGAATTCCTTGGTTGTCCGGACGACCGCCACCACGTCGATCTTGTGGCCGCGATCCCATAGCGCCCTCCATAGGTTTCCGTGCGCCGCGCCCCAGTAACGAAGCGCCGTCGTGGTCTCGTGGCCCGGCTCGGCGTAGACGAAGACGGCGCGCTCCGTGTCCAGCGCGACGGGTAGCCGGAGCGGAAAGTAGCGCCGGAGGCCCTCGAGCGCGCCCCGGTAGACCCGCTGGGGAAAGACTTGCCGCTCGATCCCGAGCGCCTCGAAGGCGGCCACTTCTCGACCTCGGTCGGAAGCCAAGGCAGGCGGGGACGTTCGAGCCTGTAGTCGAGCTCGAGCAGACGCCGCATCAGCACTTCCGGCGACGTGATCCGTCGCCGGCGGCGGTTCCCCATGCCGAGCGCCTGGTAGACCCTGCGACCGTGGATCCGGCAGATCCTACCGATGCCGTCGATGCCGGGCGGCTTCTCCTCCACGGCCACGCCCTGCGCGACGAGCTTGCCGACGGCGCGGCGCACCCTCTCGTGGTGGCAACCGAGGAAGCCCGTCCATTGCGCCCGCGTGAAAACACCCCCGTGCGCGCAGGCGAGCGCGATCCACTCGGCGCGGCGTCCCGTCCAACCCAAGGGCTCCAGCGCCCTCGCGCGTTCCGCGAGGCGGGGGACCGCCCCGCTTGCCGCCGGGTCGAACTGCTGCGTCGGTGTTTCCATGCCCGAAACCTTGAAGAACCATCCGCAAGCACGTCAACCAGCGGGCAGTGTCCCTTGCGCCGATAATGTGCAGAGACGTTCAGTATGATTTCCGTCCGGCCGCACGCCGCTGCCGACCGCTTCCCCCCAGCCCGTGCCGCCCATGTCCAGCATGGGCATGCCGGTTACGACTCTAGTAGCTCGCGGACGATGGCTTGGAAGGCATTTCCAATGCGGCGTGCAGATCCTCGACGATGTCGGCGGCCAGCACCTCGGGCTCGATCAGGTCCACGATCAGCCGCTTGAGCGTCGCCGGGTTCTGGATCTCCTGCCCGGCTTTTGAAGATCTCCCCCAGCATCCCGCCCCGCTTGCGAAGCTCGGTCAGGCTGCGCCGGTAGTGGGTCTCAAGCTCCTCGCCGTCGCGGGCGAGAAGGCTCGGCCAGCCAAGTCCCTTCGGCACGACGGGAGGGTTGTCCCACGGCGGTCGGGTCCGCTGGTGGGCCAGCCACGAGTTGGCCCAAAGACAACCGATCGCCGGCTATAGTTGCCTTGCGGCGCGCCCGTCCATTCGACCGGGCGATACGCGGTCAGCGAGCACCACGGTTCGGCGCTCGGGCTCGGACTGGATCTCCCCGAAGATGTACTCGTTGACTTCGTCGACCATCCCGGTGCTGCCAATCCGCGCGGAGACGACACGGTGACCGTGGCGGAGGGACTTGCCGGTAGGCTTGCGGAGCGGGTGTCCGACGAGCAAGCGGATGCTACAAGGATGGCGGCAGCTCCAAGGCGCGATACCGGCGAGGGCACGTCGAGCGTGGCTCTCGGCCTCGTGTTCACTGAGTCCTTCTTCCGAGTTGCCTCGTCGTCGGGAGCCCGGAACCCTTCAGAGCCCACCGAGGTCTCCACCTTCGTATCGCCCGACCCGGTCACTGGTCCTTCTGCCCCATCCCGGCAACCGCCAGCATTTGTGTCAGCTGTCCAGACTCCACAACGACGCGCATGAGATCGGCTCGGCTTTGGGCACGCAGCTTGCGCTTCAACGACGAGCGGTAGTTCGCGACGGTCTTCGGCGCCAGGTAGATCTGGCGGGAGATATCGTCCGCCGTGTAACCCGCCGCCGTCAGGAACAGAATGTCGCGTTCCCGTTCGCTCAAGGAGGCCAAATCGTCGCGCTGCCGGTGCGTCGCGGTCCCTGTCTTGGACAGCAGCCCGGCGAGATGTGCCGGGAAGGACATCCTTCCCGATGCCAGCGTGTCCAGGGCTGCGACCAGATCCGAGCGAGCCCGCCGCTTGCTGAGGCAACCCATCGCGCCGGCCTCGATCACGGCTTCGACATACTCCGGGTCGTCGTACGCGGTGAGGACGAGGACTCGAACGTCGGGGTGCCGCTTCGCGATCCTGCGGGTGGCGGCGATCCCGTCCATGTCCGGCATGCGGATGTCCATGATTACCAGATCGGGCTCGAGTTCCGCGACCTGCTCGACGACGGCCTCGCCGGTGTCGGCCTCGCCGACCACTTCGTAGCGTTCCGTGAGCTCGATGAGCAGCTTGATGCCGGCACGGACGACCGCGTGATCGTCGGCGAGCACGACACGGCAACGGTAGCTCATTTCGGGATCGGCCCTACGACCGCGGACCGGATCGGAGCGGCACCTCGAGCAGGATGGACGTGCCGGCACCTGGCTCGCTTGAGACAGTGAGCCGCCCGCCAAGGATTTGGCTGCGCTCTCTCATGCCCACGAGCCCAACCGACAGGTGCGGCTTCAGGTCGTCGGGCGAGAAGCCCCCGCCGGCATCGGTGACCTCCGCGCAGAGCCGTTGGCCATCCCGCCAATAGCGCACCGTCGCGCGACCGACACCGCTGTGTTGCTTGGCGTTGTTCAGCGCTTCCTGAACGATCCGGAACGCGGCCAGACGCCCCTCGGCGTTCAGCACGTCGCCCACCCGCCGGATGTCCCGTTCGACGACGAAGTCGTCCTCCTCCGCCCGACGGCACAGAATACTGAGCGCGAACTCCAGCGAATGCCCTTCCAGTTCCAAGGGCATCAGGTCGCTTATCACGCGATCCAGGGAGTCATGGCAGCGATCCAGATCGTGTTGGATGCGCACGACCATTTCCGCCGCGCGCTCTCCAGAGAACATCATTTCGACCAGGGCGGCGAGATGGAGCTGGATCGCGGTGAGGCTTTGCTTCACATCGTCGTGGAGTTCCCGGGAGATCCGCTTGCGCTCGGACTCGGCTGCAAGAACCCGTGCCGCCCCTACCCGGCGAAGAACTTCGCTCTGAGCCAGGCCGCGCACGGCACAAACGACGAGCAACTCGCCGGACCGGTCCGACGACGGGCCAAGACTGATCTCGACGGGGAACCCGACGCCGTCCTTGCCGACGGCCTGAAGTTCCATGCCGAGGCCCATCGGACGCGATACGGGGTGGCGGCGATACGTTGCCCGGTGACGGCGGTGGTCGTCCCGAAGCGCCTCGGGAACGAGCATCTCCACCGGTTCGCCGACCATCTCTTCACGCGACCACCCGAACATGATCTCAGCCTGGCGATTCACGCCCCTGATGAGGCCATCGGCACCCACCAGGAGAATCGCGTCCGGCGAGGCTTCGAAGATCGCCTCGAAGTCGCTTCGGCGCATAAGCTTGTGGATCGTAGTCTCCTGCCGTTACAGGCTTGGGCTCGAGGCGCTCCCTCACTCGGCGTCGGGTGAGAGCCGTGCGTGGTTCGTCCATCATACCGTGTCCGGGTTGCCGAGACCACAAAGAGGGCCGAGGCGGCGCATAGCAGACGATCTCACGCGCGCGCTGCAGCAAGAGGCGGGCTCGTCGCAGCCTGGTCCGCACCGTCGCTGCGGGCAGATCGAGTTGGCGGGCGATGTCCACAGCGCTGAGGCCCTGCCAATAGCGCATCCTTAGCAGCAGCCGCTGCTCGACCGGGAGATGCTCCACGGCGCTTCCAACCCGGAGCCGCATCTCGCCGGTCTCGACGGCGGCCAGGGGATCCGGGATCGTTGTCTCGGCTGCGGCGATGCCGTTCTCATCCGCGGTAAAGCGGCGCCGGTCGCGCCGCTCATTCCGGACCGCGGTGAGGCAGACTCGCTGGCACAGCCTCTTCGCCCACCCGAAGATCGCCTCCGGTTCACGACACTGCTCCCGCTTCTCGAAGAGCCGGATGCGGCAGCCTTGCACGAGTTCGTCGGCGCTCGCCCGATCCCGCGCGAAGCCAGCGACGACCGACCGGATGAGGGGCTCGAGGCGCCGCAGCACTTCCTCTGCCGCTTCGCCTTCTCTCGTTTGGTGGTTTTTGCCGTCATCGTGGCGCACGAGCCGCTCCTTTCTGGCCGAGTCCGCATTGCGTCGGTGACCGCACATCGAAGGTTGCGAACGGCACCGCAGGACGGGCAGGGCATTCTTGCCACTACTTCGTGCCGAGAAGTTCACGACCCCGCGGTCGATTTTGCCCGACATCCGGGAAGAACTGCCCTACGGTTGGGGAAGAAGTTCCCTCAGGTTAGCCACAAAACGTGCCCGAAGCTTCCCGTTTTGAGTTCACCTCGGCCAAACGCCTACTGGAAGAGGGTTGACTGTCGCCGTTCGACCGGTGAAGCGATTCGGCGTCCGTACGGTGTCTGGTCAAGCGAAGACAGGCTTGAGATGCCGTCGAAAACATTCGGTTCAGCAACGGGAGGTGGGAAGAATGCGAAACAGAAAGCTCCTGGGGTCGGTTACGCGAAACCCTCTGGCACTCTCGATTCTCCTTATGTCAACGTTGGTCGCGTACTTGGCGGCGTCGAGTCTGCTGGACGCAATGCGAGCGACGGCAGCGGGTAGCCCTCGGGCCGAAAACCCCACTCCCGACGCGCCTACTAACCCGTTCGCTTCGGTCGACGGCGCGCACCTGGTTGCATTTGTCATCACGGCGTCGGATTGCGGTTGGTCCAATCACCCCCAAACCAAGGCAGCTCTTGGTGTCATCCGGGAGAGGATGCGCTCCGCCTACGGAGACAGGTACGCTCACATTGAAGTTGTGGGCGTGGCGATCGACGAGGACCCCGAGGCGGGGCTGACATTCCTTTCGGAAATTGGGAGAGGGACCGTTCGCACGGCCTTTGACCAAATTGCCGTCGGCGGGAGTTGGCTCAACGAGCAAATCGTGCGATTCGCCTGGCGAGAAGGCAAGGCTAAGGCTGCGACGCCCCAGGTGATCGTAGTCGAGCGTCTTGTCGATACGAGTTCCTACTTGTCCGAGTACACGATCAAGACCGGCGACGACCTGGTCGTGGCGAATGCAAGTGGCAGTAGCGACATCGCACGATGGATCGAACAGGGTCTGCCACTCGACTACTCGGGTGACCATGGCGGAGGCCAACTAACCGGAGAGGGGCCTACACCTTGAGCGGGCTATCACGTTGTCCCGGACCTTCCGGGCTCAACATCACTCTTCCCAAAGGAGGGAATCATGTCGAAACTGAGTAGACTACTTGCCACGGGCGTAGCTGGGGCGATGCTTGGGATGGTCCTCGCCGTCGCGGCCCCGCCAGCCCCCACCGCCGCGAATGCGAGTGCGTCGCTTGCCGACTGCGTTTGCTATGATGGGTGGTCTGGGAACTACCAGTGCGCTGAGGGCCAGGACGAATGTGAGGCAGGCAGCCAGCACTGCTTGCTGTCCTGCAACTAGAAGGGGGGGCGTAGAGAAATGCCAGACGGTGATGCGGGCTGTGGGCGGGCCGCCGACAGGAACCCTGGAGCAATGTGGGAACCTTCCCCCGCCCTCCCCCGCATCATTGGCGGCTGCCAACCATCCGGGGTCTTACAGCTCCTTGGACACCCCGCGAGCCGGGTTTTCCTTGGACGACCTGTGGCCAAACAGGGGGCGCGTGGCGCCGCTCCCAAAAGGGAGACGAGAACCATCATGCATAGGATTACCACCTTCGCGGCAACGATAGCCGTGGGGACTGCCTTCCTTGGTGTCCCGGCGGACTTGTGCGGACAACAGAGATGGTCAGCAGGGTTGGAAGCAGAATCGGATCCGAATCTGTATCTTGTACGGGTGACCGGAATCGCCATCGATTCACGACTCAGGGCATACGTCGTCGACCCCGTATCCGAGCGGATCCGGATTCTGGATGACGATCTTACACTTCAGCAGGAAGTCGGTCGCAGGGGCAGAGGGCCAGGCGAGTTCGAATGGCCCGCCACAATCCAGATCCTTGAGGACGACAGCCTTTACGTCTTCGATGGCAGCTTGGCCCGCGTCACCGTGTTCGAGCCCCAGGACCTGACCGTGGCTTACACCGTCACGCTGCCCCATTTGCGCAGTACCCGCGCGTTGTGGAGAATCCCTGAGCAGGGCGGTTACATCGGCGTCCGATCTCCGCCTATCTCCGCGCGGCAGACCGAGAGGGATGATCGAGATCGGTTTGACCTCGTGTTCTCACTGGATGAAGAAGGCGAGACGGAATCGGATTCGATCTATGCGCTCCCTTCCGCCGAACTCCTGATCGTACGACGTGAAAGAGGTGTCATGGTCGGACCCCATCATCCATATGGCGGTGAACCCTTTCTCGGTCTCCTGGGTGACGATCGTCTTGTCTACGCCAACTCACGCTCACCATCTCTGATGATTCTCGACCTCGCCGGCGCCGTGCATCATTCGTTCGGCGTTCCGGCGACGGAGGTTTCAGTAAGCGCTGCGGACCTGGAGGCCAGAATTGAGAGCGAGGAAATCGAACCCTTTGCTCGCGCCCTGGAACAAGACGCGCCGTACATGTGGCCAGCTCTGACCGGCTTGGTGGTTGATGACAGGCAACGCATCTGGATCGGCACACGATCCGAGTCCATGCGTGACGAACGGGAGTGGATTGCCTTCACACAGGAAGGCGGCCAGGTGGGTTCGGTCCTCCTTCCTGCTCCGTTCGAGCTCCATGCCGTAAGAGGTGATCGCCTGTTCGGGGTGGTCACCGACGAGTTCGACGTACCGCAAATACAGGTGTACCGGCTGGAGGACGAGTAACGTGTGGCGGCTGCCTCCGGCGCCTTCCCAGCACACACTCGACGAAAAAGGAGTTTGGCCCATGAGCTTTTCCAAGACGACGCTGGGAGCAGCGACCATCGCGATCATCGCCTTGCTGCTCGGCGGAGGGATCTACCTGAGGCTTCGGCCGGCACCCGCCGAGGAGGAAGCTCAGGCCGCCACCGAAGCGCCATCGCTCGAAGTGCCGGAGGCTTCGCTGGCGAGCTTCGCCCGACGCGCTCAACCGGTGACCGGAGCGCGCGTGCTGCGTGATACGCTGTGGATCAGGATCGAGGCTTCCGGGCGCGCGGCCGCTTTCCGACGCGCCACCCTCTCAGCCCGCGTTTCCGGCCAGGTGCGGGAGGTCGCGGTTCGGGAAAACGATCCCGTCGATCCCGATGCGTTCCTCATCCAGATCGACACCACCGAGTACGCGCTGGCGCTCGCGCGGGCCACCAGCACTCTCACCAAGGCCCAGGCCGACTACGAACAGATCGTGCTCTTCGACGACGAGATCGCCGACCCCGAAGTGCGGGCGGAGCGGGCGCGTGTCGCACGGTCGCGCAGCGGGCTGGACGAGGCCACGGTGGGCGTTCGCGAGGCGGAGCTGAAGCTCTCCTGGACGCGCGTCAGCGCACCCTTCGCCGGACGGGTAGCCGAGCTGCAGGTCGTGCCGGGCCAGTTCGTGGCCCAGGACGTTGAGCTGGTCACCATCGTAGAGCTGGATCCCATCAAGGTTGAGGCCCAAGTGCTCGAAAGCGAGATCGGACTCCTGGAGGAGGGCCGTCGCGCCACCATGACCTTCGCCGCGTTTCCAGGCGAGACCTTCACCGGACGGGTGGAAACCATCAACCCGGTCATCGACCTCGAGACCCGCTCGGCGCGCGTCACCGTGCTGCTGCCGAACCCCGGCGGCAGGATCAAGCCCGGCATGTACGCGAGCATATCGCTGGACGCGCAGCACTTCACCGAGCGCATCCTGGTTCCGCGCTCGGCCGTGCTCGAGCGCGACCGGCGCACCATGCTCTTCGTCTTCAATGAAGAAGGGAAGGAAGTCGGCCACACCGAGTGGCGCTACGTCACGACCGGGCTCGAGAACAACCAGGTGGTCGAGATCGTGGAGAATCCAGAGACGGCGATGGTGAGCGCCGGGGAGATCGTGCTCGTCGACGGACACCATTTTCTCGGTCATGGCGCCGCGGTTCAGATCGCCGGCGGAGACGCCGCCGCCGCAGGAGCAGAACCTTCCGCCGGGTCGGACCGATGAGGCGCCGGGAGGCGGCACCGGTTCCGGCGCGCTGGTCCGGTCGAGACAACGGGCGGCACCCACGGTGTCGGGCTGCACGTGCGCGCGGCCGGCCTGCGAAGCGTTCGCGACAGAGGGTTACGGGCATCGGCGCGGGATGCGTCCTCGCCGCATTGTTCGCCACGGCTCCGCTCGAAGCGCAGGAGCGTGTCCTTTCACTTGAAGACGCCCTGGAGCTGGCGAGACAGAACAACCCCTTGCTCCGTCAGGCCATGAACGAGCTGGAACTGACGCCGGCGGGCATGCGGGCAGCGTGGGGGGCTTTCCTGCCGACCTTCTCTCTCAGTCTGGGCACCGATCTCAATTTCAACCGGCGGTTACAGGCCGAGGACTTCTTCGGCAACCCCATCGCCAACCCCAACGTGGAGTGGGTCACGGCTTCGTCATCCTCCCAGTTCGCGTCCGCCGACCTTCGCCTGTTCGAAGGCGGCGCACGCTTCCATCAGCGCGGTGCGGAGCGTGCACGGGGCATCGCCCGGGAGCGCGGGGTCGAGGCGGAGCTGATCGCCACGGGGGCGCGCGTCGCGACGAGCTTTCACGAGACCATCCGGCAGTCGGACCTTCTCGAACTGGAGGTGGCGATCCTCGAGGGCAAGCGGCTGGATCTGGAGAGCACGACGAGGCTGTTCGAACTCGCCGTCGGCAGCCGGGTCGACGTGCTGGCCGCCGAACTGGAGGTTCAGCGGCAGGAGCGGGCGGTTCGCCAGGCCGAGAGCGAGCACGCCAAGGCGGTGCTCGCTCTTCGCGCGGAGATCGTCGCGCCGGACATGGGCGAATTCACCACCCGCGGCACGCTTCCCGAACCTTTCGATCCCGCAGCGCTCGACGAGACCGGGCTCATCGGCCGGGCTCTGGAGCAGAGCCCGGTCATCCTGCAGAACCGTGCGCAGGTGGATGTGGGCCGGGCATCGCTGAGCGCCGTCCGTAGCGCGCGCCTCCCCACGATCAGCTTCGGTACCTCCTTTTTCCAGAACGCGTATGGGCAGGAGTACTCGGCGGCCTTCCAACCCTTCTCCACCGATTCCCGCCGCGCCAATGTGCGACTGAGTCTGTCGATCCCCGTCTTCACCGGGTTCTCCGCAGAGCGAGACATCGCCAACGCCCAGGTCGAGTTGGCCAACGCAGAGGAAGGGGTGCGCCAGACCCGCCTGGAAATCGAGCGCGACGTGCGTTCCCGCCTCATCGACCTGCGCGGCGCCTGGGACAGCTACCGGCTGGCGGAACTGTCGAGCGAGATCGCGGAGGAGCGCCTCAGGCTGGCGCGCGAGGGATACCGCCTGACGACGGTCACCTTCGCCGACCTGCAACTCGCGATCGAAGGCGCGGCCAACGAACGGCGCACCGCGATCGACGCCCGGTACGACTTCATCGCCGCCCGCATCGAGCTCGAGCAGGTCGTGGGCGGGCCGCTCGACGGCGGCACCCCGCTTCCCTGACGCATGTCGATTCCCCGCATCTCGACGCGGCGGCCCGTCGCCGTGGCCATGCTCTTCCTGGCCCTCTCCCTGCTGGGGATCATCTCCTTCCTGCGCCTGCCCATCGACCTGCTGCCCGACGTGAGCTACCCGCGCCTGGTGGTCTACACGACCTATCCGGACGTGGCGCCGGCGGAGGTCGAGCGGCTCATCACCGAGGTGGTGGAAGCCCAGGGGGCGGCGGTGCCGGGGGTCGAGAGGGTGACGTCGGTATCGCGCGACGGCGTGAGCCTGGTGACGCTGCGCTTCGCCTGGGGCACGGACATGGATTTCGCCATGCTCAACGTGCGCGAGCGGGTCG
>JAJEBS010000107.1 GCA_022822425.1 Gemmatimonadota bacterium | reverse complement strand
CGCAAGCAGATTGGTGTCCGCAGCAGGACATCGGTGAAATATCCGGGCTAGCTCCCTACCGTTGCGACGATCGCGTCAATCAACACGGCCACGACCCCGACGCAGATCAGGACCCCAATGATGTCCGGGGTCATGACGGCGACGGAAGAGACCTGGATGAGTCGCCCCGCCCCGTTCGGAGCCCCCAGAATCTCCGCTACGGTCTCGAACCCCCATCCGGCCGCCAGACTTGCCCGAATCGCCCCTTCATCTGGGCCATGGCCTGTTTGATGGCGGTGTCGAACGGTACGCCCTTGTCGGACTATCGCTGCAGCCGGGGATTGAGCACGTCGCGCAACTGATCGCCGACCAGATTGATCGACCCGACCGTGAGCAACAGCGCGATGCCGGGAAACACGCTGATCCAGTATCGCCCGCTCATGATGTAGTCGAATCCGTTGGCGATGAGGAGCCCCAGGGAGGGCTCGGTCGGCGGCAGGCCGAGCCCGAGAAAGGACAGCGTCGCCTCCAGAGAAATGGCGTGGGCGACCTGGACGGTGGCCACGACGATCAGCGGCGGCATGCAGTTCGGCAGCAGGTGGCGGAAGATGATGCGCAACCGACTCAGGGCCAGGCAGCGTCCCGCCTCGATGTACTCACGGCGCCGTTCCGCGAGAGCGCTCGCTCGCACGGTGCGGGTGTAGTACGCCCACTGCACGATCACCAGCGCGATGATGATCTTGTCTACTCCTTGGCCGAGTACGGCCAGCAGCATGAGCGCCACCAGGATCGACGGAAAGCTGAGCTGCAGGTCGACGACACGCATGATCACCGCGTCCACCCGTCCCCCGACGTAGCCGGCGACGAGTCCGATGCACATGCCGATGCACACGGCGATGAGGCCGCTCGCCACGCCGACGCCGAGGCTGATGCGCAGCCCGTAGACGATGGCGCTCAGCATGTCTCGGCCCTGGCTGTCGGAGCCCAGCCAGAAGGTCATCTCTCCGGACAACGCCCTCGCCCCCGGCGGCTCGCGGGCGTCGAGGATGTTGAGGCGGGTGAGGTCGTACGGGTCCTGGGGCGAGATCACCGGCGCGAGGAGGGCGGCCGCGAGAATGGCGACGAGGGCGACGAGCGCCGCCATCGCCACTCGGCTCTCCCTGAAATCGGAGGCGAATCGCTGCCAGGGAGTCTCCGGCTTCGCCGGCGCCGTCGGCGCAACGGAGTCGAAGGCGGCGGTCATGTCCGCGACTCCGCCAGCCCCACCCGGGGGTCGAGCAGCGAGTAGACGATGTCCACCACCAGATTGATGAAGATGAACATGAACACCGTGATCATGAGGTACGCGACCACTACCGGCCGATCGAGCACGTCGATGGAATCGATGAGCAGCTTTCCGGTGCCGGGCCAGGCGAAGACGGTCTCGGTGACCACGGAGAAGGCGATGACGTTGCCGAGCTCCAGCCCCAGCACGGTCACCACCGGTATCAGGATGTTCTTCAGCACGTGGACCAGGATGACGCGCCGGTTCGTCAGCCCCTTGGCATAGGCGAACCGAACGTAGTCCTGAAGGAGAACCTCGCGCACTCCCGCTCTCGTCAGCCGGATGACGAGCGACAACTTGAACAGGGCGAGATTGAGCGCGGGCAGGACCAGGTGCGAAAGTCCGTCCAGGGTGACGATGCTGACCGCGACGCCGAACACCTCCCGGGTGTCGCCGCGGCCGGTGGCGGGCAGCCAGTCGAGCTGCACCGCGAAGATCATCATCAGCATGATGCCGACCCAGAACGAAGGCAGGCTGAAGCCCAGGATGGAGCCTCCCATGATCAGCCTGCCGCTTGGCGACCGGGGCTTGAGCCCCGCCCACATGCCGAGCGGAATGCCCACGACGACGGCGATGAACATCGCGCAGAAGGCGAGCTCCAACGTCGCCGGCAAGCGCTGAAGAATGAGGTGGATGGCCGGGATCCCGGCCTTGAACGACACTCCCAGCTCGCCCTTCAGGGCGTTCTGGAGAAACACCAGGTACTGCTCGTGCACCGGCAGGTGCAGGCCCAGGGAACGGATCACCTTGGCGCGGCAGGGACCGTCGCAGTCCTGCCCGATGAGGATGTCGGCCGGGTTGCCGATCACCATGACGCCGAAGAACACGATCAGCGTCATCGCGAAGATGACGACGAGGGCCTGCAGCAGCCGGCGGAAGATGAAGACGCTCACTGCGTCCTTCCCTCGGCGGCCAGGGACCCGCGGAAGAAGAAGAAGGCGGGCAACCTCCTCGCCCGGAGATTGCCCGCCATGTTTCGGCTCGGAGCCGCTACTGCTTCGACGCGTTCTGCGCCAACGTCATCTCGTCGATGCGGTCGGTGTACTTGATCGACGGGTTGGACGCCCACGTGTTGAGCTGGTAGTGGAGCGGAATGAACGCGACGTCCTTGACCGCGATCGCGATCGCATCCTTGAACAACTGCTCGCGCGCGGCGTCGTCGACGGTCACCATGGCCGCTTCGATGATGTCGTCCACCCGCGGGTTGGAGTAGCCGCGCGGCGTGCAACAGTAGGGCGTGCCCGGCCACGTCGTATGGATCAGGTGGTTCAACTGGGCCGAGGGCTCGCCCGTCGCGACGCTGTGCGAGCCGAGCCAGAAGCTGAACGCCCGGGTGTTGGCGGTGGTGTAGTAGGTGGCCACCGGGTGGGTCTTGAGGCTCACCTTGATGCCGATCTGCGACACCATCTGCGCAACCGCCTCGACGACCTGCTTGTCGTTGATGTAGCGGTCGTGGGTGCCGTGCAGGGTGATCTGGAATCCGTCCGGATAGCCCGCTTCGGCGAGCAACTGCCTGGCGCCCTCGGGATCGTAGGCCTCGGGCTCGATCTCCTCGTTGTAGCCGAAGAACCCTTCCGGCAGGAGTTGGGTGGCGATGACCGCGTTGCCTTCCATCACTTTATCGACAATGGCCTCGCGGCTGATCGCCTTGGAGATGGCCTTGCGCACGCGCCAGTCCCGGGTGGGATTGGGCCACAGGGGGTTGCCCTCATTGTCCATGATGCTGGGCGACAGGTCCCGGTTGCTGTCGAGGTGCAGGAACACCGGCCGATTCGACGGCCCCTGCCAGACGGCGACGTCCGGATCCTCCTTCAGGGTATTGATGTCGGCCGGCGGCACGAAGTCGATCAGATCCACGTCGCCGCTCTTCAGGGCCGCGATGCGGGCCGGGCCGGCGGGGATGGGCTTGAAGACCACCCGGTCCCACGCGGGCTTGCCGCCCCAGTAGTCCGCATTGGCCTCCATGACGATGCGATCGCCCGGAACGTACTCGACGAACTTGTAGGGTCCGGTCCCGATCGTGGCCTTGCCGGAGTTGTAGTCAGCCGTCGTCGCCCCCTCGCCGTGCTTCCTGGAGATGATGGCGAACTGGGCCACGTCGGTGGCCATCAGGGGATAGGGGCCTTCGGTGCTGATGTGGATGGTGTGATCGTCGATCTTCTTGACCGTCTTGCCCCGGGTGTACTGGGAGAAGGGTGCCGGCGCGTTGGGTACCTGGTCCGTGCGGGCGAACGTGAACACGACGTCATCGGCGGTGAACGGGGAACCGTCGTGCCATGTCACGCCCTCGCGCAGCTTGAATTCCCAAGTTGTTTCGTCAATGGCCTTCCACTCCGTCGCGAGACCGGGCTTGAGCTCCATGCTGTCCCCCACCTCGATCAGGTGGTCGAAGAAGTGGCGGTCAATCTGGATGTTGACGATCAGGGTCTGCCAGTGGGGGTCGATGGAGCTGGTCTCGGTCTTGATACCGATCCGCAGCTCCTCCGACCATGCTGCGCTGGATATTGCAGTGGTAACCAGCAGGGCGACTATTGCCTGTCGAGCTTTCATCGGGGCTCCTCCGCGGAATGATTGCGCCAAGAGTCTTGCTCTTGTGGTCCTTGGCAAAATCGAGCGTGCCTCAAATGCGGCCGCAACACAACCTGCACCGTCGCGCAACAGCGATTCTCATTTTGGCCCCGGAACGAGGCTCGGGCGGGGGCTGCCACCGGCAATCGGCCGCAGGCAACCCCCGTAGACCGCCCACACTGCCCCATGTCGCGGCCCTCGGACGCCAAAATGAGAATTGCTGGTCGCGCAACGGAGGCGAACGGGCCGCTCGACCGCCACCGGATCGGCTGCACCGATCGAGATCACCGCGCTGTCGGTGTGCGGTCGAGAGCACGTTTCAGCAGAGCGCGCGGCAGTCCTTCGCCGGAGGCACGCACATTCACGCCGGGTTCGGCGATCCCAAGCTTCGGACCCGGGAGATGACCGCCCTGCGGCAGCACCTTCCGCTCTTTCTCGCGGCGTCCACGTCGTCGCCCGGGCTCACCGCGCCTCTTCGCTCGTCACACGTAGGTGACCACCTCCGCGAGCGGCTTTCGCCCGATGTCGGGAACGGTGGCGTCCGCCGCCGGATAGCCGACCACGAGGAGCAGGAACGGCCGCTCGGCCGCCTTCGGCCGGCCCAGGATCTCGTTCAGGAACTTCATCGGGCTCGGGGTGTGGGTGAGGGTCGCGAGCCCCGCGTGATGGAGGGCGGTGATCAACATCCCGGTCGCGAGGCCGACCGATTCCGTCGGGTAGTAGTGCTTGACCTTGCGGCCGTCGTCGAGGCGGCCGTGCTTCTGGGCGAAGATCGCGATGAGCCAGGGCGCGGTTTCGAGGAAGGGCTTGCGTTCGTCGGTGCCGAGCGGGGCGAGCGCGTCCAGCCACTCGCGGGGCGCCCGGTGCCGGTAGAAGTGGCGCTCCTCCTCTTCCGCCGCCTCCCGGATCCGCCGCTTCGTCGCCGGGTCGCCCACCACCACGAAGTGCCAGGGCTGAAGGTTCGCCCCGCTCGGCGCGGTCGTCGCGGCCCGGAGGCAGTCGTCG
>JAJEBS010000005.1 GCA_022822425.1 Gemmatimonadota bacterium | reverse complement strand
GGGTGCCCGCGTACGGGCGGGCGGCCGCGGCCTCGTCCACCACATCCTCCAGGTACCGTGCCAGGGCGACCAGGGTGTCCTCGGTGGGGCGGCGCGAGCCGGGAGGCGGCATCATGCCCGCGCGCAGCTTGCGGATCATGCGCTCCGCGACTTCGGCGTTCTCGTCGGCGCGGGTGACATCGAACCCTTCCAGCGACAGGTTGCCGCGCATGCGCCGCTCGCTGTGACAGCGGGTGCAGTAGCGCTCGATGACGTCTTCGACCGGGACGGAGCCCAGATCGGCGGGGAGAACCGGATGGGTGTCGTCGTATGCGGGATGCGCGTCCAGGGAAGACCGGAGCGTCAACTCGGACGAGCGGGCGGGTCCGGCGTCGCGTGCTCCACCCGCGACCAGCACCATACCGCCCAGCGCCACCGCGGCGGCAAGAACCTTCATCACATCTCCTCCCTCAAGCGGGCACTCGTCCCGGGCAACCCTCTAACTTAACGAAGCCTGCCAGTGGGAAAAGGTTGAGAGGCCGCTTGCAGGGCTTCCCGGCAACCTCGATCGGCAGAGCTTCACCTACGGGATTCGTGCCGAATCACCCGCTGGAACCGCGCCGAATCACCCGTTAATATCCTGCCATTTCACCCGTTGTAATCGTGCCGAAACACCCGTTGACTTCTTGCCGACTCGCCCGTTAGATTGATCGCCATTCGTATTTAGTATCAATCTTTGCAATTGCTTAAGCGATTCATCCCGACTTCGGATCAGTTCGGTGCAATACCTTCCCAGAATCGTCGACAGAGAACTGGTCGATCGGCTTGCGGGCACGGGCGCGGTTGTGGTCGAGGGCCCCAAGACCTGCGGAAAGACCGCCACCGCCCGAAACGTGGCTGCGAGCGAAGTACTGCTGGACGTAGACCAGAACGCCAGGCGCATGGTCGGCGTCGATCCCTCGTCCGTCCTCGAGGGCGAAACTCCGCGTCTCGTCGACGAGTGGCAGACCGAGCCCGCCATCTGGAACCACATCCGGCGCGCCGTCGACGACCGAGCCTCTCCCGGACAGTTCATCTTGACCGGTTCGGCCGTGCCCGCGGATGATATCACGCGTCACACCGGAGCCGGACGCCTTACGCACCTCCGCATGCGTCCGATGTCGCTCTTCGAGGCGGAGCATTCGTCGGGAGAAATCTCGTTGCAGCGACTGCTCGACGGGAATCCGGAGCGCTCGGAAAGGTCCCGGCTCGAAATCGGCAAACTGGCAGAGATAGTGTGCGCAGGCGGCTGGCCCGGTCACGTCGGCCGCCCTCTGCCCCGGCGCCTGCGCATGAACCGGGATTACCTCAACGAGATCCGGCGCGTCGATATTTCGCGAGTCAGCGGGGCGAACAGAGACCCCGTCAAGGTGGGACGTCTCTTGCGGTCCCTGGCCCGGAACGTGGCCACACCCGCCGCCATCTCGACCCTGGTGAAAGACGTGCGAGGAAGCGGTACGACGATGAAGACGGACACCGCTGCCAAGTACCTCGAAGCCCTCGAACGGCTCATGATCGTTGAAGACCTACCCGCATGGCAGCCCCACCTGCGGTCCAGAACGACGCTCAGAACGACCCCGGTGCGACACCTCGCGGATCCCTCGCTTGCGGTTGCCGCCCTGCGCGCCACGCCTGTGCGACTCATGGAGGACCTCGAGTACTTTGGCCTGCTGTTCGAATCCATGGTCGTGCGCGATCTGCGCGTCTACGCCCAGACGCTGGAGGCCGAGGTCTTCCACTACCGGGAAAAGGGCGGCCTGGAAGCAGACATCATCGTCGAAGCGGACGATGGTCGCTGGGCGGCGTTCGAAGTCAAGCTCGGCGACCGCTGGGTGGAGGAAGGTGCGGCGACGCTGCGCAGAGTGGCCGACCGCATGAAGCGGGGCGGCCGCGGCGAGCCCGCCGCGCTGGCCGTGATTCTGCCCAACGGCTACGGTCATGTGCGCCCCGGAGAGGTGGGGATCATCCCGGTGGGAGCGCTGGGTCCATAGGCGAATTTCTTCCAGTCGCGGGAGCGGGTGTCATGCTGAGCTACTTCCGGTTGCAGGAGAGGGGAACGTCGGTCCGGACCGAGGTGGTTGCCGGATGCACCACGTTCCTGACCCTCGCGTACATCATCTTCGTGAACCCGCTCGTTCTCGGGGGCGCCGGGATGGACACCGGGGCGGTTCTGGTGGCCACCTGCCTGGCCTCGGCGTTCGGCTGCCTGGTGATGGGGCTGTGGGCCAACTATCCCATCGCGCTGGCGCCCGGGATGGGGCTGAACGCCTACTTCGTGGCGATCGCCGTGGGCACGCTCGGGCTGGCGTGGCAGGTCGCGCTGGGAGCGGTGTTCCTGTCGGGTGTGCTGATGTTCATCCTTTCCGTGCTCCCGGTGCGCAAGTGGGTGGTGGACAGCATTCCGCGCTCGCAGAAGATGGCCATCGCGGCCGGGATCGGGTTCTTCCTGGCGATCATCGCCCTGCAGAACGCCGGCGTGGTGGTGAACAGCGAGGCCACCCTGATCACGCTGGGCGACCTCGGCCAGTGGACGGTGCTGCTGGCAGTGCTGGGCTTCCTCGCCATGGTCGCGCTGGAACACCGCGGGCTGCCGGGCGCGGTACTGCTGTGCATCCTGGCGGTGGCGGTCGTGGGATGGGCGTCCGGCCTGTCCCCGGCGCCCGAATCGGTCGTTTCCGCCCCGCCCTCGCTGGCGCCGACGGCGTTCCAGCTGGACGTGGCGGCGGCGATCGAGGTGGGGCTGGTGGCGATCGTGTTCTCCTTTCTGATGGTCGACCTGTTCGACACCAGCGGCACCCTGGTCGCGGTGCTGAACGAGGCCGGTCTGACCGACAGGGACGGGCGGGTCCCCGGACTGCGGCGGGCACTCGTCGCCGACAGCTCGGCCACCATGGTGGGCGCGCTCCTCGGCACCTCGACCACGACCTCCTACATCGAGAGCGCGGCGGGGGTGCGGGCCGGCGGGCGCACGGGCCTCACCGCGGTGGTGGTGGCGGGCCTCTTCCTGGCCGCGCTGGTGCTCGCGCCGGTGGCGACCGCCATCCCCGCCTTCGCCACCGCCCCGGCGATCCTGTTCGTGGGCTGCATCATGGCGCGGGCGCTGCGCAACGTGCCCTGGGACGACCTCACCGAGTGCGTCCCGGCCATCGTGACCGCGCTCTCGATGCCCTTCACCTATTCGATCGCGACCGGCATCGGCATGGGGTTCATCGCCTACGCGCTCATCAAGCTGTTCTCGGGGCGCGCCTCGGAGCTGAACGCCGCGGTGGTGATCGTGGCGGTGCTGTTCGGCATCCGGTTCGCAATCAGCTAGCTGGCCTTGGCGGCGCGCAGGGAGGCGATTCCCGCCCGACGCTCCCACGTGCCACGAAAAAGGAAGCCCTCCCCGGGGACGCTCCCGGGGAGGGCTTCGGGCGCGGAGCGACTCTCGAAACAGCGATCCCGGCCGTTACCTAGTGCGCGTGTACATGAATGTGGAGCGGCTCGGTGACGAAGTCGGGGTGCCCGGATCCGACGCTTCCGTGCATCAGGCGGAAAACGATGTCAGTGTCGCCCTCGGCCCCTCCGTGCAGGTGTCCTCCGAATTCCCCGGGGGTGTCCTGCTCGAATTCGGCTATGGACTCGTCCTCGACCTCCACTTCCAGGTAGAACTCGTCGTCCAGCTCGACCGGGTCCATGTCGTGGTCCACGAAGCGCACGGTGATGTGGGGGGTTTCCTCGCCCGGCTCGACCTCCAGTTCGCCGGTCCATTGACCATCGTGGTCATCGTACGACGCAATCGTCTGGCCGCTCAGCACCAGGATCACGCCCTCGACTTCCTCTGCGTGGTATTCCTCGGGTTCGGTCGCGCTCTCGCACGCCGAGAGGGTAAGGATGCCTGCGGCCAGCAGGGCGAACGGCAGCTTCCGTCTCGAATGTCTCATCGTTCCTTCCTCGTTGGTGTTGATGTTCCGGTCGCGCCTGTCGCGAAGTGTCTCCGCAACAGCCGCGGATGGCTCGCTTCCGGAAGACGACCCGGTATGACACGCTGACGGATCTCCCCGCCTCCGGCATGATCCCCTTCACGCGCAACAGGTGGTTCCTGTATTCGGCATCGCCGAGATTGTCGACGTGGAGCGCTACGACGTGCAGCCGTCCGGCGAGCGTGGGACGCGTGCCACCGGAGAGGCCGAGGATCGCGCATCCGGCGGTCGGGGCCTCGAACCTCGCGCCCGCGAGAGGCATCCCTTCCTCCGCCGTCCGGACGATCCCCTCGACGACCTTCCCGTCCTGTCGCACCTGAGCGGCCGAAGGCAGTGCGGCGGCGCTCAGACCCATGCCCCAGGAAAACCAGAACTGCGATGGGTTCCTTGGTCATGCCGGCCCTGGAACCGCCTCGATTCCTTGCCACACCCCCCTCCGTCGCGTCCGGTATCGCCCTCGGCCGCTGCCGGTGGTGTCACACCGGGAGAGAGGCCGAGAGCATTACCCGTAATGATAGACCATTCTCAATAATGGTCAAGGAGGATGGATCGCGAACGGAGGGGACCACGCGCTACGGGGCGCGTGGGCGAACCACCGGGAATGTCATGTCGGCGGAGACTTCCTTGGTCCTCACTCCCCCCGATCCCCGTACGCCTCGGTCAGCTGCTGCACCACCGAGGGATCCGCCAGCGTCGTAGTGTCCCCGAGGGCGCGCCCCTCGGCGATGTCGCGCAGCAGGCGGCGCATGATCTTGCCGGAGCGCGTCTTGGGCAGTTCCGCCGTGAAGAGGATCGCGTCCGGGCGCGCGATGGGGCCGATCTTGGTACGTACGTGCTGCCCCAGCTCGCCCATCAGTTCGTCCGAGGCCGGGAAGCCCTGCCGCAGACTGACGAACGCCACGATGCCCTCTCCCTTCACCTCGTGGGGCCGCCCCACCACCGCCGCTTCCGCAACCGACGGGTGCTCCACCAGCGCGCTCTCCACCTCGGAGGTGCCAATGCGGTGTCCGGCCACGTTGAGCACGTCGTCCACCCGGCCGAGTACCCAGATGTAGCCGTGGGCGTCCTCCTTGGCGCCGTCCCCGGCGAAGTAGAGGCCGTCCCATTTCGACCAGTAGACCTCGCGGTAGCGCTCATCGTCGCCGTAGATGGTGCGCAGCATCGCCGGCCATGGCCGGTCGATCGCCAGGTATCCGGCCTTGACCCGCTTGCCGGCATCGTCCCTGAGCGACACCGAAATGCCCGGGAAGGGCCGCGTCGCGCT
>JAJEBS010000061.1 GCA_022822425.1 Gemmatimonadota bacterium | reverse complement strand
GGTTCGGGCAGGACACCGCGCTCCCGTCGCTGCAGCTCTGCATCGAGAACCTGGGGCAGGGCGGAGGCTGCTGGTACAACTACCACTGCGCGTACACTGATGCGATCAGCTGGGCGTCCCCGACCGAGCCGCTGCCGATGATCCGCGATCCGCGCGCCGCGTTCGACCTTCTCTTCGGCGCGGGCGGAAGCAACGAGGAGCGGGCGGTGCGCAGGCGCACCAACCAGAGCATCCTCGACTGGATCGTGGACGAGGTCGCGACGCTCAGGGCCAGGGTGGGGACGGAGGACCGGAACCGCCTGGACCGGTACCTGGACAACGTGCGCGAGGTGGAGCGCCGCATTCAGAAGGTGGAGGAGTTCAACTCGAGCGGCGAGCAGCGGGAACTGCCGGAAGCCCCCGCAGGCGTACCCGACTCCTTCGCCGAGCACATGGAGCTGATGTTCGACCTGCAGGTGCTGGCCTTCCAGACCGACATGACGCGGGTCGTGTCCTTCAAGATGGGGCGCGACGCCTCGAACCGGATCCACCCCGAGAGCGGCACCACCACGCCGTTCCATCCGGCCTCGCACCACGGCAACAGCGAAGAGGCGATTCTGGACTTCAATCAGATCGCCCAGTACCGCATGAGCCCCCTGCCGTACTTCCTGGAGAAGCTGCAGGCGAGCATGGAGGGCGACGCCAGCCTGCTGGACAAGTCGGTGATCGTATGGGGTTCGCCGATGGCGGACGGCAACGTCCACAACCACCGCCGATGCCCGCTCATCCTGCTGGGCCACGGAAACGGGCGGCTCGAGGGCAACGTTCACCTGAAGGCCCCCGACGGGACCCCCATGGCGAACGTCTTCCTCAGCCTGCTGCATCGGATGGGCCACGAGGACATGGACAGCTTCGGCGACAGCACCGGCGAGTTCGCGCTGGGTTATCCCGGCGGTGCCGTGGCCGCGGCGCAGTCGTCGAGCCGATAGGGGTCTGCCCGTGAATCCGACGACGACGTTCGCGATCATCGCGCTGCTGCTGGCCGGCCCGACGGCAAGCGGCCCGGTCGCCGATGCGGCCATGCGCGGGGACATCGAAGGAGTTCGCGCCCTGCTGGAGCAGGGGGCCGATGCCAACGAGGCCCAGGGTGACGGCATGACCGCCCTCCACTGGGCGGCGCGTCACGGCGATGCGGAGATGGCGCATCTCCTCATCACGGCGGGCGCGAACGTCGCGGCGGGGTCCCGGATCGGGCGCTACACGGCCCTCCACCTCGCGAGCCGGGCAGGGAGCGCGGGGGTGGTGGAGGCGCTGCTGGCGGCGGGTGCCGACGTGCACGCCAGGACCACCAACAGCGGCGTGACCCCGCTCCACCTGGCCGCCGAAGCGGGGAGTGCGGACGCGATCCGGCATCTCGCCGATGCGGGCGCCGACCTGGACGCCCGCGAGCGGGAATGGGGGCAGACGCCGCTCATCTTCGCGGCCGCCCGCAACCGCGCGCAGGCCATCGGCACGCTGCTCGAACTGGGCGCGGATGTCTCCCTGTCCGAATCCGTGATCGAGGATGTGGATCGGCGGGCCGCGGTGGACGTCGCCGCGCAACACCGGCTGTACGAGGTGCTGGCCCAGTTCCGCCCGGACTGGCTGGAGAACGACCCGCGGGCGGACCCCTGGGGACCGGTAGACGAGGGCGAGCGTCCCACGCCCGGTCAGGTGGCCGTGGCCATCGAGGCCGCGCGCGAAGTGCAGCGCCGGGGCGACCTGCTGATCCTGGACGGGGAAGTGCAGGGGATTTCACCTATTTCCACCAATCCCCCTCTAGGCCAGCCGGCCCTGGTAGGCAAGTGGGGCGGGCTCACTCCCCTTCTGCACGCGGCCCGCGGCGGGCACGTCGAGGCCGTGGATGCGCTTCTGGACGGGGGCGCGGACATCGACCAGACCAGCGGAGACGGGACCAGCCCGCTGCTGATCGCCATGCTCAACGGACGCTTCGACCTGGGGCTTCACCTCCTCGAGCGCGGAGCTGATCCCAACGTCGCCAGCGAGCCGGGAGCGACGCCCCTGTATGCCGTGATCAACGTACAGTGGGCCGGCACATCCTTCTATCCGCAGCCGCGCGCCCACGAAGAGCAGAAAGCCGGCTATCTCCAAGTGATGGAGGACCTGCTTCGGGCGGGCGCTGATCCCAACGCCCGGCTCAACAGGGACCTGTGGTGGGCCCATCAGCGTCTCGTCAGCGCGAACCTGGAGGGAACCACGCCCTTCTTCCGCGCCGCACTGGGCGTCGACGTCGCCGCGATGAAGCTGCTGGTCGCCTACGGGGCGGATCCCCATATCCCCAGCCGAAAGCCGAAGGGCGCGGTGGTTGCCCCCGTGGCTGCGGACTATTCCGCCGCCGTTGACGAGAGCGGGATACCGCCGGTTCCCCCCGGAGGCGATGCCATGTACCCCATCCACGCCGCCACCGGCGTCGGGTACGACCAGCGTGCCGCAAACGAACACCGGTACGTGCCGGGCGGATGGCTCCCGGCCGTGAGGTACCTCGTCGAGGACCTGGGGGCCGATGTCAACGCGCGCGATCTGGATGCCCGCACACCGCTCCACAACGCCGCCTCACGCGGTGACAACGAAGTCATCCTCTACCTGATCGAGCGCGGTGCCGACGTGCACGCGGTAACGCGGCTTGGCCAGACGACCGTCGACATGGCCAACAGTCCGAGCTACAATGTTCGCCCATTCCCGGCGACGATCGCCCTTCTCGAGCGCCTGGGCGCCATCAACAACGACAACTGCGCAATGTGTTAGTTCGCGGGGCGCGGGCTGCGCGCCCGAGGCCCCACAGACCCGGCGAATCCATGCAGGATTCCCGGGGGCAGGATCGGTGCCGTTCCCCCAAGCAGGAGGTGGAAGCATGAAAATCCTTCGTAAGGTCGTCACCTTTACCGGCGCGCTATGCGCCGTGGCCATGATAGCCGCTCCCGTGTCCGCCCAGACCGGCACCATCACCGGCTCGGTTCAGGAGGTGGGCACCGGGCTGCCGCTGGGGGGTGCGCAGGTAAGCATCGCCGCGGAAGGCGTCGGCAACGTCACCAACGCCAACGGCCGCTTCGTGCTGCTCGGCATTCCTGCCGGCAACCACGTTCTGGAGATCCGCTACATCGGATACGGGACCGAGACCCGGGACGTCACGGTAGTCGCGGACGAGACGCTGAACGTCGAAGTCCAGCTGGAATCGGAAGCCATCGCACTGGACGAGGTGATCGTCACCGGCACCGGAGTCGTCACCGAACGGCGGCGGCTGGGCGCGACGGTGGAAACGCTCGGGGCCGAGACGATCAACACCGCGCCCGTCTCCAACATCACCGAGGCCCTCTCCGGGCGCGTCGCCGGGATGGTGCCCGGGATCGCCCCCAACGTGGGGACCTCGAGCCAGATCCTTCTGCGCGGGGCTGTCAGCCTCACGCAGCGCAGCGCTCCGCTCATCTACGTCGACGGGGTCCGCATCGACTCCAACTACAGCAAGGTGGGCGGCGCCCGCCAGGCCACCTCGCTCGACCGGCTGAACCCCAACGACATCGAGCGCATCGAGATCATCAAGGGCGCGGCCGCCGCGACCCTGTACGGCACCGAGGCCTCGAGCGGGGTGATCCAGATCATCACCAAGCGCGGGAGCGCCGGCGATCCGGTGTGGACCTTCGGGACCGGGTTCGACGGCACGAGGATCCCGGAAGCCCGCCTGAAGGGCGTCTGGGGATACAACTTCGACACCAAGCAGCTGCAGACCCTCGGCAAGCCCGTGCTCGACTACCTGGGCGGCTGGGGCTCGGTGATGGACTTCAATGCGGACGTGCGCGGCGGGACCTCGACCGTGCAGTACTACGCCTCCGGCCGTCTCCGCGACGAGGTCGGGCAGATGGGCCGCGAGTACCGCGACTTCCAGGGCACCCTGGACGCCAACCTGCGCGCCAACCTCACGGTGCAGGCGACCGAGAGGCTCGGCATTCGCGTGGACATGAACACGGTCTTCAGCGACCGCCGCCAGCCCGGGCAGAACGGGCTCAACTGGGGGAGCGGCTACCTGTGGGGCTTCTTCCTGGCGACGCCCAGGAATCCGGCGCCGCGCTTCCCCTACGGCGGGCGCTACGGGGTCAACGCCTACGAGATCGCGTGGCCGCCTCCGCACGGGTACAGCGGACCGCTCTCCGCGAGCGAGCACTTCCTCCCGCTGGACAGCGACCCCATTGCGAGCGTGACGGCCAACCAGGACGAGCAGCGGGTGACGCTGAGCGGCGCGATGGACTACGACTGGGGCCACGGCATCCGCTCGGAGCTCATCATGGGCCGGGACCGGATGACCGAGGAGTACATCGAACACGTCAACAAGGGCCTCAACATCTATCACGAGCAGGGCGAGCGACTGGTGCGCACCTCCGAGCGCACGGCGACCACCCTGGACTTCAAGACCTCGTGGACGCGCGACTTCAGCGAGAACCTGACGTCGACGCTGCTGGTGGGTGGTCAGAGCTTCTGGGAAGAGGAGTGGTTCAGGACGCTCGGCGTCCGGGACTTCCCGCTGCGCCAGCTCGCAACCCTGCCCGCCGGTTCGCAGCTTTTGCCGCCCAACGAAACCTTCCAGGAGGTCATCAACGCCGGCGTGTACGCCCAGGAGGAAATCGGGCTCTACAACCGCCTCTTCCTGAACGCCGGTCTGCGCGTGGACGGCAACTCGGCCTTCGGTGAGAACTTCGCCTTCCAGGTGTACCCCAAGGGCGGTGCCTCCTGGGTCGTGTCGGAGCACGACTTCTGGCCGTTCCAGAACTGGGACCAGTTCCGTGTGCGGGCGGCGCTCGGCGCGGCGGGGCTGCAGCCCGGCGCCTTCGACGCCACCCAGACATGGCTGCCCGGCATCGCCGTGAACAACCTCTCCATCGTCAGGACCGGCAACCCCGGGAATGCGGACCTGAAGCCCGAGCGCACCCTGGAGTGGGAGTTCGGAACCGAGTTCGGCTTCCTCGATGGCCGCGTCGGACTGGACCTGGTGTACTACAACGCGACCACCAGCGACGCGCTCCTGCCCGTGCCCTCAGCCGCGTCCACCGGATTCCTCCAGCCGGTGGTTTCCAACGTCGGCAAGATCCGCAACCAGGGGTTCGAGTCTTCGCTGGACGTTACCTGGGTCCGCCGTCCCAGCCTGAGATGGTCGACGACCTTCCAGGTTGCGCTCAATGACTCCGAGATCCTGGACATGGGCGGCGTGCCCCCCTACCGGGTGCACATCCAGGGCGGTGCCAGCGCCGGCCGGTACTATCCCACGATGAAGGAAGGGTTCACTCCCGGCGCGTGGATCGCTCCGGTGCCCGACCCCGCCAATCCCTACACGGTTGCCGTGCCCATCGCGGAGCTCACGCGGCTGAACCAGATCACGCCCAACAAGCTCAAGAACGCCGCGGGCGGCGATTCGCTGGAGTACGTCGGGCGCCCCATCCCGCTCTGGACGGGAAGCTTCCTCACCTCGCTCGACCTCCCCGGGGGCGTGAGCGTCAACGCCACCTTCGCCGGGGCGTACGACTATCACATGTTCTCGGAGGTGTCGGTAATTCAGGATGCGTTTACCCGGAATTCACCGCGAGTAGCCGAGTTCGAGGCGATCCTGGACGACCCGAACACCTCGGTGGAGGAACGCCAGCGGGTCGCGGAGAACTTCGGGAACCAGCATCCGTCGATGATCTCCAGCTATCTCTTCAGGGCTGACTTCCTTCGCTTCGCGGACCTCTCCGTCAACTACAACGTCCCCGAGAGCTTCGTGACTTCGCTTGCGGGCATGAACTCCCTGGTGGTCAGATTGTCGGCGAGCAACCTGTTCCTCTGGAACAAGTGCCCGGTGGACGTCTGCATGTCCGATCCCCTGACTCCCTATCACGGAATTCCCGATGCCCGGGCCGGCGGGCCCTACAATGCCTTCGGCATGAACTCCGATTACGGTCAGCCGCCGAGCCCCAGACGCTATGGCCTTCGCTTCCAGGCGACGTTCTAGGATACGGTTGTGCGACGGGTATCGAATCGATCGCCAATGGCGATGAGCGGATTTCCGAGAGAGGAGAATACAGTCATGCGGATGCAAATATTGAAACTGGGAGTACTGTCGTTCACCGTAATGATCGCAGCGGGCTGCGGTGACCTGTTCAAGGTCGACAACCCGGGAAGCCTCACGGTCGAGGATCTGGAGGATCCGAACCTGATTCCGGCGCTGGCCGCCACGCCCGAGGGCGTGGTCTGCGATGCCTATGACGGCACCGTCGCGGCCAACGCGCTGCAGTCCGACGACGTCACCTTCATTTCGAGTTTCACATTCACCGAACTCCACATGTGGGGTCACATGGAGGGGTTCAACACGACCCAGAACGCCGTCTGGAACTCCCTGTCTTCGGCCCGCTGGATCGCGGACGAGGCCGTGAGGCGGCTGCAGGAGTCGAACCCCGGTGACACGGCAATCGTGCGAGGCATCTTCTGGGAGGCGTTCGCCCGCGTCACTCTGGCCGACCACTTCAAGGAAGTGCCCTTCAACGGCGAGGCGCCGCTGGCGCCCGATGTCGTGCTGGAGCAGACGCTGTCCACCTTCGACCAGGTGGCTCAGACGAGCAATCCCGACCTGCGCGCGGCGGCGCTCGCCACCAAGGCGCGGGTCCACAGGTCGCTCTTCTTCGAGCGCGGCAGGGACATGTCCCAGGTGGCAGCGGCCATGCAGGCGGCGGAGGCTGCGCTCGCGGTGAAGCCCGACTTCAACTTCGCCTGCCGCTACCAGCAGCCGGGTTCACTCAACGGCCTGAACACCTACCATCAGTCGATTACCGGAGTCATCATCGATCCGCGCAACGTGGCCATCGTGGACCCGGTGAGCGGCGAGGTGGATCCGCGCGTCGGAACCCGCGTCGGTCCGCCTGAGCTCGCCGCCCCGCCGCCCCATACGGGCGATGTGCACCGGTTCTTCAAGTATCCGGGGCTGGACGCGGATCTTCCCGTCAGCCGCTGGCAGGAGGCGCGGCTGATCCTGGCGGAGGGCCACCTGTTGGCGGGCAACTACCAGGAGGCGGTCAACCAGATCAACCTGGTGCGCGCCAACTGGGATCTGCCGCCGTTCATGAGCATGAACATCGCCGAGGTCCACCAACAGATCATCTACGAGCGCAGACTCGAGTTCATGATCGAAGGCCGCCGGTTGCAGGACCACCGCTACTACGACATCAAGCCGTGGCAGTGGGACGAGGTGACCAAGCAGCTGGGAACGAACCGGCGCTGGCCGGTCTCCTCCGAAGAGCTCGCCGGCAACCCCTATTATCAGGGCGGTAGCTGATAAACAATCAACCCGGCGCACCCGGGAGCGACCGCAGATCGTTTCGGGGTGCGCCGGGCTTTCCGTTGTCAGGGAAAGCGCAGCCGCACGAAGGGTTCCTGGGGGCCGTCCGGCGGCGGTGAGGTGGGTGCTCCCTCGCTGCCCCGGACGATGTTGACCACCGCCCATACGATCGCCGACCCCGCGACTGCGACCACTCCACCCACCAGAAACCCCGTACGGGTGCGGTCGACCTCGCGCACGTCGATGCCGACGACGTTGGCCGGATCCACGATCAGGCGCTGGCGCAGACCGGGGTCCACGCGCGCGCCCATGGGTGCAAGCGCGGTGGACACCAGTACTTCGGGTTCCCACTGGAGCAGTTCTCCCGTCAGCTCGGCGGCACGCGCGCCCGTCATCTCCTCGAGCTGCGCGGCGCCGTCCTCGGACAGGCGGAGGCGGACGTCGGTGCCGGGCGGGACGGTCCCCAGCTGGGCCGGCACCCATCGGGCGCAGCCGGATACAGTCAGGAGAAGGATCAGGGTCAGGCCGGCGCGTGTCATGTTCGCCTTCGGTTGGGGGACATGGATGGGCGGAGTTGGTGGTCCGGGCGCTGGGGCGCTGCCGGCGCGGCAGGCCGACGCGGTCCGCCCTCGCCACGCGGCCGGGAAACGCGCTAGGGAATGCGAATGCGCACGAAGGGCTCGCTGGGTCCGGGGGGCGGGGGATCGGTCGGTGCCGCGGTGCCGCCGCCGGTGAGCTGAGACACCACCCACACGATCGCCGATCCCGCCAACACGGCGACGCCTCCGACGAAGAGCCCGGTCCGCGTGCGGTCCAGCTCCCTGACGTCCACCCCGAGGATGTCCTCCTGGTCCACCACGAAGCGCTGGCGCAGGCTGCTGCTGTTTGCGCCCGCTGCCGCGGTTCGCAGGGCGGCCGAGACCATCACTTCGGTGTCCCACTGAAGCAGCTGTCCCGAGACCTCGGACCGGCGGGTCCCGGTAAGTTCCTCCAACTGCGTAGCGCCTTCCTCCGACAGCCGCAGGCGAACGTCGGTTCCGATCGGAACTTCGCCGACCCGGGCGGGAATCCATCGGGCGCAGCCCGAGACCAGGATCACGAGCGCCATCAACAGACTCGCACGTACCATTCTCCGACTCCGGTAAGATCCATGACTGCGCGATCGCGGACTGCCCGCCGCGCGCGGCCGGTTGCCCGCCCAAGTTATTCCGGCGCCGGAATTCGGGGCAACCATGTCACGCGCCCGCGCGCCCTCGGCTGCGATGTGCGTGAGCGACGTTCTGCGAACGCCGGTCGTTCATCGAGCGTTCAGTACACGTCCAGGTCCGCGGCCGACACCACGCGCCCGGTGTACCCCGCCTCGCGCACCTCGCGGATGAGGTCCTCGTCGGTGGCGGAGCGGTAGAGCTGGTGGTAGAGCACCAGGAGCCCCGGGCGGGCCTCCATCGCCAGCGCGGCCACCTGGGCGGTCGAGGTGTGCGCCGCCGCGTGGTAGATCTGGTTCCGATGCCGGTCGAAGAAGTCCCGTGAGTAGACCTCGTGCACGAGCACGTCGCAGCCGTTGCAGGCCTCGACGAGAGACGGACTCGGACGGGCGTCCCCCGAGATGACGATGGTGCGGTCCGGGGTGACGAAGCGGTATCCGAAGGAGACGGGCCAACTGGTGTGCTGGACGGGAATGGCGTCCACGCGCACGGTCCCGTCGTCGTAGACCGTTCCCGCCTCGATCTCGCGCGTCAGGGCGCGGTAGTCGTGGGCGGTGCGGCCCTCGAGGCCGAAGAGGCGCATGTGGATGTCCTCGACCCATGCCTCCTCGATGTTCGTGGTCATGCGCAGCGTACCGGGTGGTCCGTACACTTCGACGGGCATGTTTCGGCCGTTCTGCCAGGGCGTGAACATCAGGTCCGGAAGCCCGACCGTGTGGTCGGTATGCAGATGCGTGATGAAGACCCGCTTCAGGTTGGACGCCCGCAGGGCGGGAATCCCGTTCCGGGCCGCGGCGGCCGCCCTGCGGACCACTCCCGCGCCCGCGTCCACCAGGTAGGACTCCTCCCCGACCACCACCGCGACCGAAGGCCCGAACCGATCCGGGTCGGCGATGGGCGTTCCGGTCCCGAGAATCACAAGCCGGGTCGCGGCGTCCTGGGCTCGAACGACGGTGGAGACCGGGAGGATGGCCGGTGCCAGCAGGGACGCCAGCAGCGGCGCGGACAGGAAGGCCTGGAAGGAAGCAAGTGCGCGCAGATGACGGTTCATGGAGGGTCGTCCGGCTGCGAGGAAGGGTTGGACGGGATGGCGCCCACCGCGGCTCAGGGCCGCATCACGGGCTCGGTGCCGGCGGCGCGCGCCGACCATGACGGTAGCCGGTGGCGCGTCGCGGCAACAGCGACGAGGGCTTCGCGCCCGCCGAACCCGCACTTGCCGGCCGCCTGCACCCTCTTGCGCCTCCGCGGGACGGCCGAGCCGGTCATGCACTCCCCACTGGCGCCCCGCCGTCCGCAGCATCGATCTTTCGGCATGCCCGAACTTCCGGAAGTCTGCCTGTATGTGAAGGCGCTCGACGCCCGCATCACCGGGCAGCCGATCGAGCGCGTCCGGCTTCGCTCGCCGTCGCTGCTCAAGACCTTCGATCCTCCGGTTTCGGAACTCGTGGGCAAACACGTGCGCGCCATCGGGCGCATCGGCAAGCGCATCGCGCTGCACCTGGACGACGATCTTCACGCGGTGTTCCACCTGATGATCGCGGGGCGGTTCCAGTGGCGGAATGTCGGGGCGCCCCTGCCCGGGAAGCGCGCGGCGGGGGCCCTCGACTTTCCCAACGGAACGCTGGTGCTGACCGAGGCGAGCACGAAGAAGAGGATGTCGATGTGGGTGGTGCGCGGGGACGAGGCTCTCCGACGACTCGACCCCGGGGGCGTCGAACCGCTGGAGGCCGACTTCCCGGACTTTCAGGCGGCGCTCCTTCGCGAGAACCGCACGCTCAAGCGGGCCCTCACCGACCCGAGGATCCTGAGCGGCATCGGCAACGCGCACTCCGACGAAATCCTGCTCGCAGCGCGCCTCTCGCCCGTGCGTCTCACGCGCCAGCTGTCGACCCGGGAACTCCGCCGGCTGTACGAGGCGACCCGCATCTCCCTGCGGGAATGGACCGAGCGCCTGCGGGCCGAAGCGGGCGGGGGGTTTCCGAGGAAGGTCACCGCGTTCCATCCGGCCATGGCCGCCCATGGGAAGTTCGGGAAGCCGTGTCCCCGGTGTGGCACGCCCATTCAGCGCATCGTCTACGCCAGCCGCGAGACGAACTATTGCCCCGAATGTCAGACGGGGGGCAGGCTGTTGGCCGACAGGGCGCTTTCCAGGCTCCTGCGCGAGGACTGGCCGCGCACGCTGGAGGAACTGGAGGCGATTCGGATGCCGCACACGGCATGAGGACGGGCGCAAGGATGCTGGAAGGAGACAGCGCGCGGTGCTAGAGCGCATTCATTTCCCGGACACGGATGGGCGGGCGGATGAATTCCCGTTCGACATCCCGGCCCTGCAGGGGCTCAGGATCATGGAGGTCGGGAAGCCCGTGACGCTGCTGGTGGGCGAGAACGGTTCCGGCAAATCGACGGTGCTCGAGGCGCTGGCCGCGGCAACCGGGCTTCCCACCGTCGGCAGCAAGAGTGCGGACCGGGATCCCACGCTCGCGCCGCAGCGCCGCCTGGCAAGGACGTTGAGGCTCGCGTGGAGGACGCGTACGCACCGCGGCTTCTTTCTGCGCGCCGAGGATTTCTTCGGCTTCGCGAGGCGCATGGCCCGGTTGAGGACCGAGTTTCAGCAGGAACTCGCCGAGGTCGATGAGCGATTCCGCGAACACTCCAGGCTGGCGCGCACGCTTGCGCGCGGTCCCGCCGCCGGCTCCATCGCGGCCATCGAGCGGAAGTATGGGGCCGACCTGGACGCGAACTCCCATGGAGAGGGCTTTCTGAAGCTCTTTCGCGAGCGCTTCGTGCCGGGAGGCCTCTATCTGCTGGACGAGCCCGAGGCCGCCCTCTCTCCGCAGAGCCAGCTCGGCTTCATGACCATGATGCGCGACATGGTCGACCAGGATTCGCAGTTCCTGATCGCGACGCACTCGCCCATCCTGATGGCAGTTCCCGGTGCGAGGATCTACGACTTCGACGGGCAGCCCGTTCGCGAGGTGACGTTCGAGGAGATCGAAGCCGTGAACCTGACCCGCGATTTCCTCAACGCTCCGGAACGCTTCCTGCGCCATCTCTGGAGCTGATCGCGCCGAGGCGTGTGCCCCCTGCATGCCCCGGGGCAAGGAGACCGTTCCGGGCTTGATATTTAGGCAAGCCTAACTTATTCATTAGGCAAGCCTACAAACCGACAAACCGTCGCTTACCGTGTGCCGGTCTTCTCGCTGGGATGCCCGGATATGATCGATCCCGGATTCGCGCTTCTCGTTTTCGCCGTGGCGGCGGTGCTTGCCGCTGCCCTGCTGTGGCCGCGCAGGGGGCTGCTGGCGCGGGCCCTCGGCGCCGCGCGCATGACGGAGCGTGTGCGAATCGAAGATGCGCTCAAGCACCTCTTCAACTGCGAGTACCTGGCCCTGTCTTCCACGCTCGAAAGCCTCGCGGGAGGACTCGGGATGCGCCGGGGCCGCGCCGGGCGCCTGGTGGCCCGCCTGTGCGAACTGGGGCTGGCGGAAGCGCGCGGCACGGCCGTCTCGCTGACCGGGGCGGGCCGGTCCTACGCGCTCCGGGTGGTGCGAACCCACAGGCTGTGGGAACGCTACCTGGCGGACCGCACCGGTGTGGCGGAGGCCGACTGGCACGCGCAGGCGGAGGTGCGGGAGCACCGCATGTCGGCGGCGGAAACGGATGCCCTGGCGGCGCGTCTCGGTCATCCCCGCTTCGACCCTCACGGCGATCCCATTCCGACCGCCCGGGGCGAGGTGCCGCCCCGCACCGGGGTGGCCCTGACACAGCTGCGCGCGGGAGCGGGCGCCCGCATCGTCCATCTGGAGGACGAGCCGCGCGAGATCTACCTGGGATTGCTGGTGGAGGGGCTCTCCCCGGGCATGGAGATCCGGGTCGTGGATGTCTCGCCGAGGGGGGTCAGGTTTCTCCTTTGGGGCAGGGAGCACCTGCTCGATCCGGTGGCGGCGGCGAGCGTGACCGTGGAGCCGGCGGAGGACATGGTGGTGCCTTCCTCACCGCCCAGGACGCTTGCCGAGCTGGCGCTCGGCGAGACCGGCGTCGTGGACCGCATTGCGCCCGCCTGCCAGGGTCCTGCGCGGCGCCGTCTGCTGGATCTGGGCGTCGTTCCCGGCACGCCCGTGCGCGCGACCTTGCGCGGGGCGGGCGGCGACCCCACCGCCTACCAGATCCGGGGCGCGACGATTGCGCTCAGGAGGGAGCAGGCGTCCCGGGTGGAGATCACGCCCGGGGCTGAAGAGGCGGCCGGGCCGACATCCCGCGTGGAGATCGCGCCCGCCGACGACCGCGAGATCGCGCCCGCCCCGCCCCGCAGCCTCGAAGCTGGATCACAATGATCGCGCGCGCGCGGCAGCAGAGGGGGTGTGGCGCGGGCCACGAGCCCCGACTGGTGAAGCTCGGAATCCATCCCGGCCGGTGGGACTACCTGGTGGCG
Organism: Gemmatimonadota bacterium; assembly: GCA_022822425.1. GTDB lineage: Bacteria > Gemmatimonadota > Gemmatimonadetes > Longimicrobiales > Gaopeijiaceae > BD2-11. The sequence continues at coordinate 8,253 of JAJEBS010000061.1, read as the reverse complement.
CTGGCGGGCAATCCGAATACGGGAAAGAGCACGGTGTTCAACACGCTCACCGGGCTCCGGCAGCACACCGGCAACTGGCCGGGCAAGACGGTCGTGCGCTCCGAAGGCGCCTTCCTGCACGACGAACACCGGGTCAAGGTGGTCGATCTTCCGGGGACCTACTCCCTGCAGGCCGGCAGCACCGACGAGGAGGTCGCGCGCGACTTCCTCCTGTTCGGGCGCCCCGACGTGACCGTGGTCGTGGTCGACGCCACCCGCCTCGAACGCAATCTCAACCTGGCGCTCCAGATCCTGGAGATCACCTCCCGGGTGGTGGTCTGCCTGAACCTGGTGGACGAGGCACGCCGACACGGCATCGCCGTCGACGAGAAGAAGCTGGCGCGAGAACTGGGGGTGCCGGTGGTCGCCACGGTGGCCCGGCGGGGCGAGGGCATCGACGAGTTGATGCGCGCGGTCCACGACATGGCGACCGGCGTGACCGCCACGACGCCCCTGCGGGCCGCCACGCACGCGCCCGAGGTGGAGCGCGCGGTCTCGGCCCTCGCGCCCGCGATCGAGGCGGCCTTCCCCGGACTCCCCAACGCACGCTGGGTGGCGCTGCGCCTGCTCAACGCGGACGAACGCGTGCAGGAAGCGGTGCGTGCCGGCGACATCGGCGAGGCCGGGCGGGAGGGGCCGGCACCCGCCCGCCCGCAGGCGCGGGAGAACACGGGACCTGCGCGCGAACAGGTCCTCGAGCTGGCCTCCCGGTTGCGCTGGAAGCTCCCCACGGACTTCCACGATGCCCTGGTTACCGGCTTCTACCGCCAATCGGAACGCATCGCGCGGGCGTCGGAAGTGAGAGGGCTGCGCCGTGTCGGCTTCGACCTGGACCGCACTCTCGACCGCCTCCTGACCAGCCGCTGGACCGGATTCCCGGTCATGCTGCTCGTCCTCACGGTCGTGTTCTGGCTCACCATCGCGGGGGCCAATGTCCCGTCCTCGCTGCTCGCCACCCTGCTTGTCGACCAGGTCCACCCATGGCTGACCGGGGCCGGGTCCGCGCTCTCCATGCCGTGGTGGCTTTCGGGGTTCCTCTTCGACGGGGTGTATCTGGCCACGGCATGGGTGGTGGCCGTCATGCTCCCGCCCATGGCGATCTTCTTCCCGCTCTTCACGCTGCTGGAGGACTTCGGCTACCTGCCGCGCGTTGCCTTCAACCTCGATGGGCTCTTCCGCAGGGTGGGCGCCCACGGCAAGCAGGCGCTCACCATGAGCATGGGCTTCGGCTGCAACGCCGCGGGGGTGGTGGCCGCGCGCATCATCGACAGCCCTCGCGAACGCCTGCTCGCCATCGTCACCAACAACTTCTCGCTCTGCAACGGCCGCTGGCCCACGCAGATCCTGATCGCGACCATCTTCATCGGCGCCGTCGCGCCCGCGCACCTGGCCGGCCTGGTCTCGGCGACCGCCGTAGTCGGGGTGGCCGTGCTGGGCATCCTCTTCATGTTCGCGACCTCCTGGCTGCTCTCGAGGACCCTGCTGCGCGGCGAAGCCTCGACCTTCAGCCTGGAGCTTCCCCCGTACCGGCCCCCGCGCATCCTGCAGACGCTCTACACCTCCCTCATCGACCGGACCCTGATCGTCCTCTGGCGCGCGGTCGTCTTCGCCATGCCCGCCGGCGCGGTGATCTGGCTCACGTCCAACATCGTCGTGGGCGACGCGAGCCTGGCCGAGCACTTCGTGACCTGGTCAAATCCCCTGGGCGTGCTGCTGGGGCTCAACGGGGTGATCCTGCTGGCCTACCTGGTCGCGATCCCCGCCAACGAGATCGTCATCCCGACGATCCTGATGCTCACCGTGATGACCGCGGGGATCGCCGGCGCCGGGGAGGGGGCGGGAGTCATGTTCGAGCTGAGTTCGGCGACGGATGTCGGAACCCTGCTGGCGGCAGGCGGATGGACGCTGCTCACCGGCGTCTGCCTCATGCTCTTCAGCCTGCTGCACAATCCCTGCTCCACCACCCTGTACACCATCTACAAGGAGACCGGGAGCCTGAAGTGGACCACGGTCTCGGCCCTGGCGCCGCTGGGAATCGGCTTCGTGGTGTGCTTCCTGGTGGCCCAGGCGTGGAGGCTGGTGGCGGGCGCCTGATTCCGAGGCCGAAGCCGGCTATCGACGGCTCCTGGCGGAGATCCCGCTCCCGGGCGGCCGCATCCGGGCGGTGAACCCCCTGTCAGACCCTGAATTCCGCGACCACCGGGGCGTGGTCCGAGGGCTTCTCGGTAAAGGGCCCCTTCTTGCGCGCCTCCCGATCCACGAAGGCGTCGGTCGAGCGCGCGGCCAGGCGCTCGGTGGCGTAGATGTGGTCGATGCGCAGCCCGTTGTTGCGCGGGAAGGCGAGCCTCTGGTACGCCCACCAGGTGTAGATCGACCCCTCGGGGTGATGCCGCTCGAAGACGTCGCTGAGCCCCCAGTCGCGAATGCGCTCGAGCGCGTCCCGAGCCGCGTAGTGACACAGGACGCTGTCCTTCCAGTCTTCCAGCTGGTTCACGTCCGTGTCGCGGGGCGCGACGTTGAAGTCGCCGGCCAGCACCAGCGCCTCCGAGGGAGAGGCGGTCTGTTCCAGATGCTCCAGCAGGCGACGCAGCCAGTCCAGCTTGTAGCCGTACTTGTCCGTCCCCACGCGCGCACCGTTGGGGACGTACGCCGAAAGCACCCGGACGCCGTCCACGGTGGCTGCCACGAGCCGGGCCTGCGGATCCCGGTCGCCTGGTCCCATGCCCACCTCGACGTCGCGCACAGGGGACCGGCTCAGGATGCCCACGCCGTTGTAGGTCCGCTGTCCGTACACGGCGGCGTGATAGCCGAGCTCCTCGATCGCCTCCAGGGGAAAGGCGTCGTCCACCACCTTAAGCTCCTGCAGACACAGGACATCGGGCCGATGCAGGCGAAGCCAGGTCAGCACCCGCTCGCGGCGGGCGTTGATGGAGTTGACGTTCCAGGTCGCGATCTTCATCGGAGACGAACATAACGCTGACTCGCCTCCCACCCCAGCATGCAGCGCTTGCGCGAGGGACCCCCGCCATAGTTCCCCGACTCGCCGGTGGCGCGAATCACGCGATGGCAGGGGATCAGGAAGGAGACGGGGTTGCTGCCGACCGCATTGCCCGTCGCGCGCGCCGCCCGGGCGCTGCAGACCTCCGCCGCCAGGCGTCCGTAGGTCGTGACCGCCCCGGTGGGTATGCGCAGCAGGGCGCGCCACACGGCGAGCTGGAAGTTCGTCCCGCGCACATGCACGGTCAGGGGGCCGGCGTCGGCATCGAACGGAGCCGCGAAGATCGTCCGCGCGAGCGACATGGCCTGCGACTCGTCGGCTTCCAGCACCGCCCGCCCCCAGGTCTGACGGAGCGCCCTCTTTTCGCCCTCGACATCCCGGGCGCCTGCAAACGAGACCCGGCACACCCCGCGGCCCGTCCATGCGACAAAGACGGGCCCGAACGGGGAATCTGCGATACCGAAGCCGATGCGCAGTCCGGCGCCCCGGTTCCTGTACTCCCCCGGCGTTGCAGCTTCCACCGCCACGAAGTGGTCGTGCAGCCGCCCCGCGCCGGAAAGCCCGCTTCCGTACGCCGCCGAGAGAACCGATTCGGAATTGTCGAGCAGCTTCCTGGCGTGCCGGACCGTGAGGAACTCCAGAAAACGCTTCGGCGTGACCCCGGCCCAGCGGGAGAACAGCCGATGCAGATGACCTGGGCTGAGCTCGACGTGCGCCGCCAGCTCCGCGAGGTCCGGCTGGCGCACGCGATGGCTGTCGAGGTAGCGGATGGCGGACTCGATTCGGTCGTAGTCGGTCATGTTCACCTGATGCTCCTGCAGGGGTCGCTGGGCCGCGCGTCGCCGTAAGCTGGTGGTTCCGCCGAGAGAAATCGACCCGATCCTTGCCACGAAGGGCGAGCCCGAAACGACCGGCGCCCCGGCGTTGCCTGAGTGACTCGGATCACGCGATGATTATGGTCGCACGCGCGTTCGTGTGGAAACGGGAACTGTCGCCGACCCCGGTCCTGGCGACCTCCCTTGCAAACCCACGAGGAAGAGCATGAACAGCCTCGCGAGAGTCTCACCGTTCCGTCCCCTCTCCATGCGCTCGGGCATGGCCCGCGCTGCCCTGCCGGCCCGCGCACACACTCCCCCCGGCATTCGAGCGGCGATGCGTCCGCGACGGATCGCCCGGCTCTGCGTTGCCCTTGGGCTCGTCACGTCCGGAACGCTGCTCGCTCCGGCCGCGCTGCCGGCCCAGGCGCCCGCGCCGGACCGCCTGCTCCCGGCCGACCCCGCGGTCACCGTGGGCGAACTGGAGAACGGCCTCCGCTATTACGTGCGCGAGAACGGCACCCCCGAGAACCGCGCCGAGTTTCGCCTGGTGGTGAACGCCGGCTCCATCCTGGAGGACGAGGACCAGCTCGGTCTGGCCCACTTCACCGAGCACATGGCCTTCAACGGCACCGAGAACTTCGAGAAGCAGGAACTGGTCGACTACCTGGAGTCGATCGGGATGCAGTTCGGTCCCCACATCAACGCCTACACCAGCTTCGACGAGACCGTCTACATGCTGCGCATCCCCATGGACGATCCGGAAGTGGTGGAGACGGCATTCCAGATCCTCCAGGACTGGTCCCGGGGCCTGCTCTTCGACCCCGAGGAGGTGGACGCCGAGCGCGGAGTGGTAGTCGAGGAATGGCGGCTCGGGCGGGGCGCGCAGGCCCGGATGTTCGACGCCCAGCTTCCCATCCTGTTCGAGGGCTCCCTCTATGCCGACCGCCTGCCGATCGGGAAGACCGAGGTGCTGGAGACGGCTCCCGCCTCGGCACTCCAGCGGTTCTACGAGGACTGGTACCGGCCCGATCTCATGGCGGTGGTCGCCGTGGGGGACTTCGACGGGGAAGCCATCGAGGGCATGATCCGCAGCCGGTTCGAGGACCTCGCGCCCCCTGCCGATCCCCGCCCGCGCGAGACGCTGGAAGTACCCTTCGACCACCCGCCGCGGGTGGCCATCGCGACCGATGTCGAGGCGTTGCAGTCGCAGGTGTCGGTGCTGTACAAGAGGCCGGTAGCCCCGCGGGGCACCGTAGCCGCCTTCCGGCGAGGCATCACCGAGACCCTGTACGAGGGGATGATGGCGGCGCGCCTCGAGGAGCTGACGCAGCAGGCCGACCCGCCCTTCCTCATCGCCTTCCCGGCCGGCGGGAGCTTCGTGCGCGCGCTGGACATGTACCAGCTCCTCGCACTGGTGCCGGACGGCGGGCTCGAGCGCGGACTGGACGCGCTGCTCACGGAGGCCGAGCGCGTCCGGCGCCACGGGTTCACCGTGACGGAGTTCGAACGCCGGAAGGCGGAGGTCACGCGCGCCTTCGAGCGCCGTTTCGCGGAGCGCGAGAACCAGGAGTCCGCCAGTCTGGCCGGCCGCTATGTCCAGGCGTTTCTGACCGGCACCGCCTTCACCAGCCCCGAGGACGAACTGGAGCTGGCGAACGCGATTCTGCCGGCGATCACGCTTGAGGAGGTCAACGGCCTGGCCGGGGAGTGGCTGCAGGAGCGGGGACGCGTGGTCATGGCCAACGCTCCCGAGAAGGCGGACCTGGAGGTGCCTACGGAAGAGGCCATCCAGGACGTGTTCGCATCAGTCGTGAGCCGGGAGATCGAGCCTTACGAGGATGCGGCGGTCGACGCGCCGCTCGTGGCCGCGATCCCGGATGGATCCCCGGTGGTCGAAGAGGAAGTGGTGGAGGAGGTGGGGGTGACCGTTTGGACCCTCGAGAACGGCGTGCGCGTAGTCCTCAAGCCCACCGACTTCCGGGACGACGAGATCCTCTTTACGGCGACCAGCCCCGGGGGAAGCTCGCTGGTCCCCGACGAGGAGTTCGCGGGCGTTCGCATGGCTTCGGCGGTGGTCGTGGAGGGCGGCGTCGGCGAATTCGACAAGCTGGCCCTGGACAAGAAGCTGGCGGGCCTGGACGTGCGCGTGTCGGCGAGCGTGGGAGCGTTGACAGAGGGCATCAGCGGCAACGCTTCGCCGCGCGACATCGAGACCGCATTTCAGCTCATCTACCAGCGCTTCATGGCCCCGAGGAAGGACGAAACCGCGTTCGCGGCCTACAAGACGCTGCTGTCCGGCATCTTCGCCAACCGGGGGGCCAGTCCCGCTGCGGCGCTCGGTGACACCGTGTCGCTGATTCTGACGCAGGGGCACCCCAGGACGCTCCCGCCCGACGACGAGATGATCGAGGGCCTGGATCTGGACGCTTCTTTCGCCCTCTACCAGGACCGGTTCGCCGACGCGAGCGACTTCGTCTTCTTCTTCGTGGGCGCGTTTGCACCGGAGGAGATCCGGCCGCTGGTGGAGACCTGGCTCGGCGGGCTCCCGAGCCTGGGACGAGTTGAGACGTGGCGGGATGTGGGGATCGATCCTCCCGAGGGGGTGATCGAGAAGGAGGTGCGCAAGGGACTCGAGCCTCAGAGCCAGACCCGGATCATCTTCGCGGGGGACGCCGAGTTTTCGCGGGAGGAGGAGATGGCGATCTCGGCGCTCGCCGACGTGCTGGACATCCGGCTTCGCGAGTTGCTGCGGGAGGACCTGGGCGGAACCTACGGCGTGGGCGTAAGCGGCTTCCTCTCGGATCGCCCGGACGAGGAATACTCGGTGCGCATCAGCTTCGGCTCGGCGCCGGAGCGGGCGGAGGAGCTGGCGGACGTGGTGTTCGAGGAGATCGACCGGATCCAGCTGGAAGGGCCCGATGCCGAGACCGTGGAGAAGGTACGCGAGACCCAGCGGCGCAACAGGGAGACCCGGCTGGAGCAGAACCGCTACTGGCTGGGCCGCCTCCAGCGTCTGCACCAGCTCGGCGTGGATTACGGTTACGCGACCTCCTACGAGTTCATCGAGGGATGGACGGCGGACCATGTGCAGGAGGCCGCGCTCCGGTACCTGCGCGACGACCGGTTCGTGAAGGTCGTGCTGTACCCGGAGAACCCCGTGCCCTGAAACGGCACCCGGAAGAGTTGCTGGAGCGCAGGCTGCGCGCCGCCGGCCACCGCCGGCCCGGATCCCTATCCCGCGAGCAGGGTCAGCGCGACCGCGGTGACCAGGGCCACCGTCACGTTGTCGTCCACCGGGATGGGCGCCCGTTCGGTCGCCGCGGCCACCAGTCCGACGAGGACCGCGGGGCCGAGCCCGGCGAACGGCAGCACGCACGCCGTCGCGACCGCCCAGAAGACCCCGGACCCGAGCAGGGACGGCTGCCCCGGCTCGGCGCGGCCCCATAGCTGGCCGCAGACGCTGGCGCACGGATCGGCCAGCGCGACCACCAGGATGCTGGGGATCCAGACCCGGCTCGGAAACACCAGCATCACCGCGGCGGCCCCGATCACGTACCAGGTCGACGATGCCCACTTGCGGGCTTCCCGGGGCGAGGCGAGGTGGCGGAAGACCCGGAAGAACCCGCGGTTGAGGTCCGGTCGCCGGAGGCGCAGGACATCCGTCCCCACTGCCATTGCGATGATCGCGCCGAGACTGACCGAGAGCACCAGCGGCGGCAGGAAATCCAGCCGGATGAGCCCGACGAGCCCCAGGCCGCAGCCGGCGTGGACGACCCGCCGCCACGGCTGCAGGCCGCGCGTCTGCTGCACGAGCTTCTCCAGAGCCGGGTCCATTTTCCGGGGTTCTGCGGTCTCGACTGCGGGTGGGCGGGATTCGCGTACGCGAAACATATTCGAATTGCTACACGTTGGATGTCGAAATTGCTACACGTTCGCTACCCGAAGGCCACCAGCCCGGGGGTCGGGCCTCCCATATTCAAGGAGTGAGCCGCGCCAGCGTGCCGGCCGGACAGTCGAGAGCGGGCGCGCGGCGCACGACGCATCCCCCAGGGAGACGCGAGACGCCATGCGAATTGCCCTATTCACCGACCAGTATACCCCGCAGGTCAGCGGGGTTACGCTCACCCTTGCCCGCTTGGTGGAGCGAGCCTCGGAACTCGGCCACGAGGTCGCGCTGGTGAGTCCGAAGGTCAGCCCCACGGACGCCCCCGGCACCCACCTCCACATCCAGCTGGGAGGCATTCCGGCCCCGATCTATCCCGAGATCCTGATGGCGCGTCCGCTCGACCCGCCGGGCGCACGCCTTCTCGACCGGTTCCGGCCCGATCTGGTGCATGTCGCCACGGAATTCATCGTCGGATGGTCCGGGGTGCAGTGGACCCTCAGGCGCGGATTGCC
>JAJEBS010000154.1 GCA_022822425.1 Gemmatimonadota bacterium | reverse complement strand
CAAGCGGGCGCTGGAGGAGCGCGCCGCCGCGGGACATCCCCTCGAGCTGCCTGTGGCAGCCGGCACCTGACGGCGGCTGCATGGGCAAGGTCACGGGCTTCAAGGAATTCGCGCGCGAGGCGGCCCCCTACCGCGACCCGGCCACCCGCATCCTGGATTTCGACGAGATCTACACCCCGCACGCCGATGAGCGGCTGCGCACCCAGGGCGCGCGCTGCATGGACTGCGGCGTTCCGTTCTGCCAGTCGGACGACGGCTGCCCGGTCTACAACCTGATCCCCGAGTGGAACGACCTCGTCTACCAGGGACGCTGGCGCGAGGCGCTCGATCGCCTGCACAGGACCAACAACTTCCCGGAGGTCACCGGCCGGGTGTGTCCCGCGCCGTGCGAAGGCTCCTGCGTTCTCGGCATCGCCGATCCCCCGGTCACGATCAAGAACATCGAAATGGCGATCGCCGACAGGGGCTTCGACGAGGGGTGGGTGGCGGCTCGCCCGCCGTCCGTGCGCACCGGCAGGAGCGTGGCCGTGGTGGGCTCCGGTCCGGCGGGGCTGGCAGCCGCGGCGCAGCTCACCTCCGCGGGGCACCGGGTCACGGTCTACGAGCGTGACGACCGCATCGGTGGCCTGCTCATGTACGGGATCCCCAGCATGAAGCTCGACAAGCGCATCGTCGAGCGCCGCGTTTCGCTCCTGCGCGAGGAGGGAGTCGAGTTCGTGACCGACGCGAACGTCGCCGATGGCCGCGGAGGGTCGCTGGACGTGCGCGAGCTGCGGACGCGCTTCGACGCCCTGCTCCTGGCCACGGGCGCGACCCGGCCGCGCGACCTTCCGGTGGGCGGACGGGAACTGCCCGGCATCCACTTCGCCATGGAGTACCTCACCGACAGCATCCAGGCGGTTCTGGGCGATCATCCGCCCCGGATCCCCGCGACCGGTCTCGATGTCGTCGTCATCGGCGGGGGCGATACCGGCACCGACTGCATCGGGACCTCCCTGCGCCAGTCGTGCCGACGCCTGATCAACTTCGAGCTCCTGCCGCGGCCGCCCGCTGAACGCGCCCCCGACAACCCCTGGCCCACCTGGCCCCTCATCTTCCGCGTGGAATACGGGCACGAGGAATCCGTCGCCCATCTCGGACACGATCCGCGGGTATACGCGATCTCGGCGGAGAGCTTTTTCGCGGGACCGGATGGCAAGGTCGCAGGGGTGCGCACGCTCGACGTCACCTTCCATGGCGGCCGCCTGCGCAAGATCCCGGGAAGCCAGCGGGAGTGGAGCGCGGATCTCGTCCTCCTCTCGATGGGGTTTCTGGGCCCCGAGCACGCGCCTGCGGATCCCCTCGGCATCGAATACGACGAGCACTCCAACTACGCCGCGGAATTCGGTGCCTACGCGACGAACGTGGACGGCGTGTTCGCGGCCGGGGACTGCCGGCGCGGACAGTCGCTGGTGGTCTGGGCCATCCGCGAGGGGCGCGAGGCCGCGCGCGAGATCGACCGCTGGCTGATGGGCGAAACGCGACTGCCCTGACGGCCGTCTCCTGAACGCCGTCTGCCCCTGTCGCGACGGGCGTCGACAGCGCACTTTGTCCCCTGCGGCCGCGAGCATGGTCTCGCGGCGCCTTCCAACCGCTCACCGACTCCAGGGAGAATCAGACATGCGCAGGTTCGCCGCCCTATTCCTGCTGGCCGGGGTACTCGGGCTCGGGGCCCCCGCGGAGGCGGATGCCCAGCTCCTCGAGGTGGGAGAGATGGCTCCCGACTTCGAGCTGCCCGGGGCCACCCGCTTCGGCGTGCTGCAGGACCCGGTTCGCCTCAGCGACTACCGGGGCGAGACCGTTGTCCTCGCCTTCTTCTTCCGCGTTCGAACACGTGGCTGAACGGTGCAGATGAGAGCGTACCGTGATCAGTACGCAAGCTTGTTCAACGAAGGCCAGAACGTCGTCGTCGTCGGCATCTCCAACGACAGCCCCGAAGAGCTGGGATCCTGGCTCAAGGACGAGGACTTCCCCTTCCTTTTCGTCAGCGACGCCGGCACCAACGGCGCCACCTACGAGGCGTTCGGCGGCGGCAAGCGCGACAACAACATGGTTGACAGCCGCTCGGTCATCGTGGTCGGGCCGGACGGCCGCATCGCCGGGGTGATCCCGCAGTTCGCCCAGGTGGATCCGACCGCCTACGAGGAACTGGCGGCCATGGTCGACGAGGCCACGCCCGAGCCGTAGGCGAAACTCGATAGCCGACCCATCTCCCGGGCCCGAAGTCGGGGCCCGGGAGATGCGGGCTCCCCGCCCGCGCAGCTACGGACGGCCTCTGGCGGGCGGCTGGGTGCCTCCGGGGAGGATGTCTCCCCGTCACGGTGAGGCGGCCCTCACACCAACCCGTCCAACCCGCCGCGCCCCACTCGGACGGCGCGACGATTCCCTTGCCGATGACCCTGGCCCCCTTCCTGGACCTCGTTCCCATGCTCATGTGCGCCGATGTGCAGGCATCGGTGCGGTTCTATCGGGATGTGCTCGGGTTCAAGGTGGTTGACCGCATGGACGATGTCGGAGCCACCGGCTTCGCGTCCCTGCGCAACGGCGCAGCGCAGATCATGCTGGCGAGCCCCACCTACATCCCCCGGGCTCCCGGAGTCGAGGGCCGATACCCGCAGGCCGCGTACTACTTCTACGTAGAGGACGCCGACGCGTTGCGCGAGTCGGTGATCGGAGCGGGCTGGTCGGCGACCGCGTGCGTCGACCGATTCTATGGGCTGAGGGAATTCGAGGTGGTGGATCCCGAGGGACACGTGCTGCTGTTCGGGCAGGACATCGGTCCGGCGCGGAAGGGAGTCCACGAAGGTCAGCACGGTCCGGCGACCTGACAAAATGGCAGATACGCAGGTGTGAGTCTGCCAGAATGGCAGGGTGCCGGCCTCCGGAAATGCAACGGCCGAACCCGGAGTCCCCGTCAGGCCGCAGCCTCTCCCGCCCTCCTCCGCAGCCACCCCACCGTAAGCAGCAGCGCCGCCGCGAACACGATCAGGAAGGTCGCCACGGCCAGAATGGCGGGGCTGATCTCCTCGCGGATGCCCGCCCACATCTGCCGCGGGATGGTGTTCTGCTCCACCCCGCCCAGGAAGAGCACGACCACCACTTCGTCGAATGAGGTGGCGAATGCGAACAGAGCCCCCGAAAGCACGCCGGGAGCGATAAGCGGCAGCTGCACGCGGGTGAAGGTCCGGAGCGGTCCTGCCCCCAGCGACGCGGCTGCACGGTTCAGGGTGGTGTTGTAGGCGGTCAGGGTGGCGGTCACCGTGATCACCACGAACGGCGTCCCCAGCGCGGCGTGCGCGAGGATCAGCCCGAGGTGGGTCTGGCCCAGCCCCAGCCGGGAGTAGAAGAAGAACATCCCCGCGGCCGCGATGATCACCGGGGTCACCAGCGGGGAGACCAGAAAGCCCATCAGGAGGCGGCGGGCGGGCATGTGCGGGCTGGAGAGCCCCAGGGCGGCCAGCGTACCCAGGAAGGTGGCCAGCGCCGTGGCGGCGGTGCCGATCACCATGCTGTTGATCAGCGCGCTTCGCCAGACGTCGCTGGTCGCGATCTCCCGGTACCAGCGTAGCGACCAGGCTTCCGGGTCGAGGCGCAGCATGCCCTCCGTGAAGGTGAAATAGGGCTCCGCGTTGAAGCTGAGCGGCACGATCACGAGGATGGGAGCCATCAGGAAAAACAGCACCGCCGCGCAGAACGCGACGTGCATCGTCCTTCCCGCCCTCTCCGCCCGACTCAGCGCGCGCACGTCAGGCGACCCTCACGCCTTCGGTCCCGGCCAACCGCTCGTACAGCAGGTACAGGCCGATGACGCATGCCAGGATGACCGCGCCCAGCGCGGACGCCAGCCCCCAGTTGAGGGAGGTCTGCATGTGGTACGCGACCATGTTGGAGATCAGTTGGCCCGTGCTCCCCCCCACCAGCGCCGGGGTGATGTAGTACCCGATGGCCAGGATGAACACGAGCAGGCTCCCTGCGCCCACCCCGGGCAGCGTCTGCGGCCAGTAGACGCGCAGGAATCCCTGCGCCGGGCCGGCGCCGAGAGAGGCCGCCGCGTCCATGTGAGAGCGGGGAATCCCGCGCATGACGGAGTAGAGCGGCAGCACCATGAAGGGCAGCAGGACGTGCGTCATCGCGACGAAGGTGCCGGTCATGTTGTAGATGAGCGCCAGCCGACCATCGTCGGAAACCAGCCCCAGCGCGACCAGGATGTCGTTGATCACGCCCTGGCCCTGCAGCAGCACGATCCACGAGGTGGTGCGCACGAGCAGCGACGTCCAGAACGGAACCAGCACCAGCGCCAGGAGCAGGCCGGCGCGGCGCGGCGGGGCATGCGCGATGAAGTGCGCGAGGGGGTACCCGAACAGGAGACAGAGCCCGGTAATGGACAGGCTGACCAGGAAGGTGCGCCCGAAAAGGCGCAGGTAGATGCGGCGGTCCTCCTCCTGACGCGCGATCGATCCGTCGGGGAGTCGCCGCAGATCGACCGCGGCCAGGTAGTGACGGCTGGTGTAGCGCTCGCCTGCGGTGCGCACCGCGTGCCAGGTGCCCACCTCGCCCCAGGCCGGGTCGATGCCGACGAAGGTCGCGCGCCAGGAGCCCTCGGGGGCCGCGGGGAGCCGGCGTCCGGTCACCGCGACGATGCTGCGCATCCCCCCCTGCACCCGGTTGACCCGGCCGGCTACCCGGCCGATCACCCGCTCCTCCTGGGCTCGCGCCAGTTCGCGCGCAGCCGCGGCGAAGACATCCTCGCCGGGCACACCCTCGCCGTCCCACTCCCCCAGCAGGGCCAGGGTCTCCGGAAGCGCGTCCGCCACGACGGCGTCATGGACGCTCCGGCTGAACATCGTCGCGATGGGCGCCACGAAGGTCACGCCGACGAAGGCCACGAGCGGCAGCGCCAGCCCCGCGGCCCTCAGGCGCGGCCGCCAGTCGCGTCCTCGACGCATCGACTCGGAACTCACCGTCGCGCGCCGCCCGCCATCGAGCCTCCGCTCATCGCGCCAGCCACGAGCTGAAGCGCTCGTTCATCTCGTCCGTGTGATTCACCCACCACTCCCAGTCGTTGCGCAGCGCCCGTTCCAGGTTCTCCGGATACGTGGGCATGTGCGGCAGCATGTCGACGCCCGCCTCGGCGTGCGTTCCCACGAGCGGCAGCCCGGAGTAGCGCGTCGGACTGTAGGAGATGTTGGCGCTGACCCGGGCCATGGACTGCGGCGTGGTCGCGAAGGCCAGGAACTCGAGTGCCGCCTCCAGGTTCGGCGTCCCGGCCACGATCACCATCTGGCCGAAATCCAGCAGCTGCCCGTCCCAGATGATCTCGAAGGGCTGGTCTTCCAGCACCTGGGCGTTGAAAATGCGGCCGTTGTACGCCGTGGTCATGGTCACTTCGCCGTCGGCGAGAAGCTGGGGCGGCTGGGCGCCCGCCTCCCACCACACGATCTGGTCCTTGATGGTGTCCAGCTTGCGGAACGCGCGCTCAATCCCCTCGGGAGTGTCCAGCAGCTGGTACACCTCCGCCGGCGACACGCCATCGGCCATGAGCGCGAACTCCATGTTGCCCATGGGCTTGCGGCGCATTCCGCGGCGTCCCGGAAAGGTCTCCAGGTCGAAGAAGTCCTGAATGGTCCGGGGCTCCGGGCCGGGTATGTTCTCCCGGTTGTACGCGATGACGGTAGCGTAGAACTCCGCACCGACGCCGCACTCGGTCAGGGTGCCGGGAAAGAAATCCTCCTCGGGTGGCGTTCCGTCCACGCCGGGAGCCCACATCGCCGGATCGAGCGGCTCGAGCAGCCCTTCGTCGCAGCCGCGCACCGCGTCGGCGATCTCCATGGGCACCACGTCCCAGTGAATCCGTCCCACGTCGACCTGCGCCCGGACTTCGGCCAGGCCACCGTTGTACTGGGCGTCGCGGATGACGATGCCGGTCTCGGCAACGAACGGCTCGTAGTAGGCGAGCTTGCAGGCGCGCGTATAGGCCCCGCCCCACGCACCCACGGTCAGCGAATCGCCGCCGTCGCCGCCACAGGCGGCAACGAGCGCCGCGAGCCCCAGCGCCGCGATGCGGTGGGGCATGGGAGCGTCCCTCCGGCGCGCCGGGCGGCCACTGCAATGCTCGTTCACACCGCGCCCTCCGCGCCGCCGTAGTCCAGGACCCGGCAGTCCGCCGCGGTCCATCCCACGCGGATTTCGTCGCCCTCAAGCACCGCGCCCTGTCCCACCACGTTGGAGATCTTCGCCACGAAGTCCGCCCGCCCGCACGTCTCCATGTGGATGCGCAGGTGATCCCCCACGAAGGTGATGTGCTCGATGACTGCGTCGAACTGGTTCGAAAACAGCCCGGGCTCGGGGTGCAGCGTGATGCGCTCGGGCCGGATCGAGAGGGTAACCGGATCCCCCGGACGGCAGTCCACCACCCGATACCCGCGCACGACATGGCCGCTTACCTCCACGTCGCACACTTCGCCGTCAACCTCGGCGACACGCCCGTGCAGGCGGTTGTTTTCGCCGATGAAGCGCGCGACGAAGGAGCGCTCGGGTTCCTCATACAGCGCTTCGGGCGCGGCCACCTGCTCCACCATGCCGTCACGGAGCACGGCGATGCGGTCCGACATGACCATGGCCTCCTGCTGGTCATGGGTCACGTAGACGATGGTCACGCCGAGCGTCCGGTGGATGCGCCGGATCTCGTACTGCAGCTCTTCGCGCAGGTGGCGGTCGAGGGCGCCGAGGGGTTCGTCCATGAGCACGAGTTCGGGCTCGAAGACCAGCGCGCGCGCGATCGCCACCCGCTGTTGCTGCCCGCCCGAGAGCTGCCCCGGCCGGCGCTTCTCGAAGCCCTCCAGCCGCACCAGCCGCAACGCCCGGTCGACCAGTTCGCGCCGCCGGTCGCGCCCGATGCCGCGCACGTCCAGCGGAAAGGCCAGGTTGTCCTCGACCGTCATGTGGGGGAAGAGCGCGTAGTCCTGAAACACCATGCCGATGCCCCGCTTGCGGGGCGGGAGGGCGTGCACGGAACGGCCGGCTATACGGATGGCGCCGGCGGTGGGGGTCTCGAACCCCGCGAGCATCATGAGGCACGTCGTCTTTCCCGAGCCGGACGGCCCGAGCAGGCTCAGGAACTCACCCCGGCGCACGCTGAGGTTCAATCCCTGGACGGCCAACACCCGGCCATCGTAGCTCTTGGCGATGTCCGCGAACTCGACGTGGGGCTCTGCCGGAGTCGTCACACGCTGGTCCCGTGTAGGAGCGAAAAGGATCGTACGCCCGAGGGCGCGGACAATCTAGTTTCAAGACGGGGTAGTGACAAAGCAGCCGGTAGCAGCGACAAAACGGCACGTCGTCCCCCGGGCCGTCCGAGCCCGTCGTCTGGTGAGAACCCCCGGTCGACAATAGGTTATCATGGGTATTGCGTTGGTTTTCCGGGCTCGTCCGGGGCGCGGTGAGAACGCGTCGCCACGGCCCGTCGGATCGTTGGTGCCGGTCCCGTCAACAGCGAGAAGGCAATGCTCCGCTCCAGGCCAGCCCCGCTCTACCCTCTCCTCGTCATGCTTTCCGCGCTCGCGGCCTGCGGGGGCGAGGATCCGGTTGAACCCGAGCCGGAACGACCGCCCGACCTCACGGGCACCTACACGCTGGAGTCGCTGTCCGCCATCGTGACCGGCGGGCTAACCCTTACGCCGCCTGACGTTTCGGGTACTTTTTCGGTGCAGCAGACATCGGTCACGGGGCCCGAGGCCTCGGGCACGACCATGATCAACATCACGCTTCCGGACGGTCTGGGCGGGACCGCCACGCTCGACGATCAGGGCACCTACGTCAATCGACTCGACGGGACGTGGGAACAGGCGGGTCTCCTGTTGCAGGGCCTCGGGACCTACACGCTTCAGGGCGCCGTCCTGACCGTCGAAGTCAGCGAGCCCGCGCTCAACGTCTCCACCACGGTCTGGCGGCGCAACTGACGGTGGCGGGGTTCCTGCGCATCCGCCCGCCACGCCCGCTGGCCCGGTTCGCGCTCGCCACGCCCTTCATTTTTCTCGCCCCCGCAGCACTGGCCGCCCAGGCCGGGCCTGCCATCCGGGGTGTCGTGGTGGACGACGACGAAGGCACCCCCGTCATGGGCGCGGAGGTGCTGGTGCAGTCGACGCCGCTGCGCGCGCTCACGGGCGAGGACGGCAGCTTCGAGCTGTCCGTGCCGGACGGCGGCACCTGGACGCTCTTCGTGATCGCCGACGGCTACGGCAGCGCGGAGATCGCGGCCGACCCTGCCGCGACCGCATCCGAGCCGCTCCGCATCTCGCTCGAGCCTCAACTCTTCGACGTCCCGGGCCTGACCGTCACCGCGAGCCGGACCACGGTGCGCCCAGGAGACGCGCCCGTGAGCGTCGCGATCCTGAGCGGGGACGAGCTCCAGCGCCGCGACGTCACCAACCTCAAGGAAGCCCTCCCGTTCGCCCAGGGCGTGACCTTCAACGCCGGCCAAATGGACATCCGCGGCTCCAGCGGCATTGCCCGCGGGGTCGGCAGCCGGGTCCTGATGTTGCTGGACGGCCACCGGGCGCTTACGGGGGTGGGGTCGGCCATCGACTACAGCATCCTGCCGCTCCTGGACGTCGACCGCGTCGAGATCGTGAAGGGCCCCAACTCAACCCTGTGGGGCACGAACGCCATGGCCGGCGTGGTCAACGTGATCACGCGCCCGCCCCTGGGGCCCCCGCGCACCGCCGTGCGCGGCTACTACGGCGTGTTCGACACGCCGGGAAACCTGGACTTCACCGACGAGCGCCTGAGCATGCGAGGCCTCCAGATTCAGCATTCGCGGCAGATCGGCGGCGCGGGCGTTACGGTGTTCGCAGGACGCGAGGGATCCGACGGTTTTCGCCAGAA
>JAJEBS010000175.1 GCA_022822425.1 Gemmatimonadota bacterium | reverse complement strand
GTTGTGGGACAGGTCCAGCCCCACGACCCGCCCCTGGCCGTCGGCGTCGACGCCGTGCCATTCGCGCAGGGGGGCGTCGGTGAACCAGTTGCCGGTGTCGAACCACCGCTCTCCGCCCATGGCGTCGTAGAGCTTCCGCAGCACCTCGCGATCCGGCGTGGGCTCGCAGTCCATGCCCGTACCCTCGTGCACCTCCAAAGCGTCGAGCCAGCGGCGGATGAACGCCTCGGTCGGCACGCAGAGATCCGTTCCCGAGTACCGGAACTCCCTGAGTGCCGAGAGGCGCGGCATCGTGTGCGGGAGAAACCCCGACAGGCCAGGATTGTCGCCGAGTCGAAGCGCCGTCAGTTGCCCGAGATCGCCCAGCCCAAGCGGTAGCTCTCCGGAGAGCCCGTTGCCGGCGAGATCGATTCCGGTAACCCGGCCAAGCGAATCTTCCGCGGAAACCCCGTGCCACCGGTCCAACACGGGGACTTCGCCCTCGAACCAACCGGCCGAACTGGTCCAGCCGGGACCGCCCGCCGTCCGGTACAGCGAATCCAGCACCGCCAGGTCGGGCGCGTTGCAGTAGTCGTTGCCCCTGTGCACCTCGATCCCGGCGACCCAGTCGGCGAAGGCTGGGGTTCCGGGCATGCACAGACCCTCGTAGCTGTCCCATGCGAAATAGCTGAGCGGCAACCCGATGAGTTCCGGCGGGACGATCCCGACGAGATCGGTATCGATGAGATCCAGATGCGTCAGCTTGGTGAGGTTGCCCAGCTCGGGCGGGATGGACCCGGAGAAGTTGTTCACCCAAAGCGCCAGGTTGGTCAGATTCTCGAGTTTGCCCAGCTCCGCTGGAATGGTGCCCGTGAGGCCGGTGCCGGCGAGTGCCAACTCTCTCAGGTTGGCCAGATTGCCGAGCTCGGGTGGGATGGGAGCGGGAAGCAGAGACCCATAATTGAAGTCGTAGATGGTCAGCTGCGTCAGATTGGCGAGATCGCCCAGTTCGGACGGAAGAAAGCCCGCCAGGTTGTTGTTGCTGAACCGGAGGCCGGTGACTCTTCCTTGAACATCGGTCTCCACCCCATGCCACTCGCCCAGCGGCCTGTCGCTCAGCCAGTTGGTGTTGTCGGTCCAGTTGTCGCCATCGGTGGCCTCGTACAGCGCGACGAGCACTTCGCGATCCGCGTCCTCGGAGCGCGACTGCACCCGCAGCGTGGCCTGTGCGCCGATGGATCCGGAAGTCGCCGTTACATGAGCCGTTCCGTTCCCCACGGCTGCCACGAGGCCGTTCGCGGAGACCTTGGCAACGTCGGGATCGGAGCTTGCCCATGTCACGTCGGCGGCGACGACGACGTTGCCCGCCGCGTCGTACACCGTCGCCGTGAGCGTGGCCGTGTCACCCAGCGCCGTAAGGGCCAGTTCGCTCGGTGAGACCACCGCCGAGGCCGGGACTTGATCGACCGTCGCCGTCGCGGAACCCGAGGCCGAGCCCGCAGTCGCCGTTACCAGTGCGGAGCCGTTTCCCACAGCTGCCACGAGCCCGTCCGCGGCGACGGTGGCAACGTCGGGATCGGAGCTTGCCCATGTCACCTCGGCGTCGGCGATGACGTTGCCCGCGGCGTCGTGCACCGTCGCCGTGAGCGTGACCGTGTCGCCCAGCGCCGTAAGGGTCAGTTCGCTCGGTGAGACCACCACCGAGGCCGGGGATAGCCGAGGATTCGGGGAATCGGTGGGTGAGGTTGAGCCGTCCGAGCATGCCCATAAGGCGACGACCGCCAGTAGCGCGGCACGCGTTCGTCTCCGGGAAGGCGTCGATCTGAGCGAGTGGGGATCGTGAGCGTCCATGCCTTCCAACATAAATTACGAACGCAACTGCCGCCCTGTCCCCTTGGACCCACCGGATATGAAAATCCCTTACACCTTCCAAAGCCAAACGCTCCCCGGAGGCCGGAGCACGGACTTTACGGATGGAGCACGTATGAACGTAAGGCTGGTCGTCGAAGCGTTTCTCGCCTCGGTGCAGGACACGCTCGTGTAAGGCGAGGGCATCGAGATCCGGGGACTCGGCAGTTCAAGGTTCGGGATCGCAAGGCTCGCTTGGCCCGCAACCGCCGAAACGGGAAGCCGGTCGAGGTTCCGTCCCGCAAAGCGCCAGTCTTCCAGCCATCGATACTCTTTCGCAGCCGTTCGGACCGAGTATACCGGGGTCACCGCGCGCGGTGACCTTCCGGAAGTGGGGTGAGAAACCCAAGTCGCGGAGGTTAGGGTTAGAGGGAAGAGCCTCAAGTGCTCCCAAGCGATTCGGGCGAGGCAGATCCGGGCCGGGACCGGCGCCGCTGCTCGTAGAGACCGAGCGCGCGCAGGGGAAAGTAGTCTCGATACAGGGCGTACTCCAGCAGCGCCGTCCGGAAGAAGACCCCGGACGCCTGCTGCCTGGGCCATGCGCCATCCGCGTCCTGGGTGTCGATCAGGAACCGGATGCCGCGTGAGATTGCGCTCCAGTTCGAATCGTCGGCGGTGAGGAGCGCGATCAGCGCCCACGCGGTCTGGATGACCTGGCTCTGCTCGTGCGGGACGTATCGGCCGATGGCGCACCCGCTGTGGTGTTCGCCCCACCCCCCGTCCGGTCGTTGACGGTCCAGCAGCCACCGGCACGCGAGACGCAGCGCCGGATCCCCGGGACGGGCACCGGCGGCGACGAGGCCCCGGACGCCGAACATCGTGCCGTAGATGAAATGGACGC
>JAJEBS010000304.1 GCA_022822425.1 Gemmatimonadota bacterium | reverse complement strand
ACGGACCGCCGGCGGATGCCGAGCGGCTTCGTGCCGAGACCGAGCAGCTCGAGGCCGGAGCGACGAAGCGCATGGCGGGACCGGGGCGCTTCGACGACAATGCGATGCGCGCCGGCACGAAGGCGGCCGGGAGTCCGGGCTCGCCACAGGAGGCGACCATGTCATGCGGACGTAAACACTCGCAGAGCGGTCCCGGGTTGCGGAGCCACCGGTGGTTCGGCGCCAAGGTGTTCGTCCTCATCGTGGCGACGATCGTCGCCGCGTACGTGACCGCAAAGCTCCTGTTGCCGGGACGGCCCTTCGCACCTGGCGCCGTACGTTGGCGTGAGGTACCGCAACTGCTGATGATCCCCGGTCACCGATGCGACGGTCCTTGTCCCGCGCCGGAGAGGTTCCTATGATCGGCGCATGTCCGAGGCCATCGCATTCGACACCCACCGCTTCGTCAAGCGCCTGACCGAGAGCGGCTTCACCGAGAGGCAGGCCGAGACGCTGGCCGAGGAGCATGTCGCCCTGCTCAACGCCAACCTCGCGACCAAGGCCGACATCGCGGCGATCCATGCCGACATCGTGAGGGTGGAGGCTGGCGTGGAGACGTTGCGGCAGGCGACCAGGGCCGACATCGCGAAGGTCGAGGCGAAGATCGAGTCGGTCAAGGTCGATCTCCTGAAGTGGATGTTCGGGGCGCTCATCGCCCAGGGTGGCCTGATCGTCGCCCTGGTCAAGCTCCTGTAGCGCCGTGTCGGCATGGCGAAGGGCGCCCCTGTCCCTGAGCCGAAGGACTGAGGACAGGGGCGGCAGGGCAGCCGGTGCGTTCGGCCGGTCAAGCCGGGGGCGCCGCTCCGGCGCGTGAAGCGGGGCGCGCACGGCTGTAGGACCGACCCGCTGGAGTTCGTCCGCTTCGGCTCCCGCACGCCGCTCGGGCTGTGATCCCTGGACGGCTCCTCCGGTTCCTGTTTCGGGGGCGGGGCCGGGTCTCGGCCCTTGCGGGCTTCGATCCCTATCGCGGGCGCCCCGCCGGCCTCGGGCCGGTTCGCAGGGCGCGTGGGTGCGCGGTCGCCGCGGGGCCGCATGGGCGTCGCGGGTTGTAGTTGCGGCGCGGCCGGTCGGTCCGCCGTGGCTTCTTCCGCCGGCGCCGTGGGTGCGGAGGCGACGGCCGGGGGCGGCGCGTTTCCCATGCGCAGTCCGTAGGCGGTCAGTCTCGACAGAACGCTGTATGGGAATCAACAATGAGTCCCATGACCAGAGCCCCTCGCAACCCCGACGCGACGCCCGGCCCCACGAGGGCAACCTATCAGGACGTTCTCGACGCGCCCGCCCACCGCGTTGCCGAGATCGTGGAGGGGGTCCTCCACACGCATCCGCGACCCGCGATGCCCCATGCACTGGCGAGCTCGGTGCTGGGGAGAAGGATCGGCACTCCCTACCATGACAAGATCGGCGGTCCCGGCGGGTGGTGGATCATCGACGGGCCGGAGTTCCATTCCGGCGAAGACATCCTGGTCCCGGACCTCGCCGGATGGCGCCGGGAGCGGATGCCGGACTACCCCGAGACCGCGTACGTCGCCCTTGCGCCGGACTGGGTGTGCGAGGTCCTGTCCGCCTCGACCCGCCGGCTCGACCTTCATGGCAAGCGCCCGATCTATGCCCGGGAAGGCGTTGCGCACCTGTGGCTCGTCGATCCGGCGGATCGCGCCCTGGAAGCATTCGAACTGCGCGACGGCCAGTGGGCGTTGATCGCAAGCGCCAGGGACGACGATCCGATCTGCATCCGTCCCTTCGACGCGGTGACGTTCAGCCTCGGCGATCTCTGGACCTGAGCCGCCGGCGGCCGCCCGGCGTGGGCGGGTACGCCCCGCCGGCCCCATTCCGGTTCGCGGCGACGGTGGTGGCGCGGTAGACGCGGGGCCGCGTGGGCAAGGTGGGTAACGGCCCGCAGGCCGCAGGGGGCGACGGTCCGAGGACGCGGCCGGTAGGGGACGGTCACCGGCCCTTCCCGACCAGCCCGGCGTTCGCGCGGGGCGGCGGATCGTCGTCCCACATGAGCTCCCCGGGAAACACCATGCCCCCGACGCGGCTCCCGTCGCCAAGCACGGCGCGGAAGAGGTTGGCCGCGCCCGAGGGTGACGCGCGCTGGCGGTGGCGCCCGAGCCGGACCACGCGGTTGCGGACGGTGGCCGGGGCGAGGTCGCGCCCGGCGGCGAATGCCTCGAAGCAGGCCGGTGACACCACGTACGCCTCGCCCGCGATGTTGTGCAGCCAGCCGCCGGCGGCGTTGATCGGCACCGAGCCGTCGCGGATTCCGGACCGCACCCAGTTCACCCACTCCCAGCCCGCCCCCTCGCCGCCGATTGCGGGCGGTGGTGTGCCCTTGGGGGCTGGTTCGGGCTCGGTGGGCGCGGGCGGTGGTTGCGGGGCCTCCGGGCGGTCCGCCGCGGCTTCCTCCGCCGGCGGCGGCGCCGGGGCGGACGCGGCCGGCCCGCGGTCGAGGGGGAGACCGATGCGGCGCTCCGCCTCCTCGGCGATCGCGCGAAGCTCGCTCGGGCCGTCGCCGAAGTAGGCGGC
>JAJEBS010000227.1 GCA_022822425.1 Gemmatimonadota bacterium | reverse complement strand
CCCTCTGCGGACCAGAATTGAACCCCTATGGCGCCTCCTGCCCCGCTGATACCCTCTTCCCTACGCCGCAAACCCGCCTTGGTGAAATATCCGGGCTAGCCTGTTGTCATGTCTTTGTTGTCATGACTCGGTAGGCCTAGCCCGGCTAGCCCTAGCCGCCCGGGCCGGGCGCAGGAACGCGGCAGGCCGCTCGAATCCGCGACTACGCGCCGCGCGGTGTGCCAATGCGGTGCGCGGCGCCGCGCTTTTTGTGGCGGTGCTGGCCGGGATGGGTACGGCGCCCGCGGTGGCACAAACGGTCGAGAGGCTAGTCTCGAACATCGGCCGCACGGAGAGCAACGATCTGCTTTTAGTAAAGGCCCAGCAGTTCACTACGGGAACGAACGCAGCGGGGTACACCCTGTCCAGCGTGACGGTCAAGGCCGGCATCTCGGTGGCCGGTTTCGAGGCATCGAACACATATGTCGCGATTCACGGGGACAGCTCGGGCGCTCCCGGTACTCGTATCGTCGCGCTCAACACCCCGGCGAGCATCGTGGCGAACACGCGGGTCACGTTCGCCGCGCCGGCGGGCACGACGCTGGAGCAGGAGAGGCAGTACTGGGTTATCGTCAACAATGGGCTGGACGCCCCCAAGCCGACCTGGAGTTACACGAACACCGGCCGCGAGGACTCCGGCGCCCTTCCGGGCTGGAGCATCGGGGACGGCGCGCGCGGCCAGCAGACCGACGCGACCTGGGGTTCTCCCAGCACAAAGCACCTGATGATGGAGCTGCGCGGCTACGCCAACGGGGACCGGCCCGAGCCTCTGACGGCCACCCTGAGCCAGCTGGAGAGCGTCACCGACGAGGCGGGAAAGGTGCGCTACGCCATGGAGCTCAAGCTGAGCGAAGATACGTGGATGCCGTGGCGAGAGATGCGCGACCATGCGTTCGTCGTGGAGGGCGGCGCCGTGGTGAGCGCGAAACGGCAACGGACTCACCCGCGGTACAAGACGATCGACGGTCGCATCCGTCAGGTCACGGACAAGTGGACCGTGCAGGTCATGCCGGACACTCCGAGCGGCGCGGTGGAGGTGACGCTCCCGGGAAGCCGGGCCTGTTATGAGGACGGCGCGCTCTGCTCGCTGGCCGGCGGGAGGCTGGGCGAGGACGTGACGCTCACGCTCAAACCCGAATTGCCGCCGCTGACGGTCTCCATCGCCGACACCGTCGGTAGCGAGAAAAACGGCGTTTTGCGCTTCACCATTACGCTGTCGAAGGCGACGAGATCGACCACGGTGGTATGGGTGCGCACGACCGACGGGGGGACGGCCACGGAAATGGTGGACTACTCCCCGAGCGGCGATGAGATGGTGACGATCATGAAGGGCGTCACCAGCACTGTGATCGGGGTCGGGCTCATGGACGACAATGTCGACGACGACGGCGAGACCGTGATCATGGAGATCACCGACGCCTACGAGACGAACGGGTTTACGGGCGTAAGAAAGCCCGTGGCGATCGCCGACAAAACCGCGACGGGGACCATCACCTCGAACGCGCTCACGGCGCGCGTCGCCGAAGTCCCCGCCGGGCATGACGGGTCGAACCCGTTCGAGCTGCGCATTGCCTTCGACGCCCCGATCACGGCGGGTCAGTTCAGGTTCCCGCAGGCCTTCGACGTGACCAACGGCGAGGTCGTGCGAACCCAGCGCGTGAACAGGCGCAGCGATCTCTGGCGGGTGAGGGTGGAGCCGGACGGCTTCGACGACGTGACGGTCGTGCTGCGCGGCAACCGGCCGTGCGGCAGCGGCGGCGTGCCCTGCGCGAAGACGGAAGACCGCGAAGGCCGGATTCCGCTTTCGCACGACCTGTCGATCACCGTCCGGGGCTGGCCGGCGATTTCGGTGGCGGACGCGGAGGCGACCGAGGGTCCGGGCGCGACGATGGCGTTCCAGGTGAGCCTGGACAAGCCCGCGCTCAATACCATCACGGTGGACTACGCGACGCGCGACGGCACGGCGGGGGCGGGGGCGGACTACACCGCAACCTCCGGGACGCTGACGTTCGGGGTCGGAGAGTCCACGACGCAAACGGTGCGGGTGGCGATCCGGAACGACGCCCATGACGACGACGGCGAGACCTTCGATCTGGTGCTGTCGAACCCGTCGGGGGCGCGGATCGCGGACGGCACGGCGACCGGGACCATCGAGAACTCGGATGCGATGCCGCGGGTGTGGATGGCGCGCTTCGGGCGCACGGTCGCGGACCAGGTGCTCGAGGCGGTGGACGCGCGCATGGGGGCGGCGCAGGCGCCGGGTGTCGAGGCGACGGTGGCCGGGCAGAGGCTCTCCTCCGGCCCGTCGTCCAGGGACGCGGACGCGTTGGCGGAGCGCGACCGGCAGACGCGCGCGGGGGCGCTCGCCGCATGGCTGCACGGCACCGACGGAGAGGAGGACCGGGCCGCGCTCTCGGGGACGCGCGCGGTGTCGGGGCGCGAGCTGTTCGCCGGGACGTCGTTCGCGCTGACCGGCGGGAGTGCGGAGGGCGGGACGGTGTCGGCCTGGGGCCGCGGCGCGGTCTCTCGCTTCGACGGGCGCGAGGACGAGCTCGCCCTCGACGGCGAGGTCGGCAACCTGATGCTCGGTGCGGACTTCACGCGCGGGCGCGCGTCGGCGGGGCTGATGCGCTCGCATGCGCGGGGCAGCGGCGGCTATCGGGGCGCGAGTTCGGGAACCATCGAGGCGGACCTGACCGGGCTCTACCCCTGGGGACGCTACGCGGTGAGCGAGCGGGTCTCTGTGTGGGGGGTAGCGGGCTACGGCGAGGGCACGCTGACGCTGGAGCCCGAGGGCCAGGCGGCGCTGGAGACCGGCATGGACCTCGCGATGGCCTCGGTGGGGGTGCGCGGGGTGCTCGTGGAGGCGCCGCCGGAGGGCGGCGCGGAGCTTGCGGTGACGTCGGACGCGATGGCGGTGCGCACGACGTCGGATGCGGTCAGCGGGGATACGGGCAATCTTGCGGCGTCGGAGGCCGAGGTGACGCGTCTTCGGCTGGGGCTGGAGGGCTCGCGGGCATTCCGCTTCGCGGGCGGCGCGAGCCTCGTGCCGAGCGTGGAGCTCGGGGTGCGCCATGACGGGGGCGACGCGGAGACCGGGTTCGGCGCGGACATCGGGGCGGGTCTCGCGTGGAGCGACCCGGCACGGGGCCTGAGCGCGGAGATGCGCGCGCGGGGTCTCCTGACCCACGAGGACGGGAGCTTCAGCGAGCGTGGCTTCGCAGGCTCGCTCGCCTGGGACCCGGCGCCCGAGTCGGCGCGCGGTCCTTCGATGTCGATCGCCCGGACGGTGGGCGCGCATGCCTCGGGCGGGGTGGAGGCGCTGTTCGGGGCGGGGACGGAGACTGTGCTCGGGGCGGCGAACGAGAATGATGGGAACGAGATGGAGCGCCGCGCGCTCGAGGCGAAGCTCGGCTACGGGTTCGCGCTGTTCCACGACCGCTACACGGGGACGCCCGAGCTCGGGCTGGGGCTGACCGACGGGGCGCGCGAGCTGGTGGTCGGCTGGCGTCTTGCCGAGGAGACGCGCACGGGCCTCGCCTTCGGCCTCGACGTCGAGGCGGCGCGCGAGGAGAGCGCCGGCGGAGAGGCCGGACACCGGCTCGGCCTCGGCTTCGGCTGGCGCCTCGAGGGCGCCGAGGCGCAGGCGTTCGAGCTGCGGCTTGAGGGCTCGCGGCTCGAGCCCGCCAACGACGACGGCGCCGAGCACCGTTTCGGGGCCACCCTCACCGCGCGGTGGTGAACGCCGGGCCGGGTTCGCGCGAGGGCGGGGGCGATGGGACGGCCGGATGAGAGGGGTCGCGCGGCGCGCGCCCCGGACCCCGGCGCGCGCGCAGGCCGGCAAACAGCGCCTCGCACTGCGCATGGTTCAGCGACATATTCGTCAACGGATTCGCATCGGACAAGAACCCCGAACCTGGAGGACCCTTCATGGCCGAAGCCGCAACTCTCGACGAAATCAAGGACCGCATCCGCAAGCGCGTGGGCAACCGCAGCCCATTCCATCTCATGGACCCGGCCGAAGCCGAAGGCGCCCTGGCGGAACTCACCAGCATGGACGCCGACGCCTGGGCCGAGGCCTGGAGCAAACCCGGCGCGTGCTGGGAAAGGACCGCCAAGGAAGCCGAAGAAAAGGGCAGCGCCGATGAGGCCAAGGCGGCCTACTTCCAGGCCGCCGCGTGGTACGGCGCGGCGCGCCATCCCTTCCCCAGTTCGCCCGGCAAGCAGGAGGCCTACCGCAAGACCATCGAGAACTACCTTGCCGCCTCCCGCTACTTCGACCCGCCTCTGGAACGCATCGCCCTACCCTTGGGCGACAAGGAGGTGGTCGGCTACCTGCGCCTGCCCCCCAGACGGCCCGCGCCGGTCATCATGCACTGGGGCGGCATCGACAACTGGAAGGAAGAGCGCCACAGCTTCGTCGAGTCCATGCTCGCCGAGGGCTGGGGCTGCTTCATCATGGACAGCCCCGGCACCGGCGAGTCCCCGGTGCTCGCCTCCGACACCGCCCACGAGGTCTACACCAAGGCCCTGGACCACCTCGTGACCCGGCCGGAAGTGGATTCCGGCCGCATCGCCGTCCTCGGCGCCAGCTTCGGCGGCTACTGGTCCACCAAGCTGGCCCACGTTGAGCCCGAGCGCCTGCGCGCCGCGGTCAACTGGGGCGGCGGCATCCACGGCTTCTTCCAGCCCGACTGGCAGCAGAGGTCTCGCAACGCCTCCTCCTACCTCTTCGACCTCATCGAGGCCCGCGCCAACCTGTTCGGCAAGCGCACCTTCGAGGAGCTCTGCGAAATCATGCCCATCCTCTCTCTCAAGGACCAGGACCTCCTCGACAATCCCTGCGCCCCCATGCTCCTGGTCAACGGCAAGGACGACCTCCAGGTCCCCATCGAGGACTTCTTCATGCTCCTCGAATGCGGCGACCCCAAGACCATGCGCCTGTTCCCGGGAGGCCACATGGGCGAGTCGCCGGACGTGTTTCCGACGATATTGAGGTGGCTGCACAGGGAGTTGGATGGGGCGTGAGGAGGAAAACGACGACAGGGAAGTCATGGCGGGCGTCATGAAGACAACCCGGTACTTCGACGAACAGGTGCGACGCAAGCGCCCCTACATTGACCCACAGTGGTGCCTTGACATCATGGCCGCGCCGCTCCACCGTGAGACTCAACCGGACGGCCGAATACGCTTCTAGGGCACCGTCACGCGCCCAGGGGAGACGACGTCCCGTGTTCTGAGAGTCGTGACGCTCGACGATGGTGAAACCATACATAACGCCTTCTTCGATCGCGGTTTTCGAAAGGGAGAACGATGAAGCTGCACTATTATCCCGAGACCGACAGCCTGTACGTCGAGTTCAAGGCAGGGTCAGGCACCGAGACACGCGAGATTGTTGGAGGCCTCAATGTCGATCTCGACGCTAACGGGGACGTCGTCGGCTTCGACATCGACAATGCTTCCACACGACTCGACCTCTCCACCTTGGAAACGGAAGCGTTGCCGATACTCACTTATCGCGCTGGGTGACAAGAGACTGCCCGTCACGACCGAAGAAACCTACGAGGTGAAGAGGATAGACTCGGATTACTTTCCGGACGATTGAACCATTGTCGCCTAACATTCGGCGGCTCACCCCCCTACCCCACCTTCTCCCGCGCTTCCATGATCTTGTGCACCACGGCCTCCACGTCCGCCTCGTCGACGAACGGCGACAGGATGTACGACTTCAAGGCGTAGATGGGCTCGCCGTAGGCGGTGCGGCGGTAGCAGTCGGTGGCGGAGATGACGACGCCGCGGCCGGCCATGGCTTCGGAGTGGACGTACTGGAAGACCTTGCGGTTGAAGTCGTTGTGGGCCAGCAGGGTGTCGCGGTAGGCGGGGTCTTCGAACTCCTGGCGCTTGATGGCGAAGGTGTCCACGCCGGGCGGATAGGCGCGGAAGAGGCTCACTGTGCCAAAGTTGTCGCGGTTGACCACGGTGCTGCCTTCATGCCCTTCGAGATGTTCGCGCAGGAGCTGGGCCATCTCCACGATGTGCCCCAGCACCACCTGGAGGCCCTGGCGGCCGAACAGGCGGTAGTTGGCGATGGCGGCGAGGGGGCCGGTGCCGGCCCGGGAGGTCTCCAGGGTGTACATGCCGGGCCGGTGCTCGCCGAAGTGGTAGAGGTAGGGCATCTGTGCCGGGTCGCGCGCCAGCCGCTGGAGGTCGGTGCGGTCCTTGGCCAGCACCAGGCTTGAGATGTACGGCGCGAAGCCGGTCTTGTGGAAATCCACGCCCACGGTATCCGCCAGCGGCAGGTGGCGGATGCGGCGGCATGCTCCCGCCAGCGCGCGCAGGGTGCGCGGCCGGAAACCCAGCGGGTTGGCCTCGAAGTCGTAGTCGTTGAACACCGACCACGCCCAGCCGATGACCGCGTCGGCGTGGATGTGCGGGCGGTAGGGAAGCCGGAATTCGTCCACCAGCGTGTCCCGCAGTGCCGCGATGGCCTTCAGGTCGTCGAGGCCGAAGGAGTCGGTGGTGCCCATGGTAGCGATGATGGCGGCGATCTTCCTGCCTTCCGACAGGGCGTTTCGGGCGGCCTGCTCCAACTGGGCCACATCGATCTCGTTGTCCGTAGTCGTCGGCACCGTGATCAGGTTGCGCGTGCCCAGGCCGAGCCAGCCGGCGATGTTGGCCGCGCAGTAGTGGCCGGTGTCCGACACCAGGATCACGGCCTCCTGGGACACGCCGTTCTGGATGGTGTCCGGGCAGGCCTTCTCCAGTCCCATCTTGACGCCGTAGAGCGATGTGCCGGTGCCGCCGAAAGTGAACACGCCGCCGGCCCGCTCCGGGTCGTAGCCGATGAGTCCGGCGGTGATGCCCGCGGCCTCCACCTCGGCCAGCGCCACGAGCCGGCTGTACTCGTCCCAAGCGACGTTGGGGTTGTACAGCGCCGCCAGCAGCACGCCGATGACGCTGGGGATGGTGGGCGGCGGGATCACGTTCTGCTGCGTGCGCGGGTGGCCGAAGACGGTCATGCCCCGCAAGTAACCCACGAGGTCGGCGGTCACCGCCTCCACCGACAACGTCCCCTCCGGCAAAGCCGCCGTGCGCGCGGCCTCGAAGTCCCCCGCTGTCAGCTCGCCGAGGATGGGCAACTCCGTCTTCAGCGCGTCCACCTGGTCGAGGGCGCGCATGATGGAGTGGATGAAGTAGGAGTCGTGGATGGGGTCGGACACCGGCTGGGGAAACGCCAGCCGCACCTTGTCCAGAATGTCGCGATAGGGTGTCGTCATGGAACAGCGTCCTCGAAACAGGATGTGGGGGTGTGGGGAAATGCATCCCCCCACGGTTCAGTTTACAGCAAATCCCTGAAGTCGCTATAAACCGTCTCGCGACGGGCCGAACGGCGCCAGAGGGGACGCCGGGTCACCGCGCTGCCGAAAGGAACCACGATGATCATCCTGTACAGCAAGGCCACCTCCAACGGCCGCAAAGCCTCCATCATGCTCGAGGAATCGGGCCTGGACTACACCGTCAGGCCCATGGACCTGGACAACCTGGAACAGAAGGAAGACTGGTACCTCGCCATCAACCCCAACGGCCGGATCCCCTGCATCGTGGACGACGACGGCCCCGGCGGCAAAGCCGTCACCGTGTTCGAGTCCGGCGCCATCCTCATCTATCTCGCGGAGAAGTCGGGGCGGCTCCTGCCCCACGAAACGGCGGCGCGCATGGAGGTCCTGAACTGGCTCTTCTTCGCCTCCGGCCACATCACCCACACGGGCCTCGGCGTGCACTGGCAGATCCGCCGCCGCGACGCCGGCGAAGAGCACGCCTACCTCGGTGACGCGCAGGTGGAGAACAACCGCGTCTACGGCGTGCTCAACCGCGGACTGGAAGGCCGGGACTACCTGGCGGGCGACTACTCCATCGCCGACATCTCGGCCTACCCCTGGATCTACCGCTGGCGGATGCAGGAGATCGACCTCGACAGCTATCCCAACGTGCGGGACTGGCTCGCCCGGGTCGGTGCCCGACCGGCGGTGCAGCGGGGGTTGCAGATTCCACCGCGCGATGACGGGCTGTAAGCGTCTTGCCGATTGAGTTCAAGCGCTTCGGCTGCGGCAACGGGAAGCTTTGTCCCCGTGGTCTGCTTACGCCCGACCTCATGCCCTGAACGGGTTGACGATCGTCACTCCCTCGATCTGCTGTCCGTGGCTCAGGTCTTCGGTAAAGAGCGTTTCGCACCCGGCCTCTATGGCAGAGGCGACGATGAGGGAGTCATAGAAACCGAAACGATAACGGAATCGGACTTGCAGCGATTTTTCGTACAGTCGGAGGTCAGGCTGAACCCGGTACAGAGGATTGAGGACATCAACCAGATACCTGCGCATCTCGCCCTCGCTCAGCGGTACTTCGGCCTTGCGAATCGCGGTATTGAGGCACTCTTGAATCACCTGAAAGCTGATGCACGCCGTTTGAGTCTCGATCCCGTGCGCAATCAATTCGTCCGCGATGTCGGCTTTGCGGCTGTCCAGGCGCTCAAGCTGGTACACGAAGATGTTCGTGTCGAGAAAGCTTTCAACGCTCATTCATTTCTTCCCGCGTCAACTTGCGCCCGACTCGCAACTTGCCTTGAATCTCCCGGACCGTCCGCATGGCTTGGGCGGCTCGCGTTTCCTGCCCCACGTAGTCCACGAGCCAAAGCCGAAACTGGGCATTCAGAGTCGTGTGCTGGGCGGCGGCACGCCGCCGTGCCGCTTCGATCAGGTTCTCGTCCGCGCTCAGGGTGATGTTTCTCACCGGATGCCTCCATAGAGCAAAAAGCGCCTAGTGTGGTGTCTGGTCAATTCGCAGCATAATATGCGGAGGATTTTTCGTTGTCGGCGAGGCGCGATGACGACAATAAATCCTGCGCAACTTTATGC
>JAJEBS010000028.1 GCA_022822425.1 Gemmatimonadota bacterium | reverse complement strand
TACGGGAACGCGACGGGGCGCATGTGCCCAGGGTCCTGGACCGGAATTCGGGAACAACATCCAAATGACGCTTAGAGCAAAAATCGCCATCGGCGTGCTCGTGGTAACCGTGCTCGTGGTCGCCGGAGTGCTGACCACGCTGCAATCGCGCAACACCGGCACGCAGGTGCGCACGGAGGAAGTAGGCCGGCGAGACCTGGAAGCGATCGTCACCGCGAGTGGCAACATCCGGGCGCGACGAACTGTGGACATCAGCTCCGACGTCTCGGGCCGCATCGTTGAACTCAACGTCGACGAAGGCGACGATGTGCAAGAAGGACAAGTACTTCTGCGCATCGACCAGACGCAGTTTCAAGCTGCCGTGGCCCAGTCGCGAGCCGGGCTGTCCCAGCGGGAGGCGCAGGCGGCCCAGCAGAACGCCAGCCTGATCCAGGCAACGCGCGAGTACGACCGCATGCAGGGGCTCTGGACAAGGGATTCGACGCTCGTCAGCCGGCAGCAGGTCGACGACGCCGGGACGCAAGCCGAGGTCGCGCAGGCTCTCTACACCGCTGCGGCGCACGGCGTCGACCAGGCCCGCGCGACGCTGGACGAGGCCGAGGATCGCCTGTCCAAGACCACCATCCGGGCTCCCATTTCGGGGAAGGTCACCCGGCTGAACATCGAGCTGGGCGAAACCGCCATCGTAGGCACGATGAACAACCCGGGGAGCCTCCTGCTCACGGTCAGCGACCTGTCGGTGATCGAAGCGGTGATGCAGGTCGACGAAACCGACGTGCCGGAGATCAGCATCGGCGACAGCGCCGCCCTGGAACTGGACGCGTTTCCGGATACGGAGTTCGCCGGAACCGTGACCGAGATCGGAAACTCCGCCATCCGGCCTCCGTCGAGTGCGGCGGGCACGGGCCAGACCCCCACCATCGACTTCGAGGTGGTGATTACGCTGGACAACCCGCCGGTCGAGTTGCGGCCGGATCTCTCGACCACGGCCGACATCGTCACCGAAGTCCGCGACCACGCGCTCGCGATTCCGATCATCGCCCTGACGATTCGTGACCGCTCGGAACAGGAGGAGGCGGACGGGAACGGCTCGGGTGGCGGTGGGGAATCCGGGAACGACGAGGCCGGCGACGGTTCGACGGAATCGGACAACACGCGCGCGGTGGGCGAGGATGAAGAGGACGAGGAGGAAGAAGAGGAAGGTGTCTTCGTCGTACGCGACGGCGAGGCGCATTTCGTTCCGGTCGCCGTCGGGATCGCGGGACAGGAGTACTTCGAGGTGCTCTCCGGACTGTCGGAGGGCGACACGGTGGTGAGCGGCCCGTACCAGCGCATTCGCGAACTCACGGATGGTGAAGAAGTGCGAACCGACAGCGCGTCGGTAGAACCGGACGAGCCGGCCTCATGACCCGGCGACGGACCTGAGGCGGTCATGCAGCTCTGGGAAGGCGTGCGACTGGCGCTGGGCTACATCCGCAGCGAGAAGCTGAAGAGCCTTTTCAGCCTCCTCGGCGTCATCGTCGGCATCATGTTCCTGATCGTGGTGGTCAGCATCGTCGAAGGAATCGACCGCTACATCCGGGACGATTTCTCGTCGATGGTGTTCGGCGTGAACACCGTGACTCTTGAGCGGAGCCGGCCCAACATCGTCGACGGAGACCCCGTGTCCCTGCGGCGCGCGGCACGACGTCCCCGCATCGAAATGGATGACGCGGACGCGATTCGAGACCGGCTCGAGACGCCTGCCACGATCGCGGTCGAGTCCATCTCCCAGGGCGAGGTAGAGGGTCCGGGAGGACTCAAGGTTGAAAACGTACTCCTCTTCGGAGCCTCCGAGGAGATCTTTACGATCCGTGCGTACGACATGGAACTCGGCCGGCCCTTCTCCGCACAGGAGGCCGACCGCGGCGCAGCTGTCGCCGTGCTCGGCAAGAGCACCGCGGACCTGCTGTTCGAGGATGAGGATCCGGTCGGTGCGCAGGTGCGGATCCGGGATTTCCCCTTCCGCGTGGTCGGCGTCATCGAGGAACAGGGTTCGATGCTGGGGCTGTCGCGTGACAACATGGTGCTGGCCCCCGCCCGCTCTCCCATCCGGCGAATGGTGAATCCGCGAAATGTCGTGGACGGCGTCGTGATCCAGACCGCGAGTCCGGAACTGCTGCGCCAGGCGACCGCTGAGACCGAGGGAATCATGCGCGCGCGCCACGGGCTCCGACCCGGCGAGGAGAACGACTTCAACCTCGAGACCGCGGAGGAAGCGCTCAGCTTCTGGGACGACATATCGCGCGTGCTCTTCGTGGCATTACCGGGGCTGGTGTCCATATCGCTGGTCGTGGGCGGCATCGTGATCATGAACATCATGCTGGTTTCGGTCATGGAGCGGACCCGGGAAATAGTAGTGCGCAAGGCCATCGGCGCACGCCGGCGCGATATCCTGCTCCAGGTGCTGATCGAGACCGCCACCCTGTCGGCGGTGGGCGCGCTGGTCGGCATCGGTATCGGAGTCGCGCTCACCGCGGTCGTCCGCGCCGTGTCGCCTCTGCCGGCCGCGGTCGCGCCTCAGTGGATCGGGCTCGGTGTCGCGCTCGGCATCACGGTCGGGGTCGTCGCCGGTGTGTACCCGGCTGCAAGAGCCTCGAAACTCAATCCGGTAGACGCACTGAGGTACGAGTGATGAGAGCCCGGCTGAATACCCTCGGTGAGGGAATCCGCATCGCGCTGGAAGCGATTCGGGCGACCAGGATTCGAGCCGGTCTGACCATCAGCGGGGTGGCGATCGGGGTGGGCGTGGTCGTGACCATGGCGGCGATGATCACGGGGATCCGGTCGAGCATACTCTCGCCGTTCGAGGCCGGCGGGGCCGACAACTTCTATCTGACCCCCTTCGACTTCACGGATGTCCGTCTGGTCGGCGACGGCAGCGGCCGTCCGCCCTGGTGGGATCGTCCGGAGCTGACCCACGAGGAGATCGACCGGATCGAGCGTCTTCCGGCCGTCTCCGAGGCGATTGTCAACTTCGAGTTCTCACCGAGGTTCGCGTTCGAGGGGCGTCGGGTGCGGGCGTTCCAGGGCAACGGCATGTCCGCCGGCTGGACGGCCGCCCAACCGGGTGAGTTCATCGCGGGCCGCAACTTCGTGCCGACCGAGGTCGACGAAGCCCGCGCGGTGGTGGTGATCTCGCCCGGGCTGGCCGAGGAACTCTTCGGCCAGCGCGATCCCATCGGCAGGAACGTTCGGGTGACGGCGGGCAGCCGGGGCGTCAATCCACTGTTCCGGGTAGTGGGGGTCTATCAGGCGGACGACAACATCTTCGCCGAAGCCATCGATCACTGGGCGATCTTCCCCTGGACCGCCGCCGAGAAGCGGCTCAAGGCCAGGAATCGCTTCAACTTCCTCATGCTGACGATCGTGCCGCGAGAACCGTTCGGCCGTGAGCAGGCCAAGGATCAGGTCACCACTGTCCTGCGCTCGATGCGGGGTCTCGGGCCGGCCGACGACAACAACTTCGCGCTCGTCGAGTCCCAGCAGATCGTCGACTCGTTCAACCAGCTGACCGCAGCGTTCTTTCTGGTGATGATCGCCCTCTCGTCGGTCGCGCTCCTGGTGGGCGGGATCGGCGTGATCGGCATCATGATGATCTCCGTGACCGAGCGGACACGTGAAATCGGCATCCGCAAGGCGGTAGGCGCCACGCGCAACGAGATCCTCTGGCAGTTCCTGGTGGAGGCGTCGGTGCTGACCTTCCTGGGAGGGGCGCTGGGGCTGGCGCTCGGCGCGGGCCTCGCCGACTTCATCGAAGCCAGGACGCCGATTCCGGCATCCATTCCCTTCTGGTCGGTCGTCGCGGCGCTCACGTCCGCGGTTGTTACCGGGATGGCCTTCGGTCTCTTCCCCGCCCTGCGAGGCGCGCGCATGACGCCGGTCAAGGCTTTGCGCTTCGAGTAGAGATGCTCGGGGCGGGGCGCCGCCCCGCGGTTGAGCGCCCGATCAGCAGTTCCCCCCTGCGCTCACGATCGGCCGACCCCCCGGGGGCGTCAGATCGGCGGCAACGCGCCGGATGGGGCTTGCCCGTCTCCGCCGAGGCAGCGCACGTCCACCACCAGCCGCCGCCAACTGGGCACGCGGTCACTCCCAACGCGCAGGGCGGTCGCCCGGGTGCGTCCGCCCGCCCGCAGCCAGGGTCCCAGCCAGCCGCCGATCTCGGGAGGCAGGTAGCCCACGGGATCGCCGGCGGGCAGGTGCACCCACACCGCGTTGTGGACGCCGTCCGATGGATCGGGGATGAGCACCAGCACGTCGCCGGGGCTGAGTGCGTCGAGGTGCCGGTCGCGACCCGCGAATACGGTTCCGTGAACGGTCGAGCGGAACCGCGCCGGCGGGCCCGCGGGAAGTCGTGCCTGGCTCATAGGCGATTCCCTGTTCGGATGCACACCTTCTATCGAAACCCCGGGGCGGCTAAAGTTAGGCGCCGGAACCTGTCCCGCCATGAGCCGCCTGCGCCGTTTCCGATGGACCGCCCCGCCCTCTATCTCGACCACGCCGCCACCACGCCCCTGCGACCGGAGGCGCTGGACGCCATGCGCCCCCACCTGACGGGCGCCTTCGGCAATCCCTCGAGCGCGCACCGTTGGGGACGGCAGGCGCGCGCGGCCCTGGACGAGGCGCGCGCGGACTGCGCGCGCGCGGTCGGAGCCGAGCCGGCGGAGATGGCCTTCGTGCGGGGCGGCACCGAGGCCGACAACATGGCCGTGCTGGGACGGGCTGGGGTCGTGGTGGCCGCGGGAGAACGCCCGCGCGCCATCGCAACCACGATCGAACACCCCGCGGTGCGGGAGGCGTGCGACCAGGTGGCCGTGCGAGGCGGAGAGAGCGTGCGCGTCGATGTCGCCCCGACAGGCGACCTCGACGAGGAGGCGCTTGCAGTCGCGCTGTCGCGGGGCGCGTGCGTGCTCTCGGTGATGTGGGTCAACAACGAGGTCGGCACCGTGCTGCCGGTGGAGCGCGTGGCGGCCCGGGCGCGCGCCGCAGGCGTCGTGGTGCACTCCGACGCGGTGCAGGCGGTGGGCAAGGTGCCGGTCGACTTCGGCCGGGCCGGACTCGACCTGGCCTCGATGACCGCCCACAAGATCGGCGGCCCGCGGGGGGTGGGGCTGCTCTACCGCCGCCGCGGCGTGGAGCTCGCGCCCCTCCTTTTCGGGGGCGGCCAGGAGCGCCGCCTGCGGCCGGGGACGGAGGACGTCGCCGGGGCGGTGGGCCTGGCCAGGGCGCTCACCCTGGCGGTGGAGGAACAGGCCGCGGAAACGGAGCGGCTCGCGGTGGAGCGCGACCGCCTGCAGGCTGCCATCGTCGACGCGCTCCCCGGAACGCGCGTGTTCGGCGCGGAAGGCGAGCGAGCCCCGCATCTGCTCAACCTGGGATTCCCCGGGCTGGATCCGGCCACCCTGGTGATGGCCTTCGACCTGGCAGGGGTGGCGGTTTCCGGGGGGTCGGCGTGCGCGTCCGGCAGCACCACCACCAGCCCGGTGCTGCGCGCGCTCTACGGCGACGACGCCGAGGGGCTTGCCTCCGTGCGCTTCAGCCTGGGCCGCACCACCACCTCGGCAGAGGTCAGCGAGGCCGCCCGCCGAACCGTTGAGATCGTGACCCGCGCCGGCGCGCTCGTCGGCGCAGGAGGCGGTTGACGATGTCCGCCGAGCGGATCCTGGTGGCCATGTCCGGAGGGGTCGATTCCTCGGTGGCGGCCGCGCTGCTGGCCGAGCAGGGCCACCAGCTCGTCGGCGCGACCATGAAGACCTTCTGCTACCAGGAGGAGCCGGGACCGTCGCGCACCTGCTGCGGACTCGACGGCATCATGGACGCGCGCCGGGTCGCCGATGCGCTGGGCATCCCCCATTACGTCTTCGACGTGGAGGAGGAGTTCACCCGCGACGTCATCGACGATTTCGTCTCGGAGTACGCGCGCGGACGCACGCCCAACCCCTGCGTGCGGTGCAATTCCAACACCAAGTTCCGGGACCTGCTCCGCCGGGGAGAGCTGCTCGGGTGCGATGCCGTCGCTTCCGGGCACTACGTGCGCGCCGGGGTCGTGGACGGGGAGGCGGCCCTCTTCCGGGGACGCGACCCGGCGAAG
Source organism: Gemmatimonadota bacterium (assembly GCA_022822425.1). Classification (GTDB taxonomy): domain Bacteria; phylum Gemmatimonadota; class Gemmatimonadetes; order Longimicrobiales; family Gaopeijiaceae; genus BD2-11. The sequence continues at coordinate 5,144 of JAJEBS010000028.1, read as the reverse complement.
GATCAGTCCTACTTCCTGTGGGGCCTTCCCCGCGCGCTGCTGCCCCGGCTGAGGTTTCCGCTGGGCGAACTCACCAAGCCCGAGGTTCGCGCCCGCGCGCGCGACCTCCGCCTCGTCACCGCGGCCAAGCCCGAGTCGCAGGAGATCTGCTTCGTTCCCACCGGCGACTACCGCGACCTGCTGCGGCGCAACCTGGGCGAGCGCCACGACGCCCTCCGGCCCGGCAACCTGGTGGACACCCACGGCCGGGTCGTGGGCCGCCACCGGGGCTACGCTTCCTTCACCGTGGGCCAGCGCCGCGGACTGGGCGGGGGCTTCGACCAGAGGCTGTACGTGGTCGGGATCCGTCCGGACTCCCGCGAAGTGGTGGTGGGCCCGAAAGAGGCGCTGGAGTGCCGCAAACTGCGAGTGGCCGAACTCAACTGGCTCGCCGGGGAGCCGCCCGCGGACGGGACCGTCGTGCGCGCCCAGCTCCGCTACCGGGCTCCGGCGGTGCCCGGCCGGGTTCAGCACGACGGGGACGGCCTCATTCTCGAGCTGGAGGAGCCCGTGCTCGCGGTCACGCCCGGGCAGTCGGCGGTGTTTTTCGACGAGACGGGGCGGATTCTGGGCGGCGGCCGCATCGCCACCGCGGCGATGGCGACGGCCTGAACTCCGTCGCGGCCCGGCCGGCGCGTCAATCCAGCGGCTCGGCTCCCTCCAGCAGCCGCAGCAGCTCGCCATCCGTCGCGCCGTTCACGAGAGCCTCCGCTCCGGCCTTCCCCGCCGGAACTTCGGCGACCCGCGCGCGTCTGGCGGGATCCGAACAGCAGCGAAACACCACCCGCCCGGGATGCGCGAGCCCGTGGCGGCCGGTGGTGGCGAAAGCCTCCCACCTGCGAAACGACCCGTTGCGAATCATGCGCTGCATCTGATGAGACTCAGTAGCTGAGTTCGGCGACTTCCGCGAACTGGCGGATGGCCTCTTGGGCGTCTTCCGAGAGCGCCTCCGGGACCTGGACCTGGATTTCGACGATCTGATCGCCGACCCGCGCCCCCTTTCGTATCCCGTGGCCGCGCACGCGAAAGCGCGCGCCCGGCTGCGTGCCCGCCGGAATCTTGAGCACGACCCTCTTGCCGTGCACCGTCCTGACCCGGATGCGGGTGCCCATGGTGGCCTGCGCGATGTTGAGGGGCACCGTGACGTGGATGTCGCGCCCCTCCCGCTGGAAGAACCGGTGCGGCTTGACCTTGAAGGTGATGATGAGGTCGCCCGGTGTCCCGCCCCTGGCGCCGCGCTCGCCCTGCCCGCTCAGTCGCACCCTGGAGCCCGTGTCCACACCCCTCGGCACGGTCACCCCGATCTTGCGGTTCTGGCGCACCGTTCCCGTCCCCTTGCAGGCTTGACACGGATCGGTGGGAATCCTGCCCCGCCCCAGGCACGCCGGGCAGGGCCGCTTGACCGCGAATCCACCCTGGCCGAAGGAGACGGTTCCCGTTCCCGAGCACTCCTTGCAGCGGGTGGTGGTCGTGCCCGGCCGGGCCCCGTTGCCCCCGCAGGTGGCGCACTCTTCGGTCACGGGCACCGAGATGGTGACGCGTCCTCCCGTCACGGCCACCTCGAAGTCGATGTCCACGACGTACTCGACATCGTTGCCCTTGCGCGGGCCGGTCGAGGTTTCCCGGGCGGTCTTGCGGCCTCCGCGATCGAATATGGAACCGAAGAGGTCGCCGAGCCCGCCGAGATCGTCGAACGAAAAGCCCTGCCCGGCCCCCGGCGCCCCGGCGCCGGGGGAAGCGGGCCCCCGCCGGCTGCCGCCCAGACCGAAGGCGCCCAGGCGCCGCATCTGGTCGTACTGCTTGCGCTTGGCGGAGTCGGAGAGCACCGAGTAGGCCTCGCCCACCTGCTTGAACCGCTCCGACGCCGCGGCGTCGCCCTGGTTGGCGTCCGGATGGTATCGCTTCGCCAATCGGCGATACGCCTTCTTGATCTCCTCGGGCGTCGCCTTCTCCGAGACGCCCAGGGCCTTGTAGTAGTCCTTCGTCGCCGGCGACATCGACTGCGACCGGCTCTAGCCGTGCTGTCGCACGCTGACGCGCGCGGGCCGCACCAGGTGGCCCTCCAGCACGTATCCTCGCTGCAGAACCATGTCCACAGTGTCGTCCTCCTCCTCCGAGGATGCCCGGGCCGTCATGACGGCCTCCATCACGTTCGGATCGAAGTCCTCGCCGGCCGGGTCGAGCACCTCCAGGCCCGCGTCCGCAAGCGCCCGCAACAGCTTCCGTTCCACCAGGTCGACCCCTTCCACGATGTCCTGCACGGACGCGGTTTTCGGATCCAGCAGGGCGACCCGCTGAAGGTCGTCGACCGACTCCACCAGGCGGCGCACCAGGTCGGCCTGCGCGCGCGCCCAGGTTGCCAGCTTCTCTGCACGAACCCTCTTGCGGTAGTTCTCGAATTCCGCGGCGAGACGCAGATGGCGGTCGTTGAGCTGGTCGATCTCGCGTTCGAGATCCTCGCGGGACCGACCCGGCTCGTCGGGGGCGGCCGCGCCGATTCCGTCCTCGCGCGCAGACGCTTCCCCGTCGGCTCCGTTCCGCGACCCTCTCTCCCGCGGACTCTCGTCGCCGGCGCCTTCCGGCCCCGGATGATCGGCGCTCGCGTCGTCCGGCGGGGCGCCCGCCTCCGGTTCCTCCCGCGGGGGTTCGGAATCGGATTCGGACGCGCGGCGTGCGTGGCTATCGGAAGTCCTGGGGCTCATCTATCTCGGTTCGGGTTGGGGCGTTGACGGGTCTGCGGGTTCGCAACGATACCCCGGTACCGAACGAGATGTCCAGTGGTCGGGATTCGGCGCCACCCGTGGGACCGACCGGCGTTCCAAAGGGTAGATTCCGGCATTCCCCCCCGGGCGGCGTCCGTTCGTCCGGAAGCACGAACGCGGAAACAGCGGAGGGAGGGCGTGGCACGTCGCGCCGGCGCGGAAGCGTTACGCATCGTGATCCTCGGATCCGGGAGGATGGGCCGGTCGATCGATGCGCTCGCGCGCACGCGGGGCGTCGATGTGCTGGCCCTGCTGGGGCGCCGGGACGTGGAACCGCGCCGGGCAGACGTTCGCGACCGGATCGCCGGGGCCGATGTGGCGCTCGAATTCACAACGCCCGCCTCGGCCGCCTCCAACATTCGCCTGTGCGTAGAGACTGGGTGTCCCGTCGTCTCCGGCACGACCGGATGGGCCGACGGGCTGCCCGCGGTCGCCGCCTGGGTAGAGAAGCGCGGAGGCGCCCTCCTCTGGGCACCCAACTTCTCCTTCGGGGCGGTCGCTCTTCAGTTGCTGGCGCACACGGCGGGCGAGCTCCTCTCGGGCGCCGGCGGCTTTGACGCGCATGTGGTGGAGACCCATCACGCCGGCAAGCTCGACGCCCCGTCCGGCACGGCAATCGCCCTGGAGCGGTCGCTGGCAGAGGGACTGGGACGGAACTCTCCCATTACATCGATCCGGACCGGGCACGTTCCCGGCACACACGAGATATCGATCGACGGTCCCCGCGAACGACTCGTCCTGCGGCACGAAGCCCGTGACCGCGGCGTGTTCGCGGAGGGCGCGCTGCGGGCGGCGGCGTGGCTGGCCGGCCGCACGGGGGTCTACACCATGCGAGACCTTCTCGCGGGGGAGGCAGGGTGAAGCACGAGCTGCTCGGAGGATGCGGAACGGCGCTGGTGACGCCGTTCCGGGAAACGGGGGAAGTGGACGAGACGGCGCTGCGGTCGCTGGTCGACTGGCAGATCGAACAGGGCATCGACTTCCTTGTGCCGGCGGGCTCCACCGGCGAGGCCGCCACGCTCTCGGTCGAAGAGCATGAGCGGGTGGTGGCGATCACGGTCGATCAGGCCTCTGGACGCGTTCCCGTCGTGGGCGGGGCGGGATCGAACAATACCGCCGAGGCGATCGAGCTCTCGCTCAGGATCGCGTCGACGGGCGTCAGCCACCTGATGCACGTGTCGCCCCCGTACAACCGCCCGCAGCAGCGCGGGCTGATCGAGCACTTCACCGCGGTTGCGGACGCGGCTCCCTGCCCGGTGGTGCTCTACAACGTTCCGGGACGCACGGGCAGCAACATCGCCGCCGCCACCACGCTGGCGCTGGCCGGGCACCCCAACATCGTGGGGACCAAGGAGGCCGCGGGCAGCTGCGACCAGGTCGCGGAGATCGCGCGCGGCAGGCCTCCCGGATTCGCGCTGCTGTCGGGCGACGATTCCATGACGGTGCCGTTCATGGCGCTCGGCGCCGACGGCGTGATCTCGGTGGTCAGCAACGCCACCCCGCGCGCCATGGCGGAGCTGGTGGCGGCGATGTCGTGCGGCGATCTGCAGCGCGCGCGGTCCCTGCACTACCGCCTCGCCGACTGGATGCGGGTCGCGTTCGTGGAGTCGAACCCGGTGCCGGTCAAAGCGGCACTGGGGATGATGGGACGCATCCATCCCCGGGTCCGGCTGCCGCTGGCGCCCCTTGCCGAGGCCCACCATGAAGCCGTGGCGGCGGCCGTGCGGACCGCGGAGGGGACATGAGCCCGTTGCGGGAGCGCATCGACGCACTCCATGCCCGGCCCGCCGGCGAGGTTCTTCCGGAGGCCGCCGAAGAGGTCGTGGCCGAACTGCTGAGTCGCCTGGAGGCGGGATCGCTGCGCTCCGCGGTGCGGGAAGACGATGGCTCGTGGGTGGCGGTGCCCTGGGTGAAGCGGGGCATCCTGGTCGCGTTCCGCAGCGGACGCATCACGGCGGTCGCTGCTCCCGGGGGCAGCGCCGTCGACTCCCGGACTCCATCCGCCTTCCTGGACAAGCACAACCTGCCCGTGCGCCGCTTCGCCGCCGCGGAGGGGGTCCGGGTGGTGCCGGGAGGCTCGGCCGTGCGCCGCGGGGCCTACCTCGGCCCGGGAGTGGTGTGCATGCCGCCCATGTACGTGAACGTGGGCGCCTGGGTGGGCGCGGGCAGCATGATCGACTCGCACGCGCTGGTGGGCTCGTGCGCCCAGATCGGGGAACGCGTGCACCTGAGCGCGGCGGCTCAGATCGGCGGCGTGCTGGAGCCCGTGGGCGCGGCCCCGGTGGTGATCGAGGACGACGTGCTGGTGGGAGGAAACGCGGGCGTCTACGAGGGGACGGTGGT
>JAJEBS010000194.1 GCA_022822425.1 Gemmatimonadota bacterium | reverse complement strand
TTGACACGCCATCTCGCACGGAGTCAAGTGGAGTCTGGCCGCGCACAGGCCGCGGCCGAGGCAGCCCTGGAAGAGATCCGCGGGCAGAGCCGAGCTGCCCGCTCCTTCGAGCCGGTCCTCAGGACGATGGTGGAGGGGCCGGACGACTCTCTAGTCGATCTGTTCTGTGCGCGCGTGGAAGAGACGAGCGGAGCTCGGCCCGCTCGCGACGCTGCGTCCGTGTTCCTCGCGCGGACACTCGACGTCACAACCTCGTCCTCAAGGTCGCAAACAGAGACACGCTCTGCGAAGTCCGCTCCGCCGTCATCAGACGGATCGCGAAGTCCGGAGCTGACCATGTTCGGCCGGACGTCTCATCCGTCATCCGGTAAGGACCTTCTGGTCGATGTGTTCGCCGAGCTGGCGCGGCGCGACGAGGGCTTCTGTCACCGGTTTGCGTCGGCGCACCGGGGTCGGACCCGGCGTTACTTGGCGCGCGCCCGAGCTCGGCTCTACCCGGGGAATCCCGAGTTCGCCAGGAAGTTTGCAGAAGAGCTACCGGGCGGCTGGTGGATCGCAACCCAGAACAGTAATCGAGGAAAGCGCCAACTCATTCAGAAGGCGTGCGCGGTGGCGGGCGTCGGATTCGGAACCGACGTCATCGTTCGGCTCCCGACGATTCGGCGAAGCGCGGGGAGCAGAAGTAGTCGGGGATCGAAGGTCGCGACACCGCCGGCGTCTGGAGGAGGAGGCGTCGCCCCCAAGTCTCCGCAGCCTGGTCAGATCAGACCGACGGGGACCGGCCGTTTCGTGCTCACTCTCGAAGGAAGTGTCCGACGATTCCCGAGCGGAGTGGCAGCCCTGGTGGCCGCGTTCGAGTGGTTCGCATCCCGGGATGCCGGATTCCTGGAGCGGTTCGCCCGTGAAGTCCGAGGGACTTCCGTCCACTACGTGGCGCGCGATCGAATGCGGATGTACCTGAGCCGACCGAAGGCAGGGCCGAAGAACTCGGCGGCCCTGTCCCGTGGCTGGTGGATCGCCACGCAGAACAGCAGTGCCCAGAAGAAGAGTCTGATCCGACGCGCCTGCGAACTGGCGGGCCTGAAGTGGGGACAGGACGTTCTCGTGGATTTCCCGGCCCATCACCGCTATCGCAAGAAAAAGGGCCCTACCGCCAAGCACTCCTCCAACGAATCCGCCGAGGCGATTCTCGAGGCTCTCCGTTCGCGCCGCAGCGTCCGCTGATTGACGCGAGGAGCTCGCATGCAAGCACAGCACATTGACTTTCTTGAACTCCTGGATGGGAAGGTGCACTATGTCGTGCCCCGATGGCAGCGTCGCTACCGATGGGGCTACACCGACATCGAGCGCCTCGTGGAGGATCTGGTAACGATCGCTGCCGTGGATCGTCCCCACGCGGCGCACTATGGGGGGACGCTTCTCACGTTCACGGAAACAGGGGCTGCGGGCGTGGTCAAGACCATCAGAGTCGTGGACGGCCAGCAGCGCCTCACGACGGTGAGCCTGCTTCTGGACTGTATTTCGGATGCGATCGGCCCGGACGGGAGCATTGGCGAGTGGACTGCGGCAGAGATTCGTGACTGCCTGTTCAACCCCAAGGTCAAGCGCGGTCCCAAGCGTCTCAAGCTGAGGCTGCAGACGGGGGACGCCGAGGAGTATCGACGCTGCCTCAACGGAGATCGGAATGGGCCCGGGACGGTGGCGGCAGCGTGGAGGATCGCCCGCAGGTTGTTGGTGCGCAAGAGGGGCGCGGCGTCAGTGCTTCGCGGACTCCAGCGGTTTCGGGTCGTCAGCATCGGGCTCGAATCGCCCGAGGATCCACAACAGATCTTCGAGAGTCTGAATGCCACCGGCCGTCCGCTGACCGAGACCGAGAAAATCAAGAACTGGATCCTCATGGGCCTGTCGGACGTGGAGCAGGAGGAGGTGCACGATGACTCGTGGTTGGCCTTCGAGCGGCGCCTCGGGGCCCGGCATACGACGGAGCCCTCTGACCTGTTCTTCCGCGACTTCCTGCGGTGGAAGACCGGGCAGGTTCGCGGGACGAGCCGAGTCTACGAGGACTTCCGGCGATGGGCGGTCGGCCGGCAGCTCGACCGGAGCAGGCCAGCGCTCTGTCGGAGACTGGCACGGCTCGCCGGACTCTACGGGAAACTCACGGGGGCCAACGGGTCGTACGCGGACGATGGCGTGGAGAAGCAGCTCGTTCACCTGCGTGACATGGGGTTGCATGTCCACCGACCGATGACCCTGCGGCTCCTCCACGATGCGTCACAGAACGCGGGCCCGGTCTTGACCGGTGACGAGCTGGCTGCCGTGCTCGCCGGGGTCGGCACCTGGCTCACGCGCCTCTGGCTTGCGGATCGGCCGTTGAATGCCGTAAACCGCGCCGCGACCCACCTCGCCAAGGCGGGGGGGCCGGGAGAGAGTGACGCGCCGGTGGAATACTGGCTGGAGCGGATTCGCCGCCTGCAAAACACCCGAGCGGAAGTTCCGGATGACGACGCCGTGCGTCAGGGGATCCGTACTCGGAAGGCGTACGGAGGCAGGTCGACTGGCTCTGCGTCCGCGGTCTTGTGGGCGCTCGTGGACCACGAGCACGGAAAGGAGCGCCTGTCACGGCAAGGCATAACGATCGAGCACGTGATGCCGCAGAGACTCACGGCGGGCTGGCGGCGCGACCTAGGACCGACCGCCGAGGAGGTTCACGGTCTCTACCGGGATCGGCTGGCGAATCTGACGCTGACGGGCTACAACCCGGAGCTTGGCGCGCAGCAGTTCGAGTCGAAGCGGGCGCTGTATGAGAAGAGTGCCATCCACATGACGCGGCGCGTGGCGCGCTCCGACCAGTGGGGCAGAAACGAGATGGAGCAGCGCGCGGAAGATCTGACCGAGCGAGCCCTGAAACTATGGAGATGGAGTGGGCCGGGGCACGAGCGCTCCCCGGACTCCTCCGCACTGCGCTGGAGGATCGATCAGGAGCCGTGGAGGACCGAAATGGCCGCCAGTCAGATGGTGCTGAACGTGGTGTCCGCCTTGCTGACCATGGATCCGGCGAACGCGCAGAAGCTCACTGGACCCGCAGTCACGGTGGACCTGCATTCGGCCGGTGATCTGCCCAAGGGGCATAGCCAGACCCTTCGTTCCGTGCCGGGACATGCGGGCTACGTTCTGTATCCCTACGACCAGAACCACCCGCAGAGTGCGAGGCGTTGTGAGGAGTTCGGCCAGCGGTGCGATGTTCGGGTCGAAGTGGAGCATCGCAGACAGAGTCATCCGGAGAGCCTCTGGCAATTCATCAAGAGGCGAACCGGCAGACTGCCTGGGCAGAAGGACACCTGGAAGGGCCCCTCCCAGTGGACTGGACCTTACGAGCCACTCGGGGACTGGATTCTCGTGTACGTAGGGAACCCCGATTGGATCTGGTTGTTCATCCGCGCCGATGAGGGCGAGGCAACCCCTGAGCGATCAGCGAGAATGCTGCGCTATTCGCGAGCGATCCGTTCCGAGATGGGAGACCAGACTCCGGGATGGGAGACGCAGGAAAAGGGGGCAGCGCACGGACGCTCTCTATCGGTCAGGCGGGCTTGGGATCGGGATGACCGGGATGCCTGGCCTGAAGCCGTGGACTGGCTCGCCGAACAGCTCGGACGCATGCGACAAATCCTGGAGCGGATTGGGGCGGCGGCGGACCGAGCCGAGTGAATTGGCCATGCGTGAGGCGGACGCATCGGCGCCGCTTGATACCGGTCAGGGCCGAGATGGTGTTCGGGGGCGGGCCCGGCTCGAGTCGTAGGAGGCCTGCCGTCGGAGCCAGAAGGCCGTGTTGGACCACCCGGCCCTCTCCAGACGCGCCGCCACATCCGGTGAAATGGCGGCGTGGCCACCCAGGATCCGCGAGAGTGCGTCGCGGGCGACGCCGAGCATCTGCGCCGCTTCGTCCACGCTGAGACCCATGGCGTCCATGCAGTTCTCGCGGATACTCCGACCGGGGTGGGGTGGGTGGCGCATGGTGATGGCCGGTTGCCTCACTTCTTCCAGACCTTGGCCACATCGGGCTTCACGGTGACGTATGCCGCCAGCTTGCGTCCGTCGGCGATCTGAGCCGAAGCGTTCGGAGGACCAGCCAGTGCGGCGATGCGAGCAGCGTTCGTGCCTGCTTCCATGATGTCCCGATCGAAGAGCGTTCCGTACAACTGCTCGTGCGCCGTCTTGTGGCCGGCCGGTGCGGAGCGTCGCATCGTTTGGAACTTGGTGACGAGGTCTGATTCGGTCATCGGTAGAGTCTCCGGGGTCGCGGCGAGGTGGTCGTGGCCGGAGTTCGCCGACTCTTTCCGGCTGGCGTTCCGCTGTGGCTCTGGTCGTACAGCTCCGTACCGGGCGATGTCATCCTCTTCGAACAGAGCTCGTGTCTTGTCGATGTTCCGGCGCGGGCCGGAGCCGACCGGCGGCCCGTCGAGCGGCCCGTCCCAGTGGGAGCAATGGAGGAAGTGTACTGCGCGCCGTGGCGAATCAGTGCGTCATTCCGGCCGTGACGCGGCTTTCGGGGGCACCTCGCGCCGCCGTCTGGTTCCCGCTTTCGGGGGCGTCTCAGGGTGAGTGGATGCGGTTGGCCGCTCGATCCCGGAGACGGCTCGTTCAGCTCGGGTCCGGGTCGTGCAGCGTGTGGAGGAAGCGCTCGAACCGCTGCAGGTCGCGCAGGACGAGAGGGTGGACCTGATGGAGCTTGGCGATCAGGAAGTCCATGCGATCCCAGTCGTACTCCATCTCGAAGTAGTAGCGCTTGAAGTGCCGGAAACGCAGCAGTTCCAGGAGCAGCGGCAGCGCCTCGTCCGACACCGCCGCCACGCGGACGCCCTCGATCTCGAGGTTCATTCGCTCGAGAAGATCGCGATGCCAACGCTCAGGCCGAAGCCGGTTCTCGAAGTGCTGCGAGATGCGCACGAAGGCAGTTTCCAGGCAGGTGTAGTAGTTCTCCAGGAGGCTTGCGGCAATCAGGGCCGAGACCGGTGTCCTTCCGAGGCGCGGAATCTCGTCGGCGAGGGCGCTCTCGAGCGCGTCGCGGACCTGGTCGAGCCGTCGCCGGTGGAGCCGGACCTGGGCGAGCAGCTCAGCCGTCGCCGCGTTCATGGACCAGCGCACCTCGGGTGCGGATCTGTTCGGCGATTTCCTTCGGCACCTTCTCCATCTCGATCACGTCCACCGGGAGGGTCGTGCCGTCCATCGCGATCCCGAGCACGCGGAAGAACTCGGCGGGGCCAGAGAGTCCCTCGACGGCGAGATCGATATCCGAGATCTCGCTGAAACGCGACCGATCGAGGAGCGATCCCCACTGGTAGATGCGGCGCGGGTTCACCTCCTCGACGATCGCCGCGATGATCGCTCTCGCGTCCCGCGTGGCCCGTTCGAATCGCGCCTCGATCCGCGCCTGTCGCCGCTCTTCCTTGCGGGCGAGGAAGGCGCGGGCCTGATCGAGATCAATGCCGAACTCGCTGTTCACGGCCGGCTCGGCCCGATCAGACGATCCGGCTACGGAGCGCCTTCAGGCCGCCGAGGGCGCGCTGGATGTGCTCCTCGGTGTTGT
>JAJEBS010000319.1 GCA_022822425.1 Gemmatimonadota bacterium | reverse complement strand
TGACGCCCCCGCCACCGATGTGTCCGGAGGGCCAGACGGGCACGCCGCCGAACTGCGTGACGCCCCCGCCACCGATGTGTCCGGAGGGCCAGACGGGCACGCCGCCGAACTGCGTGACGCCCCCGCCGCCGATGTGTCCGGAGGGTCAGACGGGCACGCCGCCGAACTGCGTCAAGGAGCATATGCTCGAGGAAGAGTACGCGCCCCGGACTGCCGTCTACGAGGCCCTACCGGGATTTCTGCTGCGCCTAACCGGCCCGGGAGCGGCGGGAGCCGGTAGAAAGCGAGTGGCCAAACCCGTTTGGTTGAGACTCGAGGGCGGAACGGGATCGTATGAACCGGAACACTCGACCGTGGGCGCGGGTTACGATTTCGACCGCACGCAGATGGAGACCGGTGTGAACATCGCCATGGGCGAGGATGCCGAGGGCTGGATCTCCATGCGCCGCATGACGGCGTCCGCCGATGTCTCCTCACCGACAGGCGACGGAAGTATCGAGGTGGAAGGATATGGCCCCGCGTTCGGCGCCGTCTGGCGCGGTGCGAATGGATACTACGCGTCCGGAGCTTTCGCGTTGACATTCCTCGGCATGGACCTCGCCTCGGACAGGCGTGGCCTGCTCAATGCGGACGTCGAGGGGATGGGCCAGACCCTCGACCTCGAGGTGGGGCACAGGTTCGCGATGGATGGCGGGGTGGTTCTGTCGCCTCGTGGCCGCGTCGGATATTCGAAGGTTTCCGTGGACGGTTTCAGGGACACGGTGGACGCACGGGTTTCATTCCCCGACGCAGAGCGCATTTCTGGTCGCCTCGGCGTTGTGGCTCAAGCCACGCGCGCCTGGAAGGATGGGGAGCTGTCGCTGTGGGGCTCATTCGATATCGAGAGGATATTCAGTGGCGCGGAGACAACTGCTTACGTATCGGGCGAGCGGCTGGGCTCGGAGATCTCGGAAAACAGCGCCCATCTGGGCTTGGGCGCTTCCTGGCGCCTGGGCCGCTTCAGTATCGGCGGTAGGCTCTCGGCGGTGGGGGCGGGCTCGAACGACAGGGAGTATGACGGCCGACTCGATATTGGGATGCGCTTTTAGAGGCGGGTTCTCGCTCTCCCTGCCGCGCCAGCCAAGCGGCTCCAGCAGCGCCATCGCCATCAGCAGCGACAATGCCCTGAAAACCGACGCCGCTTTCCGCTCATCTGCATCCCTCCGTCACACGGTGGAATACACCTTAGCGAACTGTCCGATTTTCCGGGCCACCTCACATGTCCGTCCCTCCACCGGTCGGTCCTTCTCCGCATCCTCCTAAGTCGCCCAAACAGCCGCACACATCGCACGGGGCGATTCAATGTCGTCACGCTGCCGGAGTGGGTCCGGGGAACGGGTGGGCTCCTGCTTGCTCAGATCGCAAACCTTGATACTACGAGGATTAAGCCATGGGGGAAGAGAGCTCGACCCCCGGTTTCCGGGGTAAGAAATTCATAAGCGCGAATTATCACACAGAGAATAATTTTCAAATTTACTTCTCAGAGATTCTCCTTATACTCAACCTTGGAACAACCGGAACTCCCCCAACCGCGGAGAGCACCGTCCGATCCTGCTTGGGGACCAACGGTTGATGGGGAAGCCGGCCCGGCAGAAACTCGAACGCATTTCGACATGCAAAGGAGGAAACCATGAGCGACAACAAATGCCCGGTGATGCACGGAGCTCGCACGGCCGCCGCTCGCGGCGGTACGTCGAACCGGGACTGGTGGCCGAACCAGTTGAGGCTGGAGATTCTTCACCAGCAATCCTCGCTGTCCAACCCGATGGGCGAGACCTTCGACTATGCCAGCGAGTTCAGGAGTCTCGACCTCGACGCGGTCAAGAAGGACCTGTTCGACCTGATGACCGCGTCGCAGGACTGGTGGCCGGCCGACTACGGCCACTATGGGCCGCTCTTCATCCGGATGGCGTGGCACAGCGCCGGCACCTACCGGACCGGCGACGGCCGCGGCGGGGCTCGGACCGGGACGCAGCGGTTTGCGCCGCTGAACAGTTGGCCCGACAACGGCAACCTCGACAAGGCGCGCATGCTGCTCTGGCCGGTCAAGCGTAAGTACGGCAGGAAGATCTCGTGGGCCGACCTGATGATCCTGGCCGGCAACTGCGCCCTGGAATCCATGGGATTCAAGACGTTCGGTTTCGCCGGCGGGCGCGAGGACGTCTGGGAACCCGAACAGGACATCTACTGGGGGTCCGAGGACGAGTGGCTGGGCGACAAGCGCTATGCCGGCGACCGGGAGCTCCAAACCCCTCTCGGTGCGGTGCAGATGGGGCTGATCTACGTGAATCCGGAAGGCCCCAACGGCAAACCCGACCCGGTCGCCTCGGGGCGGGACATCCGCGAGACCTTCGCGCGGATGGCGATGAACGACGAGGAGACCGTCGCGCTCGTGGCCGGCGGCCACACATTCGGCAAGGCCCACGGCGCCGGCGACCCGGCCCATGTCGGTCCCGAGCCCGAGGGCGCTCCGATCGAGGAGCAGGGGCTGGGTTGGAAGAGCGGCTTCGGCAGCGGCAAGGGCGGCGATACGATCACCAGCGGCATCGAAGGCGCATGGACGCCCACCCCGGTGACGTGGGACAACAGCTACTTCGACACCCTGTTCGGCTACGAGTGGGAGTTGACGAAGAGCCCTGCCGGCGCGTGGCAGTGGGTTCCCAGGGACGGAACCGGGGCGGGCACCGTGCCGGATGCCCACGATCCGTCGAAGCGGCACGCGCCCATGATGACCACGGCGGACATGGCGCTCAGGATGGATCCCGTCTATGAGCCGATTTCGAGGCGTTTCCACGAAAACCCGGACGAGTTCGCGGACGCGTTCGCCCGGGCGTGGTTCAAGTTGACGCACCGCGACATGGGGCCACGCTCGCGCTACCTCGGCCCGGAGGTGCCGGCGGAGGAGCTGATCTGGCAGGACCCCATCCCCGCCGTCACGCATCCGGTGATCGGTGAGCAGGACATCGCCGCGTTGAAGACCAGGATCCTCGCGTCAGGGCTCTCCGTTTCACAACTGGTTTCCACCGCATGGGCCTCGGCATCGACTTTCCGGGGCTCGGATATGCGCGGCGGGGCAAACGGAGCGCGCATCCGTCTCGCGCCGCAGAAGGACTGGGAGGTCAACCAGCCCGCCGGGTTGGCAACGGTGCTGAAAGCCCTTGAGGGTATCCAGAAGGAGTTCAACGCCGCGCAGGCCAACGGAATGAGTGTCTCGTTGGCGGACGTGATCGTCCTCGGCGGGTGCGCGGCCGTGGAGAAAGCGGCGAAGGACGCCGGACACGACGTAACGGTTCCGTTCACGCCGGGCCGCGGTGATGCGTCGCAGGAGCAGACCGACGTCGACTCCTTCGCCGTGCTGGAGCCGGCCGCGGACGGATTTCGGAACTACCTCAACGGCGGGCACGGCGTGCCGGCGGAAGAGCTGCTGGTCGACCGGGCGCAGTTGCTGGGGCTGACAGCGCCCGAGATGACCGTTCTCGTCGGCGGCATGCGCGTCCTGGACGCGAACTACCGCCAAGCCCGGCACGGAGTCTTCACCGCGCGGCCGGAGGCGCTCACCAACGACTTCTTCGTGAACCTGCTCGACATGGGCACGGCGTGGAAGGCGGCCTCCGAATCCGACGACGTGTTCGAGGGGCGCGATCGTGCAACGGGCGAAGTCAGGTGGACCGCCACCCGTGTGGATCTCGTTTTCGGGTCGAACTCCCAGCTCCGGGCGCTTTCGGAGGCCTACGGATCCGAGGACTCCCGGGACCGGTTCGTGAAAGACTTCGTCGCCGCCTGGGACAAGGTGATGAACCTCGACCGTTTCGATCTCGCCTGATCCCGGGGAGAAGGGAGGGCCATAGGGTAAGGCGGACTAGCGATCTAGAGTTTTGCTCTCCAATAAATTACAGATATATCAAATAGTTATGAGTGACTCCCGAGGTCGATACCTGGTCGGCGTGGACGTCGGCGGCACCTTCACCGACTGCGTCGCCATGGATGCCGGCGGGACCATGACGGTGGGGAAGGCGCTGTCCACGCCGGATGACTACTCGGTGGGGGCGCTGAACGCGGTGCGAGATGCCGCCGGGAACCTTCGGCTCAGGGACGAGGACGAGCTGCTCTCGTCCGCCCGCCTCTTCTTCCACGCCTGCACCATCGGCGACAACGCGCTTCTTACCGGATCGGGCGCGGTCACCGGGCTGATTACGACCAAGGGTTTTGCCGATACCCTGCGCATCATGCGCGGGCGTTTCACGGACGGCGTTCCCGAGTCGGAGATCTTTCACCTGTCACGACTCGACAAGCCCGCGCCCATGGTGCAGCGCCCGCTGATCAAGGAGATGGATGAGCGGGTGGACTACAAGGGGGCGGTGCTGGTGCGGCTGGACCCGGAGCAGGTGGCAAGGGCCGTGGACGAGTTGGTGGGGGAGGGCGCCGAGGCCGTCGCCGTGAGCCTGATCTGGTCGGTGGCCAACGATAGCCACGAGCGGGCTATCGCCGAGGTTGTCAGGGAAAGGCACCCGGAGGTGTTTCTCAGCCTCTCCAGCGAAGTGGCACCCTACCTGGGGGAGTACGAGCGCACCGCCACCACGGTGTTCAACGCCTGCATCGGACCGCGCATATCGGCCTACATCCGGCGGCTGGGCGGGCGGCTGCGGGAGCGTGGACTCTCGGGGCAGCCCCTGATCATGCAGTCCTACGGCGGCGTGCTGGGGGTGGAAGCCACGGCCAAGAACGCCATCGGCACCATCGAGTCGGGTCCCTCGGCGGGCGTCACGGGGAGCGCCTGGCTCGGCCGGCTCATGGACCTGCCGGACATCCTGGCCACGGACATGGGCGGTACCACCTTCAAGGTGAGCGTCATCCGGGACGGGGTCATCGAGAAGGACTACAAGCCGGTGCTGCTTCGGCACCAGATCTACGCCACCAAGATCTGGGTCGAGTCCATCGGCGCGGGCGGCGGCAGCATCGCGTGGACCGATCCCAGGACGGGACTGCTCAAGGTCGGGCCGGAGGGCGCCGGCGCCCAGCCCGGACCCGCGTGTTACGGCCTCGGCGGCGTCGAGCCCACGGTGTCCGATGCCGACCTGGTGCTCGGTTACCTCAATCCCGGCTACTTCCTGGGCGGGCGCCTGTCGCTGGACGCCGGGCGCGCGCGGCGCGCCATCGAGGAGAAGGTCGCCCGACCCCTGGGCCTTTCGGTGGAAGCCGCGGCCGGCGGCATCTACCGCATCATCAACGCCCACATGAGCGACTTGATCCGCCGGGCCACGGTGGAGCGGGGCTACGACCCGCGGGACTTCACTCTGTTCGCCTTCGGCGGGGCCGGGCCGGTGCACGCCGCACGCTATGCCGCGGAGCTGGGCATCAAGCAGGTGGTGGTGCCGCTCACGGCGTCGGTGCACAGCGCCACCGGGCTGGTTGGCTCGGACGTCGTCTACCAGTACGGCAAGTCGGAGCGTTTGCAGGTGCCGGCGGAGCCCGAGCGCGTGAACCACACCTTCGACGAAATGGTGCGGCGCGCCCGCGCCGATCTGGTTGCCGCCGGTTTCGAGGAGACCGGCGTGCGCATCGAGCGCAGCCTCGACATGCGCTATCGCTACCAGGTGCACGAACTGAACGTGGTCATGCCCGAGGGCACGGAACCGCTGTCGAAGCAGGAGTTGGACGGCGTGTACGAGCGTTTCGACGACCTGTACGAGCGAACCTACGGGCGCGGCTCCGGCTACCGCGAGGC
The DNA here is from genome assembly GCA_022822425.1 of Gemmatimonadota bacterium. GTDB lineage: Bacteria > Gemmatimonadota > Gemmatimonadetes > Longimicrobiales > Gaopeijiaceae > BD2-11. The sequence goes on along the minus strand of JAJEBS010000319.1, from coordinate 8,193 downwards.
GGGGAAGGAGATCATGAACTTCCGCCTCACCGCCACCGGGACGCTGGACAAGCCGCGGATCCAGTCGTACCCTCTGTCCTCGGCCGCCGCGGATGGCGCGCTGAAGGGACGCCGCAAGGTCTTCTTCGAGGAGTTCGATGCGCCCCGGGACACTCCGGTGTACGACTTCGACGCGTTGCGGCCGGGGAACGAGATGTCCGGTCCCGGCATCATCGAGACTCCGGTGACGACCATCGTCGTGAACCCGTCGGACCGGGCGGTGGTGGATGCCTACCGCAACGTCCGACTTCTCGTCGGCGGATGAGCAAGGAAGGGATTTTCCATGGACACGCGCATACACGGCGTCGATCCCGTCACCTTCGAGATCCTGTCGCACCGGCTGCACCAGGTCACCCGCGAGATGGGCATCACCCTGGAGCGCACCGGCGGCACCGTCAACACCACCCAGCAGCGCGACTACATGGCCTCGTTGTACCGCCCGGACGGCGACATCCTCTCGGCCGGAGCCACCCTGGGACAGCACGTGGTGTGTGCGAGCTACGCGGTAAAACGCATCATCGAGCGCTTCCCGGCCGAAGAGATCTTCGAGGACGACGTCTTCCTGCTGAACGATCCCTACCTCGCCGCCATCCACCAGTCGGACATCTACGTGGTCTCGCCCATCCACCATGGCGGACGGCTGGTGGCCTGGAGCGCCACCTTCGTACACGTGAACGACGTGGGCGCGCTGTCGCCGGGAGGGGACTCGCCCGACGCCACCGAGATCTTCCACGAGGGGCTGCGCGTTCCCGGCATCAAGCTGGTGGAGCGCGGCGTGCTGCGGCGGGACGTCTTCGACACTCTCACCAACATGACGCGCCAGCCGGGCATGGTGGGGCTGGACCTCAAGTGCGAGATCGCCGCCAACAACGTGGCCAAGGCGCGTCTGCGGGAGATGTACCAGCACTACGGCACCGAGCTGCTCGACGCCGTGGCCGGCGAGATGATCCGCTATACCGAGGCGATTTTCCGGGAGCGCATCGCGTCCTTCGAGGACGGCGCCTGGACCGAGGAGCTGGCGCTGGAGGCCCAGGATACCTGGCGCATGAAGGTTGCCCTGCGCAAGCGCGAAGACCGGCTCATCTTCGACTTCACCGGCACCGACCCCCAGGCGGCGACCGGCGTCAACCTGCCGTTCCACGGCACCGCCGGATTCTGCTTCGCCGCGGTGCTGACCACGCTGGTGCACGACCTCCCCAAGAACCACGGCGTGATTCGGCCACTGGAGGTCATTGCCCCGGAGGGGACCCTGGTGAACGTCAAGTACCCCGGCCCGGTGTCCCTCAACACCACCTCCTGCGGCTTCAGCATCGGGTTCCTGGCCAGCTCGGTGCTGATGCAGATGCTCGGCACCCACGAACACTGGCGCGACGAGATCGTCACCCCCAACGCCAGCCACCGGAACGGCAAGCACTCGGGGATGAACCAGTCCGGCCGCTACTGCGTCTTCAACCTCGCCCACGGCGCCATGGACGGCAACGGCGCCCGCGCCCACGCCGACGGCATCGACTCCGGCGGCAACTACATGAACTGCCCCAACGCCGAATGGTTCGAGCTGAACTTTCCGGTGCTCTACCTGTTCCGCCGCCACGCAACGGATTCGGCCGGCCCCGGACGCTTCCGCGGCGGCCTGGCGGTGGAGACCGCGCACGTACCGCACGACGCCCCCGAAGGGCGGCTCGGGGGCGTGGCCTACGGCGTGGCCGGACTGAGGAACTCCGGCCACGGCATGTACGGCGGCTACCCCGGCGCGCCCAGCGTCATCGTCCTGCGGGAGAACACGAGCGTGCGCGAAGTCATGAACAGCGACCGGAACGCCGTGGAGCTTGACGAAGTCGGCGGAACCGAGCGCGTCCTCCCGTACTGCAACTTCGACTTCAACGACGGCGACGTGCTCTACATGCGTGTGGCCAGCGGCGGCGGCTACGGCGATCCGCTGACCCGGCAGCCGGACCGGGTGCGCGAAGACGTGGTGGACGGGGCGGTCTCGGAGGATGCCGCGCGGAAAATCTACGGGGTGGTCTTGAAGCCCGAGACACGCGAAGTGGACGCCGCCGCAACCGAGACGCTACGGCAATGGTTGGGCAGTGGGAACGCCTCCTCTCACAATCAAGGCCGAGTGTGGAACGACAGTTCACGCACGGTGAGCCAAGCGTGGGAGAGTCCTGGTGGACGCGACGCAGCGCCCTGCCCTCATTGCGGCTCCGCCGGTTCGCCAGTCCAGTCGGGCGCGGACGGCGCCGTCGAGAAGCGTATCTTCCCGCCCACCGAAGCAGGCCCGCTCATGAACGACCTGCGCGGCCGTTACCTGTTCGAGAAGCTATACTGCCCTTCGTGCCAAGTCCTTCTCAAGGCTCACATGGTATCCGTGACGTGAGACAGGGGAGTTCGGATCCTGATTGAACCGGGCCGTCGCCCGCGGCCGTGAGAGTTCGGGGTTTCGCTGACGCGAGCCCTTGAGCGGAGCCGGGGTCTTTGATTAAGTACCTACCGATAGGATATTGTTCTAAAAAGGATAGTCTGTCCAGAACGAAGCGTTGAACGACCAAGCGCTGCCGTGCCTTGGGCGAACAGCCAGCGTGCGCGCCACGTCGGACCGGAGCCAGCCGAAGAGGTCAGATCCACTCCGATGCCTTCCTCACAAAGGTTCGGTTTTCCATTGCCTATGGTGTGCAGTTTCAGGTCGCCATTGGCAACGCGCCACGACGCGCCCGCGGACGCTGCCGGCGCTCACGGCAAGCGTGCGAAGCTCCACTTCCAAACCGCGATCGCGTGGATACTCATGGCCGGGCTGATGCTGGTTCCGGGGCTACTGGAGGCGGCAGTTCCGGGCCAACCATCCGATTTCGACGTGTACGTCGACACCGCACAGGATCTGCGTGTCTCCTGGAGTTCCCCGAGAGACGGCGGTTCCGACGTTCTTCACTACAAAGTGGAATGGAAGTCGGGCAATCAGGGCTATGACCCCGCCCGACAAGACTTGGTGACTCCGCCCGCTGATGGGCAAATGATCCGGCATGCCCTGACGAATCTCGCCTGGGGCGCGAGCTACACGGTCCGAGTCATGGCCCGGAGCTCCGATGGAGACGGTCTTCCCTCGGTAGAGAAAACGGTGCGCCTGCTATTGCAGCACGAGTTGGATGCGCAGCTCCGCGAGGCGGTCCAATCGCAGGTGCTGGGGCCGAACGAAGCAAGTCATCCATGGCTGAGGCAGGCTTGGAACCACCTGAACCGGCACAACGCCCGCGTTGAGTCCATCGCCGGATCAGGGTGGTACACCGACACCTGCTCCCGCACTCCCAAGAGCTCCGGACTGAGGGAGTGCCAGGTGAAGAGGGTGCTCATCGGGAGGCCCCATGACGGATCGCACTTTCGCAGCGTAGCGGTTCACGAGCTGGCCCACGTGTATACGCTCCCCGCGGGTGCGAATTCCAACCCCGAGCCCCTCGCCATGGCCCATCTCTACTTCAACGCTCTTGCCCGTGGACAGGACCGGTGCCCCTCCTATGAGCTGTACGCGGACATCATGATGATTCTGGTGCTGCCTGACGAGGATGGCCTGTCGAATTACTGGGACAGGTATTGCGCGGGAGCTACCGCGGGCCGGACCAGTGAGGCCATGGCGGTCGTCAAGAGTGCCTTGTCCGGGCGCATTCCGTCCTGGTTCACGAGCAGGTACGCGGCCAGCGGTGGGGGGCTGGACCTGGAGCGGGTCTGGGCGGACACAAGGGCGTTGGTGGACGATCGATCGCGCGTAGCGGTCGTCCATCAGCTACGCCATTCGTTCGGCGGCTATTGCGACAACGCGAAGGCGACGGAGTCGGCGTTCGGAAACGGCGTGACCCGAAACCCCTGGCGCGATGGCGGATGTGTTCCCGGCTCGCCCCGGGACTTGACCGCCACCCCCGTCGGCGATGGGGCCGTCGGGCTGACTTGGTCGATTCCTGCAAGCGACGGCGGCTCGCCCATCGAGGGGTACAAGGTCCGGTGGAGAACGCAATCCGGGACGTACGCTTCGTCGCGCCAGGTCCGGGTCGACGACCCGGCGGCCACGAGGCACACGCTGAGCGGGCTGCGGAACGGCACGAGGTACCAGGTGCAGATCCTGGCCCACAACCACAACGGCGATGGCTCGCCCTCCAGTGAAACGTCGCTCACGCCCACCGACCGGGACACGGTGGCGCCGGTCATGCGTTCGGCTTCGATCGATGGCAGCCGGGTGACGCTGGAGTGGAACGAGGCGCTCGATGAGGACTCCGTCCCCGGGACGGAGAGCTTTGCGATAGCGGTTGCAGGTGCGACGCGCGGAATCGAGTCGGTCGCGGTGAGCGGCAGGACCGTGACGTTGATTCTGGACCCGGAGGTCGGGGCCGGCGATGCGGTGACCGCGAGCTATACGGTTCCGGGGAACGTCGAGGCCGCGCGAATTCGAGACGCGGCGGGCAACCCCTCGCGGTCGTTCAGCGGAGAGTCGGTGCACAACGCGACCACCGCGCCACCGGCGTTGCCTGTCGTGTCCATCGCCACGGCCACCGCCCCGATCTCCGAAGGCGCCGCTGCGACGTTCACGCTCACCCGCGCCGGCGCGGCCGCCGGGGCATTGACCGTCAACCTGGGCCTGACCGAGAGCGGTTCGATGCTCGACGGCGACCCGCCGGCAACGGTCACGTTCGCCGAAGGCTCGACGACGGCGACGCTGACGGTGGGGACGGAGGACGACGATGTGGACGAGACCGACAGCACGGTGACGGCCACCGTGAGGGCCGGCACGGGTTACACGGTGTCTGCCACCGCGGGGAGCGCATCGGTAACGGTGGCGGACAACGACGAGGCGCTTTCGGACGATGCCACGCTGTCGTCGCTCGATGTGTCGGGGGTGGACATCGGGACGTTCTCGGGCGGCGACACGGACTACGCGGCAAAGGTGGCCTACACGGTCACGAGCACGACGGTGACCGCGGCGGCCAGCGGCGAAGGCGCCTCGGTGGTGATCGCCGACGACGACGGCAGCACCACCGCAGCCTCCAGGACGGTGACGCTCGTGGAAGGCGCCAACACCATGACCATCACGGTGACGGCCGAGGACGGGCGGACGACGCGGACGTACACCGTGACCGTGACGCGCGCGAAGCCGCCGCTGACAGCCTCGTTCGAGAACCTGCCGGAGACCCACGATGGCTCGAAGTTGATCATGTTCAACGTGCGTTTCAACGCGCCGTTGCTCAATTCCTACCGGACCCTTCGCGACCGCGCGTTCACGGTGAAGGGCGGGCGCGTGACGAGTGCCGTCCGGGTGAAGGGCAGTAGCAGTTATTGGCAGATCCGGGTGCAGCCGCATGGCGACGGCGAGGTAACGATCGTGCTCGAGCCGAATCGCAGGTGCTGGTGGGGGCCATGCGCCCGTCCCAACCGGCGGTTGTCGAACCGCCTGGCGGCGACGGTGGCGGGGCCGGATTCCTCGGGGCCGAAGGCGTCGATTGCAGCGGTGGCGAGTCCGGTGAGCGAGGGCACGGGGGCGACGTTTACAGTGACCCTCAATGTGGCGCAGGCATCGGACGTGACGGTGTCGCTGTCGGTGGGCGAGACGGGTACGATGCTGGCGGGGACGGCGCCTGCATCGGTGACGATTGCGGCAGGCGATGCCAGCGCCACGGTTACGGTGGCCACCGAAGACGATGACGTGGACGAGACCGACAGCACGGTGACGGCCACCGTGAGCGCCGGCACGGGCTATCGGGTGTCGGCGAGCGCCGGCTCTGCCACGGTGACGGTTACCGACGACGACGAGCCGGTCATCGAGTCCCGGGCGCCGGTCATCACGAGCGCCGACCTCTTCTCGGTCCCCGAGGGCGCGACGGCGGTGGCCACGCTCACGGCGATCGACGAGGACAGCACCGCCCCGGAACTCTCCTGGTCGATTCCTTCGGGCGCGGCCGGGGGCGCGGATGGCGGGATGTTCACGCTGACCCGGGTTGGCGCGCTCGCGTTCGGGTCCCCCAAGGACTTCGAGGCGCCGGACGACGGCGACAGCGACGGAACCTACGAGGTGACGGTGTCGGTCACAGACGGCACGAATACGGCGACGGCGGCGTTCGAGGTGACGCTTTCGAATGTGAACGAGGCGCCGGTGGCCGATGCCGGCACCGACTTGGCCGGCGTCATGGCGGGCACGACGGTGACACTTGACGCCGGTGCCAGCGCCGACCCGGATGTGAATGATACCCTGAGCCATGCATGGACACAGACGGATACGAGCGGGCACACGGTGACGCTCTCCGACACGGTGGCGGTGAAGCCGACGTTCACCGCACCGGCAGGATTGACCAGCGAGGCAGACTTGACCTTCAATCTGGTGGTGACGGACGCGGCCGGGCTCACCGGCGAGGACACGGTCAACGTCAGGGTGGCGCCGTTGCCGGTGGTCTCGATTGCACCGAACGCTTCGACGGTGACGGAGGGTAGCCCGGCGGTGTTCGTCCTCCGGCGTCGCAGCCATGCCGGGTCGCCGCTGACGGTCGCGGTGAGGGTTTCCCACAAGGGTGCGATGCTCGACGGGACGCCAGCGTCGTCGGTCACCTTCGCGGCGGACGCCGCCGAGGCACGCCTTTCGGTCGCGACCGAGAACGACGCGGCCGATGAGGCCGACGCCCGGGTGAGCGCATCGGTCTCCGCGGGCAACGGCTACCGCGTGGACGCATCCGCGGGCTCGGCGGCGGTGGACGTGCTCGACAACGATGCAACGTCGACGTCGGCCAACGAGACGTTGTGGTCGACGACGCTCGAATGGAAGGAGTACGGCGGCGGGTGGCTTATCGCCAATGAGGAGGACTTCTCGAGCGCGAACTGGTCCGAGGACGATGCCGAGTACCGTGTGTGGTATTTCGCATACGCGCCGTCCTCCGGAGAGCTGTGGCTGCGGCTGAACCCGGAATTGCCCGCGGGCGGCATTCCGCGATCCGAAGAGCTGACTTTGACGCTCGGCGACTTGGTGGTGGGGCCGGCGAGCGTCGTGGCCGACTTCGCCCGGGGCCGTACCGCCATCGCCGTGAATGGTGCGCCGCAGGGCTGGGCGGCGGAGGACAGTGTCGTGGTGCGCCTCACGCGGTCCACCGGTGCGGAGGAGGAAGATGCCTCCGGTCCGGGCCTCGCGGTGGCCGACGCCGAGGTCCGTGAGGCCGAGGGTGCCAGGCTCGTGTTCCACGTCTCCCTCTCCGAGGCGCAGAGCACGGCGGTGTCGGTGCGCTACCAGACCGCGGACGGTACCGCACGGGCGGGTCTCGACTACACCGGCGTCGTTGGCGCCCTGCGTTTCGAGCCGGGCGAGATCGGCAAGACCATTGCGGTGCCGGTGCTCGTCGACGCTCACGACGAGGACTCCGAGGCCCTGACACTGACGCTCTCGGCCCCATTCGGGGCGCGACTCGTGGACGCCGAGGCCACGGGCACCATCGTCAACGCGGGCCCGATTCCGCGAGCCTGGATTGCACGCTTCGGCCGAGTCGCTGCCGGGCACGTGCTTGAAGGCGTCGAACAGCGGCTCGGCGCGGCGCGCGAGGCGCGCACCCACATCACGTTGGCCGGGCAACCCCTGTACATCGACATGGCGGCGCGCGACGACGGCAGCGAGGACGATGGGTACGAAGGGGCAGCGCGGGACAGCCTGGGCGTGCGTCCCGCAGCCATGGCGCTGGAATCGGGTGTCGGCGCCGGCCATGGTGGTCTTCCGGGTGGGCCGCACGAGCGACACGGACCGGTCGGACCGTCGTGGGGGAAGGACGACGGCAACGGCTGGGCTCGCCCGGGGAGTCGGAGCGTGTCCGGGCGCGAAGCACTGGCCGGCACGTCGCTGCTGCTCGGCACCGAGACTGCGGGCGGCGGATTCGGCGCGCTCTGGGGTCGTGGTGCACTGGCGAGTTTCCGGGGCGATGACGGTGGCCTCGCGCTCGAGGGCGATGTTCGGACGCTCACCCTGGGCGCCGACTACGCGGCCGGGCGCTGGGTGGCGGGCGTCGCGCTGTCGCACAGCCGCGGCGAGGGCACGTGGAGCGAGGAAGGCGTCCACGGGGCGATCGAGTCCGACGCACTGCTGTCCCACAAATTTTAAGCGAATCGGAGGGGGATTTGAGGGGGCGGGCTGGGCGGGGGCTGTGGCAG
>JAJEBS010000145.1 GCA_022822425.1 Gemmatimonadota bacterium | reverse complement strand
GGGGGGGGGGGGGGGGGGGGGGGGGGGGGTACGCAACCTCTCCCCCGCCCGCCTGGGCCGCCGCCGCCTCGACCGGGGGGACAGGGGTATCCGCGGCGACCCGGGTGGAATCGGCCGGGGCGGTGGGATCCACCGGGTCTTCCGCGGCGGCACCGGCTGGAGTGCCGGTGGAATCCCCCGCGAGCACCGAGTCGCTCACCGGCGCCGCGTCTCCGGACGGAGCTCCCGCCGGGTCCACGGCTTCGGCCGAATCGCTCTCCACCGCCGCGGTATCCGACGGAACTCCGGTCGAATCCGGGATCTCGGCCGAATCGCCCGCCACCTCGGCAGAGTCCGACGCGACCTCGGCCGAATCCGGCGCGGCCGCCCGAGGCGACACCAGAATGACCGCGTGCGCCCGCCGCCCGTCGACGCCCATGATGGTCATCTCGCCGTCCTCGCGCCGGGCGCCGGAGCCGACCAGGACGGTGCTGTCCCCCTCGAAGGTGGCGCCCGAGGCCCCATCGGCGATGTGGATGTTGCCGACTCCGATCAGCCGGCCCTCGGCGGCGAAATGGTCGGCGCGGTCGGCAGTCATGAATGCCGTCGAGTCGCGGTACTCGAAGTTGCCGATGAAGCGGGTGTAGCCCGAGACGTCGTCGAGGACGGCGCTGTCCGCGCGGATGATGACGCCCCCGTCGCAGCCGAACACGGGGTCGGAGATGAAGTTGTAGAAGCCGTCCCTCGTCAGCTGGACGGCGGAGGAGCGCGACTGGAGCAGGTCGCAGGTGTCCTGCGCCGCGGCGCCCGTCGCGGGGCACAGGGCCAAACCCGCCAGCAGGGCGGCCAGAACCGGGGAGCGGCGCAATTCAGGGCCCTCCGCCGCTCCGCGTTCGCTGGTTCTGGATGAAGATGTTCTCGAAATTGGCGTCGGACAGGAACGCGGATCCCTCGACCACCCGGCCTCCCTCCGTCATCGTCATGACGGTGGTCGAGTCGCTCCAGATGCGGTCCCTCTGGGGCTCGTAGTGGATCTCCGCGCTCTCGATGCGCCGGTCCGCCATGACGAGAACCGCGTCGCCGCGCGCGACCATGTGCTGGGTGTCCTCGTTCATCAGCCCGGTCAGGGAGGTTACGCGCGCCCGCTCCTCCCCGGCTTCGTCGTACATGATCAGGTTCAACGTGCGCAGCGCCACGGACGTCGAGTCCTGCCAGATATAGGCGGTGTCGGCCTGGATGCGGGCCTCCCGGATTCCGTCCACCGTCACGTGGGTCACGATGTCGAAGAGGACCTGGTCGGCCTGGAGCGCGCGCAGTTCCTCGGGGAGCGGCGTCGTCGCCACCTGCTCCTCGCACCCCGCGACGGCCATCGCCGCGAACGCAAGAAGTACCGACATCCTCTTGCTCTTCAACATCATAGGACTCCCGATCTCATCAAGTCATGGAGGTGCACGACGCCGCGCAGCCTGTCTTTTCCGTCCACCACGGGCAATGCCATGACCCCGTGTTTCTCCATCTCCCGGGCGGACGCCGAGGCCAGGGTTCCGAGGCGGGCCAGCCTGGGCTCCGGGCTCATGATGGAGCGGATCGGAATATGCAGAAAGTCCGCTTCGCGCTCCATGAGGCGCGTGAGATCGCCGGCGGTCACGACGCCCACGACCCGGTCCCGCCCGTCCACGATGGGCACGGTGCCGCGCATGTGCGCAAGCGGCACGATGCAGTCGCGCACGAGTGCGTCCTGGAGGAGGGACGGGTACCCTTCCCCCACCATCACGTCCTCGACCAGAAGCGTGAGCCTGCGCCCGAGAGCGCCCCCCGGATGCAGGCGGGCGAAGTCCGCGGGCTCGAAACCCCTCCGGCGCAGAAGAACGATCGCCAGCGCATCGCCCATCGCCATGGCGGCGGTGGTCGAGGTGGTGGGCGCCAGGTCCAGTGGGCAGGCCTCTTCGGTCACCGAGCAGTCGAGGAGCGCGGTCGCATGCCGGGCCAGCGGCGAGCGCGGACTGCCGGTTATCAGCACGATGGGCACTCCGAAGCGCAACAGGTACGCCGCCAGTTCGGCGAGTTCCCCGGTGTCGCCGCTTTTCGAGACCAGAACCGCGACGTCCTCTCGCGAGACGATGCCCAGGTCTCCGTGAAGCCCCTCCACCGGGTGGAGGAAGAAGGCGGAGGTGCCTGTGGAAGTAAGCGTGGCGGCGATCTTGCGCGCGACGATGCCGCTCTTGCCGATCCCCGAGACGATGATCCGGCCGGAGGCGGCCAGAACGACTTCGACCGCCTCGACGAAGGCCTGGTCGATCCGGTCGGCGAGATGGAGGAGCGCGCCGCCCTCCGTGCGGAGCACCCGGGCCGCTTCGGCAATGGCGGAGGCGGCCGCGCCGGCGTCTCTGCCGGGCGACGACGGCGCACGCGTACGGATGGCGTCCGCGTCAGCCTCCGTGGCCGCCCGTGTCTTCGGCGGGGACGTCATCGCTCCTTGCATCGCAATAGCCCTGGACCACGTTTTCCCATTCCCCCCGCGCCATCAGCAGGGCGCGCACGAACTCCCGAACCGCTCCCCTGCCCCCCTGCGCACGCGTCTGCCAGACTGCGTCCCGCACCAGTTCCGGGGTGGCGTTCCCGACCGCCACCGGCAGTCCCACACGCCGAAAGACGGGAAGGTCGGGCAGATCGTCCGCAAGCATGGCGACTTCGTCCCATGAAACCCCGTTGCGGGCAAGCAAGTTTCGTACCACGGGCATCTTCATCGCGCCGGGCACCTGATGACACTCCTCGATGCCGAGTTCGCGGGCGCGCACCGCGGTCGCTGCCGAGACTCGGCCCGACACCAGGGCCACGTGCATCCCGGTTCCCATGAGGAGCTTGATCGCCAGACCGTCCTGGATGTCGAAGCGCTTGAGCTCGAGAGGCGACCCGTCCGGCAGTTCGCCCATGTATACGCCGGAGTCCGTGAGCACCCCGTCGACATCGAAGATGACGAGTCGGATCCGGCGCGCCGCTTCGTCGGGGAATCTCCCGTCCGTCCTGTTCATGACAGCGCCCGCCGGATGGCGAGAACATCCTCCAGGAGCGGTGCAAGCGCCGTGAGCTCGAGCATGTTGGAGGAATCCGAGGGAGCAGTGGCGGGAGCCGGATGCACCTCGAGGAAGAGCCCGTCGCAACCGGCGGCGACGGCCGCGCGCACCAGGCATGCGATGAACTCCGGATTCCCGCCCGTGCCTCCGCCGGCGTGTCCCTGGCGCTGGACGGAGTGGGTGCCGTCGAACACCACCGGAGTGCCGCATGCGCTTCGCACCCGGGCGAAGGAGCGCATGTCGACGATCTGGTCGCCATAGCCGAAAAAGGTGCCCCGCTCGGTCACGGCCACCTCCCCGGCCCCCGCGGCGCGCGCCTTGTGCACGGCGTGCGCCATCTGCTCCGGAGACATCCACTGTCCCTTCTTGATGTTGATCGCCGATCCGGTGCCGCCCGCGGCCGTGAGCAGGTCCGTCTGCCGGCAGAGGAAGGCCGGAATCTGCAGTACATCCGCCACCTCGGCAGTGGGCGCCGCCTGTGCGGGCTCATGGATGTCGGTGAGCACCGGGAGGCCGCAGTCCGCCCTGACCCGCTCCAGCGCCTGCAGGCCCTCCTCCAGCCCCGGTCCCCTGGCCGAAGCCAGCTTCGAGCGGTTGGCCTTGTCGAACGACGACTTGAAGAACACCGGGAGACGATGCCGGGCGGAGAGGGACGCCAGGGCCTCCCCGACCGCGAGGTTCACGTCGTCGCCTTCGAGCACGCAGGGTCCGGCGATGAGGAAGAAGCTCTCAAGCACCGCTGGCGTCCTTCAGCGGGCCACGCTCCCGGTCACCCCGCTTTCCGGTACGGGAGCGATGCCCGCGTGCCGGATGGCCGCCTCGACGAACGAGGCGAAGAGCGGGTGGGCGTGCGTCGGGCGGCTCAGGAACTCGGGGTGGAACTGGCAGCCGACGAACCAGGGATGCCCCGGTAACTCGATCATCTCGACCAGGTTGCGGTCGGGGGAGAGCCCGGTGAACGCCAGCCCCTCGCGCGAGAGCAGATCCCGGTAGGCGTTGTTCACCTCGTAGCGGTGCCGGTGCCGTTCCTGGACGAGCGTCCGGCCGTAGATCCGCTCCACATGGGATCCCGGGAGCAGCCGGCAGGGCCACTGCCCGAGCCGCATCGTGCCCCCCTTGCGCGTGACGTTGGCCTGGGAGTCCATCAGGCAGATGACCGGGTGCGGCGTCGAGCGGTCGAACTCGAAGGAGTTGGCATCGCCGAGCCCGCAGACATTGCGGGAGAACTCGATGACCGCGCACTGGAGCCCGAGGCAGATGCCGAAGAACGGCATTCCGTTCTCGCGCGCCCACTGGATGGCGTTCAGCATGCCCTGCACGCCCCGTTCTCCGAAACCGCCGGGAACCAGGACCCCGTCGTAGTCCTCCAGCTCCCGGGGATCGTGGTCGCCCTCGTAGCGTTCGCTGGAGATCCATTCCAGCTCCACGCCCACGTCGTGTTCGACCCCGCCGTGGATGAGCGCCTGCTCGATCGACTTGTATGAATCCACGAGCTCGGTGTACTTGCCCACGATGGCGATGCGGACCTTGCCGCGGGAGGGCCGCTTGATGCGCTCCACCATGCCCCTCCAGCGCTTGAGATCGGTCGTGGGGGCCTCGAGCTCGAGCCGCTCCAGCACCACCTCGTCCAGACCCTGCCGGTGCAGCTCCAGGGGGACCTCGTAGATCGTTTCCTGGTCCAGCGCCTCCACCACCGCGTCCGGGTGGACGTTGGTGAAGAGCGCGATCTTGCGTCGGGTGCCTTGATCCAGCGACCGCTCGCTACGGCACATGACGATGTCCGGGGGAATGCCGATCTGCATGAGCTCGCGCACCGAGTGCTGGGTGGGCTTGGTCTTGAGTTCCCCGGCCGCCGCCAGGAAGGGCACCAGGGTGAGGTGAATCACCGCGACGTGCGGGCGTCCCATCTCCAGGCGGAACTGCCGGATCGCCTCCAGGAAGGGCAGGCTCTCGATGTCGCCCACCGTCCCCCCGATTTCGGTGATGATGACGTCGTTCTCGGGCGCCAGTCGGCGGATGGCGTCCTTGATCTCGTCGGTGATGTGGG
>JAJEBS010000267.1 GCA_022822425.1 Gemmatimonadota bacterium | reverse complement strand
GGGGGGTAGCGGGGCCCGCCCGGCGCTGGGCGAAGGAGGTGGCGCGCCGGACTCGGCGCCAGTTCCTGCACGCATGCGCCCTCTCCTTCACCCATCCCCTGCTGGGAACTCGAATGCGCTTTCGTTCGCCCCTCCCTCCCGACCTGGCCGAAGTCGCGGAGTGGGCGCGGATGCACAGGTGATCCGTATGACCCTTCCCGGAATCCTCCTCCTGTGCGTTTCGGCGCTCCTGCCGCTGCCGCCCCGCGATGCGCCCCTCGATCAGGATGCCTCGGTCTATTCCACCCTGACGCGATCCGGGATCACCATGCTCCATGCCTCGGGCGACTCCCTGCGTGCCGAGCGACTGCTGAACCTGCTGTTGAACGCTCCGGGCCTGCCGGGCCTGCCTCCGGGCCTCCCCGACACGGCGACCGTCTACCTTGCGGCATCCGAGGCCGACTTCCTGGAATTCGCCGGCGGTCAGGTCCCGGAATGGAGCGCGGGCCTGGCCATTCCCTCCACCGGCACCATCGTCCTTCCCATGTACGTCGACGACCGCACCCGCGGCTGGAGCGAGGGGCGCGTGGCGCGGCACGAATGGGCGCATCTGGGTCTGCACGAGTACCTGCGGGGCCTGCGCATCCCGAGATGGTTCTCCGAGGGGTACGCGGAATGGGCCTCCGGAGGATGGAACGCGGCCGAGGGGTGGCGTCTGCGCGTCGCCATGGCGGGAGGCCGCACGCCCCCGCTGGACTCGCTCGCCCTGCGGTGGCCCAGCGACCGGGCATCCGCGGAAATCGCCTACATGCTCTCCGCGACCGCCGTCGAGTACCTGGTGGCGTCCAGCGGCGAGCGGGGGCTCGCGCTCTTCCTGTCGCGCTGGCGCGAGGGCAACTCTTTCGAGGCAGCCCTGCGTCGTACCTACGGCGTCACCAGCGGGCAACTCGAGGAAGATTGGGGCCGATACGTGCGCCGGCGCTACGGCTGGCTACTGGTGTTATCCCAGTCGCTCGTCTTCTGGGCCTTTCTGGGGACCCTGCTCGCCGTCCTGATGGTCGTGCGCCGCCGCCGCGGACGCTGGCGCATGGCGCGCCTGCGCGCCAACGAACTCCCGAATGATCCCGCCTTCTGGCTTGACCCACCCCGCGACCGACAGGATCTTGGAAGCCATGGCAAGGAAGCGAACCAACCGGCGGGCGGCCCGTAGCCGCGAGAGAAACCGTCACCGCGACGCCGACTCACTGCGTTTCTCGCGCAAGAACGGCATCCTCGGCCTCGCCGGGCTGGTGGTCATCGTCCTGGGTTATGCCCTGCTCGCCCAGGGATCCATCACCGCGGCTCCCCTGCTGCTGGTTCTGGGATATCTGGTGCTCCTGCCGCTCGCGCTCGTGCTCTAGGGTATGGCGGGCTGCGGTCCGAACTCGTGGCGCACGTCGCCCTCAAGGATGTAGAGCATCACCTCGAAGCCCACATGGATGTGGGCCCGCGCCCAACAGCCCCGCCTTTCACCACCGCAATCGCTCAACGAAGGCTGCGAACGGCTGCGACCGAAATCCCTGCGACACCCGGAGATCGCCCGGCCCGCTTCCTCCACTGGCCCGCTCCCGTGCTCTGGAGTACGATGTAGCAAGTTGACCTCGTGCCGCCGAAGCCTTCGGCGAGGAGGATGATCATGTCCCAGGTTCCGAATCCGTACCCCATCGCCCGCGTCCGTCTGACGGCACGCCTGGCGATGTCGATCCCGTTCCTCGTCCTCGGTCTCGCGGATGCGCGCCAGGCCGCGGCGCAGGCCGAAGTGGTGGAGGGCCATGCGCCGTCACGCCGCATCGAGTCGATCCGCCCGCGCACGGGTCCCTCGGGAACCCGCGTGAGCATCAACACCGGGGGACTGCCCGCAATCACCCCGACGCGGATCGGACTCGGCGCCGCCCAGTTCGGCTTCGAGGAGATCGGCCAGGAACTGACCACGGAGCGGGGCCGGATCGACATGACCGTCACGGTTCCCGAATGGGCGCACCTCGACCGCCCCACGGTGTTCATCGTCTTCGACTTCTACTTCCGGCCGCTCGCCCTTTCCAACTACTTCCACGCCACCGACGAAAACGGCATTCTGACCCGCCGGGGCCAGCTCATTCACGTGGGCGAGCCCTGCTCGGTGTTGTTCGGCGAGTTCGGCGACGTCTACGCGCTGGAAGGCGAGGAGGGCGACTGGGAGATGGGGACCGAGGTGGTCGTCCAGGGCGTCCTCACCGAGAGTTCACCGTGTCTGCACGAGACCACGATCTCGGTTCGCAGCATCCGGCCCGCACGCAGCAGTTCGCCGTAGCCGCGGAGGATCCCATGAGACGCCTGTTGCTCGCTCTTGCATTCATCCTCCTGGTGCCCTCCACCGCGCTCGCCACCTGGTCGATCGTCGCCATCGATCTCAACACCGGGCGCGTCGTGATCGCCTCCGCCACATGCGCCGCGACCGGTCCCGACCAGCTCAAGCTGCTGCAGGCGGTGGTGGTGCCCGGCGTGGGGGTTGCCGCCGCTCAGGCGGGCGTGGACCGCACCCACGAGAACCAGAAGCTGATCTTCGCCGAATTGCAGAACGGCACCGATCCCGTCGAGATCATCCGCATGCTGGAGGAGGATCCGGACATCGAGCGCCGGCAGTTCGGCATCATCGACATGCAGGGCCGCACCGCGGGGCGCTCGGGCGAGGGCAACCGGCCGGTGTCGCTGGACATCCAGGGCCGCAGTTCGGACAACATCCTGTACTCGGTCCAGGGGAACATCATAGCGACCACCGAGGCGCTCACCGAGTCCGCGCGCATCATGCAGGAGGGCAGCGACGACGTCATCGACCGCGTCATGCGCGCCATGGAAAGGGCCGACGAACTGGGCGGGGACAGCCGCTGCACCTGCGAGACCGAGCCCCTGCCGGAGGCCTATGCCGACTGCAACGGCAAGACCTCGCACGTCGCCTACATCCTCGCCGCGGACCCGGAGAACCCGCTGGGCGAATTCGCCGACAACCATCCCGAGAACCTGCGCGCGCCCTACAACGACGGGGAGTACCACCTCTACATCTCCGCCATCCCGACCAACACCCTGCCCCACGAGGACGCCAATCCGGTCCGAACCCTGCGCATGCGGTATGATGCGTGGAGGGAGTCTTCCGGAGGGATACGGAGATAAGGCCCGCTGACGCGACGTTACGAATGGGCTGATCGCGACGTCGATCGGGCCGGAGATCGAAAAAACCCGGCAGGTTTCATCCAGGGCGCTTAGCTCAGCTGGTTCAGAGCGCCTGCCTTACAAGCAGTTAAACGGTCGTCTCAATTCATCCAGTGCCGTCCAGTGACAACCTCGTAACATATTGATATACATCGGTTTATGTGGTTATCGGAGTACAGGGCCGTCCATTGACATATCATCCTTTACAGCGTACTGTGGACCCCACAGTGGACCCCGTGGACCCCGTGGATCCCGATAAGGAGGGAGTTCAGGTGCCGAGATTGAGGCTGAGCGCGCGCGGAGTCATGGCGCTGAAGACCGATCGAGCGCGCGAGGAGTTCTGGGACACCGTTACCCCCGGACTGATCCTCCGGGTAAGTGGCGAGAGTGGCGCCAAGACCTGGACGGTAAGGTATCGGCTGAACGGCAGGCGTCGCCGTCAGAAGCTGGGGATTTACCCGAGCCTGAGTCTGGCGGAAGCACGAGCAGCTGCGCGGGAGGTGCAAAGACAGGCGGACGCGGGAGAAGATCCGGCGAAGGAGCGGGCGGACCGTAGGGACGGCCGTCGCAGTTTCAAGCGGCTCGCGGAGGAAGTGCTGGAGGCTCGATCGATGCGAACTCGAGAGACGACGCAGCGGGAGCGGGCGCGGCTCCTCTACAAGGAACTGATGCCCAAATGGGGCCATCGCGAGGCTGCGGGGATCACTCGGCGGGAGGTGGTCCGCCTGGTCGAGGACATTGCGAAGCGAGGGGCGCCAATCGTCGCGAATCGGACGCTCAGCCTCGTCCGGTTGATCTTCAACGATGGACTGCGAAGGGGGTTTCCGAGCCTGGAGGCGAATCCCGCGCACTTGGTGGAACCTCCGGCTGCTGAGCTGGGGAGGGATCGTTACCTCAGCCGAGATGAAATCACGGCGGTCTGGGAAGCGACCGGAGAAGAAACCCGGGCCACACGCGGAGTCTTCCGTCTCGCGCTCCTGACGGGTCAGCGGATCGGCTCCGTGTGTGCGTTGCGATGGGATGTAATCAAAGGCGACCTGTGGACGATTCCCGCCGAGCACTTCAAGGGAAACCGGACCCACGTTGTTCCACTCTCGGCCGAAGCCTTTGAAGTCATCACCGAGTTGAGGGAGACGGCCCGCTCGGATGTTTGGGTGTTTCCGTCGCGGGCGAGGGCGAAGAGACCGCATTTGACGAACATGGCCGGCGCGCTGTCCCGGGTTCGTCGGAGGACACGGATCCCTCGCTGGACCGCCCACGATTTCCGCACGACTTTCCGCACACACGCTGTCCGTGCCGAAGATGACGGTGGTCTCGCGATCCCGGGCCATGTCGCCGACGCGGTACTTGGCCACAAGGAAGCGACTCTCGGATTCGCGAGGTACACGGGGGACCGCGATCGTTACCTCTTGCACGAGAAGCGCGGCGCCTTGCGGAGGTGGGGCGCATTCGTAGTGGAGGTGGTCGAGGGGCGGCGGCGTGACGGGGATTCGTTCTGACACCACGTCCCTCGCAGGTGACGTGGGCGGCGGCGCAGCCGGGGCAAGGGTGGGTGAATGGAAGGGACGGGAAGATCGAACGATAAGGATCGGCACGGCGGATCCGTAAACGTCCGGTAATCGCGCCACCCGGCCGGCGGTGGGCGCCTCCTCGTCGTGGTGGTGGCCGCGCGGACCCGGCCGGTCGGGCCCGCGCGTGTTATTGAGTCGGTTCCGGCCTTCGGCGAACTCAAACTCTCCGGCCTTCGTTCGACGATTCGCGTTTCGCGGACCGGACCGGAGGTGCCGGTC
>JAJEBS010000323.1 GCA_022822425.1 Gemmatimonadota bacterium | reverse complement strand
CGGGCGGACGCGCTCGCCAAGGCCGAGCGTCTGCTGGAACGAGGAGAGTTTGCCGGAGCCCGGGCGCGTCTCGACGAGGCGCTGCGGCATGGACTGGACGAGGCGGACCACGGCGAACGGCTGCGGCGGGTCGAGCGGCGCGAGGAGGAGGCGCGCGCGGAGGCATTGCAGGCCCTGCTCCGGCGGTGCGCGGAGCGCGAAGGGGAGGAGCGTCTCCCGGCGGCGCTGGAATGCTACCGCCAGGTGATGGCCATGGAGCCCGGGCACGCGCAGGCGGCCGCGCGGGTCCGCGATCTGCAAATGCCCGTGGCGTGGGCGGAGGCGGTGCAATCGAGGTCCGTGGAGGGCTACTACCGGTTCGAGCGGGCGTACCGCGGGACGCCCCTCGCGAGGCTTGCGCGCAAGCGCTTGGGCGATCTGGAGGCGGGGTACTGGACGGGAGTGGTCGAGGCGGCCGGGACGCGCGACGCGTACGAGCGATACCTGGAGATCTACTCCAATGGGCGGTTTGTGCCCCTGGCGAAACGGCGCGTCCTCGCAGAAGACTGAGAGCCGCGGCCCGTGCCGTCCGCGCAAGTGGTTCAAGGCCGGCGTTGCCGACGAGATTCCCCGGGTCGTGAAGCTCGACCTGCTGTCCGGTGCGTCCGGCTGTCGGTTCGGCGTGCGGTCGCATCGCCCGGATGCGGCAACCAGGGGCGTACGCTAGGATGTTGCCTGGTGTTTTCCCGGTACTGGCGAGGCCGGGCCCATGAGCCGGAGCGCCCCGCACATTCGTGAATTGTCCGCGCCCATGCGAGCCGAGGGATGCCGGATTCGGCACGGCCTCCGCCCGGGAACCGGCGTCCGATGAGCGAGTGGGATCCGTACCGGGATGCGCTGCCGCCGGGCACGCGGGTGCACGGGTTCGAGCTCGACGAGGTGCTCGGGCGGGGCGGATTCGGCGTCACCTACCGGGGCTGGGACGCTAGACTCGGCATCACCGTCGCCATCAAGGAGTACATGCCGTCGGAGATCGCGGTGCGCGAGCCGGACGGGACGGTGAATCCGAGAACGGACGATGACGCGGAGGACTACGAGTGGGGGCTGTGGCAGTTCCTGAACGAGGGCCGGATGCTGGCGCGGTTCGGTCATCCGGGCATCGTGCCGGTGCGGCAGTTCTTCGAGGACTTCGGCACCGCGTACATCGTGATGGAGTACCTGGAAGGGCGCACGCTGTACGACCTGTACGAGTCGGAAGGCACACTGGGCGAGGAGCGGCTGCGGCGGCTGCTCGCACCGATACTGGTGGGGCTGGAGCAGGTGCATTCGGCGGGGTTCCTGCACTGCGACATCAAGCCGGGGAACATTATCCTGCGCGACGGGGAGACGCCGGTGCTGATCGACTTCGGGGCGGCGCAGGTGGCGGCGGCGGAGCACAGCCGGATGGTTCCGGTGGTGATGCCGGGGTACTCGCCGCCGGAGCTGTACGTGCGCAGGGGAGGCAGGCTGGGACCGTGGACGGATATCTACGCGGTGGGGGCGGTGCTGTATCGGGGGATGACGGGGAAGGTGCCGGGCGAGGCGCTGGTGCGGGTGGAGTCCGACGACCTGGTGCCGACGACGCGGGCGGCGAAGAGGCGTTACGGGAAGCCGTTGACGGAGGCGGTGGACTGGGCGTTGCGGATTCGTGGCGCGGAGCGTCCGCAGTCGATCGACGAGTGGCGCGAGGCGCTGGAGGGGGGTGCGCCGGTGCCTGGGGGTGCGGTCGGGGAGGGGGTTGCGCCGCCGGCTCGGGAGCCGCGAAGCGGGAGCCGGTGGCTTGTGGTGGTGGCGCTGGCGGCGGCGCTGGCGGCGGCGCTGGCGGTTGCCTGGTGGCTGCTCGGGAGCGCGGGGTGAGATGCCGGCGAAGTACGCTGCTGCCCGCAAGGCGTACGAGCAGTGCCCGGAGGCGAATGCGCGGGACCGATGTGCGGTGCCGGCAAGGCGGTGAGCGTCCAGGTGAGTGAATACGTCCAGGGAGAGCGAACAATGGAATACGGGACGGATTTTCGGGCTCGACGGCGAAGCCGCGGCCGTGTCTCGGGACGGATTCGCGGACGCGTCTTGAATGCGGGAACGGCGGTTGCCTCACCCGCCGGCTCTGGACTACGCGCGGAGCGGGCCGCGTCGTCGGCGCCTTCGATTCCGAGCCTGAGCGGCGGCCCGCGGACCGGACTGACCAGCGCAATGCGGCTCGCTGCGGTGTGGTTCGGCCTCCTGGCGCTGTGGGCTTCTCCGGCGGCGGCGCTTGCCTTCGAGGACATCGCGGACGATACGTTCTGGAACAGCGTTCGCGGGTGCACGGATGCGGTGGAGGTGGAGCTGTACCTGGCGGAGTTCTCCGAGGGGCGTCACGCGGCGGAAGCGCGGGAGTGCCTGGTCCGGCTGGGACGGCTGCCGGCGGAACCGGAGCCCGCCCCGAAGAAGGTCCGGTCGACGGAGGTCGAGAGGATGCTCGAGGTGTGCGAGATGCACTTCGAGGCGAACCGGCTGACGACCGGCGTGGGCGGCACGGCGGTGGAGTGCTACGGGGAGGTGCAGGCTCGGGACCCGGGGAACGTGCGTGCGCTGGAGGGGTTGCAGCGCGTGTTCGACAAGTACGAGCGATGGGCGCGGGGTGCGCTGGAGAGGGCGGACGCTGCAAAGGTGCGAAAGAACGTGGACAAGCTCCGGGAGCTGAATCCCGAGGCACCGGAGGTGGAGGAGCTGGAGAACGCCCTGTCGCTGCTGGAGAAGCGGGCGGAAGAGGAAGCCGAGGCCCGACGCGATGCGGAAGCGGCGGAAGCCAGACGAAAGGCGGAGGAAGAGGAGGCCAGGCGCAGGGCGGAGGAGGCGGCCAAGCGTGATGCCGATGATGCGGCGTTCGCGCGTGCGAAGGCGGAGGGGACGCAGGAAGCGTATGAGCGGTATGTGAGGGAGTATCCGGAAGGTCTCCATGTCGCGGAGGCGGAGCGGCACATCGAGCGGTTGCGGTCGCGGGTGCCGGCGCACGGCGAGACCTTCAGGGACTGCGAGGTGTGTCCGCTGATGGTGGCGGTCCGGCCCGGAACCTACGAAATGGGGTGGAAGTGGTTCGAGATGGAAGGTCCGATTCACGAAGTCGCCATCCCGGCGCCAATCGCCATGGGAGTGTACGAGGTGACCTTCGACGAGTGGGACGCATGCCACGCGGCCGGAGGATGCTCCCACCGCCCCCGCGATGCAGGCTGGGGTCGGGGAAGGTATCCGGTCATCAACGTGAGCTGGAAGGATGCGCAGCAGTACGTGAAGTGGCTCTCGGGGAAGGCGAAGAAGAGCTATCGGCTGCCGAGCGAGGCGGAGTGGGAGTACGTGGCGCGGGCGGGCGCGACGACCCGATTCCCCTGGGGAAGCCAGGTGGGCGTCGATAACGCGAACTGCAAGGATTGCGGGGGTAAACAATGGAACAGCAAGGGGAGGACGACTCCGGTCGGCTCGTTCCCCGCGAACGCGTTCGGAGTGCACGACATGCATGGGAACGTGTGGGAGCGCGTGCAGGACTGTTTCAACAGAGACTACAGGGATGCCCCGCGCAACGGCAGCGCCTGGGTGACCGGGAATTGCAACCTGCGCATGATGCGCGGGGGTGCTTGGGACGCCTTGGCGTTCGACCTCCGCTCCTCCGTTCGCGGACTGGGCACCGTCGACAACCGGACGCGCAAGGTCGGATTTCGGGTGGTCCGGACACTCACTCGCTGAATCGACGCTCCCTCGTTCGGGCACGAGGATTCGAGGGGTTCGAGGTCTCGTCCACCTCTCTAGTTCCGAGCGCGCGCCTGTTCGACATACTTGCCCTGCGGATAGATCTCCAGGTACCGCCGGTACGCGTCGGGCGTGTTCGTCGCCTCCACCCATTCCCAATACGCGTCCTCCATCCTCTCCAGCTTTTGCCTCGCCAGCCTGGCCAGAAAGTGCGCCCGGTACCGTTGCCTGAACTCGTGATAACCCTCCACCGAAGGCGCACCTTCCACCGCGTTCCACGCCAGGCGCCTCGCCCCCATCGTCGCCAGCTTCCGCGCTCCGGCATGGTCCGCGTTCAACGCCAGCACCCGGTGGGCGCACTGCTGCAACTCCTCCCAGCGCCCGCTCGCCCTGTGCTCCTCGCAGCCCGCCAGCAGTTGCGCCGTCTCCGCCTCGTCGATGGCGGCCGCGAGCTCGGCGTGGGTCTCCTCGCCCAGACCCGCCGCCCGGGCCTCGTCGAGCGCCCGGCGGGCCGCCTCGTGCTCTTCGCGCGCCAGTCGCGCCCGCACCTCCGCCACCAGCGCTTCGATCTCGCGCTCCCTGGCCTCGGCCTCCGCCTCGTCGATGGCGGCCGCGAGCCCCGCGTGGGCATCGTCACCCAGACCTTCCTCCCGGGCTTCGCCCAGGCGCGCCCGCGCTCCGGAGAAGTCGCCGCGCCCGAGAAGCTCCCGAACCTCGGCGATCATTGCTGCTGTCTGTCGCCGCGCTTCCGCTTCCGCCTCCTGTTTCCGCCGTGCTTCCGCGTCCGCCAGCCCCTCGCGCGCCTGTTCCTCCAGCGCCTGCAGGCTCTTGTCGCTCAGCCCGCGCTTGCTCCCCTCCTGCAGCCGCGCGAGGGCCTGCTCGTGACTGCCCTGCCCGAGCAGCGATTCGACCTCCGCGCGCAATGCCTCGCGCTCCCCGGCGAGCCGGGTCCGCTCGGCCAGCGCAAGCCTCAGATCCTCCAGGCGCGCTCGCAGCTTCTCCACCATCCGATGTTCCGGGTTGATCGTCTCCAGCCGCTTGATGGAGCTGTCCACCGCCTCGGGCGTCTCGTCCCTCAAGCTCGCGTTCGCCTTGTCGGTGTAGTGCTTCTCGATGCTGGCGATTCCGTCCAGCGCCTGCTGGTTGCCGGGCTCCTCGTCGAGGACCTTCCGGTAGCACTCCAATGCGCTTCCCCCGGCACCGGCCGTCAGCCGGTCGGCATCGTGATGCGCACGACACTCCCTCAGCAGCGCCGCGACGCGAGAGTTCCGCTGCTGCGCCATCTCCAGGATCGCCACGCACGCGTTTGCCGCCCCAACGTACCGGCCTTCCGGGAAGTCCTCGACGAACTGCTTCACGATCCGGATGTCCTCGCATGCTCTCGCCTCGCCCCAGGCGATGCACTCGCGCGCCTCCTCCGCATACCGGCTCCCGGGGTGATTCCGTTCGAACTGCCTGACCTTGGCGATGTCCCGGCAGTTCCCGACCTTTTTCCATTCGGTCGCCTCCGCGTCCCAACGCCTCAGGCACTCGCGCCCTTCCTCCGCTCGTGGACTGTCCGGATACGTTTCCACGAACAGCTTTGTCCCCCTGTAGTCCCGGCAGCCCCCGGCTTCGTTCCACAGGAAGTCGTCTGCGGCCGGCGCCGGCGCCGACAGCAGCATCAGCACCGGCGCAAGGGTGGCCCCGACATGCCGGAACCGGGTCGACATCGCGCTCCGCCGGCGGCTCCCGCACCGCTCCGTTGCGTTCGTCCGCCGGCATGGCGCCCCTTCGGTGGACCTCGCTCGTCGCATCTCGCTCACCTCTCTAGGTCCGACCGCGCGCCCGCTCCGCGTACTTGCCCCGCGGATAGATCTCCAGGTACCGCCGGTACCCGGCGCGCGTGTTCGTCGCCTCCACCCACTCCCAGTACACGTCCTCCATCTTCGCAAGCTTCTGCCCCGCCAGCCTGGCCAGAAAGTGTCCCCGGTACCTCTGCTTGAACTCATGATAGCCCTCCACCGAGGGCGCATCTTCCACCGAGTTCCATGCCAGGCGCCTCGCCCCCATCACCTCCAGCTCCCGCGCCCCGGCATGGTCCTCGTCCAACGCCAGCACCCGGCGAGCGCACTGCCGCAGCTCCTCCCAGCGCTCGCCCACCTTGTGCTCCTCGCAACCCGCCAGCAACTGCGCCACCACCGTCTCGTCGATGGCGGCGGCGAGCTCGGCGTGGGCCGCGTCGTCCAGACCCGCCTCTCGGGCCTTGTCCAGCGCCTGGCGGGCCGACTCGTACTCTGCGCGCGACAGCCGCGCCCGCACCTCCGCCACCAGCGCCTCGAGCTCGCGTGCGCCGGCCTCGGCCTCCGCCTCGTCGATGGCGGCGGCGAGCTCGGCGTGGGCCTCGTCGTCCACACCCGCCTCCCGGGCCTCGCCCAGGCGGGCCCGCGCACCGGAGAAGTCGCCGCGCCCGAGAAGCTCCCGAACCTCGGCAGCCATTTGTTCATGGGGAACGTCGACCGATACGACGGCCGGCGGGTCGGAGGCCATCTCGTTCCACCTCCAGGCGGCAACCGCAACCGCCAGCGCCGCCGCCAGCGCCACCACCACAAGCCACCGGCTCCCGCTTCGCGGCTCCCGAGCCGGCGGCGCAACCCCCTCCCCGACCGCACCCCCAGGCACCGGCGCACCCCCC
>JAJEBS010000337.1 GCA_022822425.1 Gemmatimonadota bacterium | reverse complement strand
CTCCGGTCTGACCAAGCTGGGCTGTCTCGTGGGCGACCACGTCAAGACGGGTATCGGAACACTCCTCAACACCGGCGCGGTAATCGGGGCGGGCTGCAACCTGTTCGGCGCCGCAGTCCCGACGAGCCATCTCCCGCCCTTTCGATGGGGCGCGACCCCCGAAGCGCCGCTCTTCGAGCTGCACCGCTTCCTGGATACGACGGAGCGGGTGATGAGCCGCAGGGGTGTGCGGCTCATGCCGGAGATGCGGGCCGTTCTCGAGCGTGCCTGGCTCAGCGTGGCCGGCGCCGACTAGCCGGCAGCCACGAAGCGGTCGTGCAGGTCTGCGTGCTGGGCAGCGGCAGCAGGGGCAACTCGATTCTCGTCCGCTCCGCGCGTGCGGCCGTGCTGGTGGACGCCGGTTTCAGCGCTCGCGAGACCGAGCGCCGCCTGCGGCTGGTGGGAACCGAGGCGAGCGATCTCTCGGCCATCATCCTCACGCACGAGCACGGGGATCACACCCGCGGAAGCGGGGTGCTGGCGCGACGTCACGGGATCCCCGTCTGCCTCACCGAGGCCACCCGCAAGGCGTGCGGCCGTCTGTTCCGCGGGTCTGAACAGATTGTGGAATACCGGCCCGGGCGCGCTTTCGGCGTCGAGGACCTGCGCGTGGAACCGTTCATGACCGTACACGACGCAGCCGATCCGGTGGCCATCGCCCTGGTCGACGTCGGATCCGGCACCCGCGTCGGGCTCGCGACCGATCTGGGCCGGTCCACCGCGATCGTGCGCCACGCGCTCGCGGGATGCGACTTCCTGGTCCTGGAAGCCAATCACGACGAGACGCTGCTCCACCAGAGCTCCTACCCCGCCGCCGTCAAGTCGCGCATCGCATCCAGTCACGGACACCTGTCGAACCGCGCGGCGGCCCGTCTCGCCCTGGATCTCCACCATCCCCGCCTCGCCGGGATACTGCTGGCCCACCTCTCCGCGGAGTGCAACACGCCCGAACTGGCACGCGAAACCGTCTCGCGGGCATTGGCCAAGGCGGGGTACCGGGGGTTTCTGGGCGTGGCCCGGCAGGAGGAGCCCACGGAGATGCTGTGCGTCGATAGCCTGCGCCGGGAACGCGGTCCCGAACAGCTGTCGTTCCTCTGAAACCGCCTTGCCCCGCCCCGCCACCGGGGCGGTGCGGCGTCACAACCCCAGCACGCGCAGGATGTCGTTGGAGAGCGCCCAGACCATGATCCCCATGAGCACCAGGAAGCCGACCCGGCTCCAGCGCAGCCGCTGTTCCAGGCTGAGTGCTCTGCCTCTGACCGCCTCGATCCCGAGAAAGACGAGATGTCCACCGTCCAGTATCGGAATGGGAAGCAGGTTCAGGATCGCCAGATTCACGGAGAACAGAGCCATGAAGCGCAGGAACGTCTGGATTCCCGCCTCCGCGGCCTGGCCCGACAGGGTTCCGATGGTGACGATGCTGCCGACGTTGCGCGGGGAGACGTTCCCGGTCACGAGATCGCCGAGGAACGCGAGGATCATGCGGGTGGTGCCCACGGTTTCCCGGTATCCGATGACCACGGCGCGGGTGAGGGGAACGGGCACGTACACGGGGTCCGCCACCGGGGCCAGGATGCCGACCTGACCCACGGTCCTGATCTCTCCGTCGGGCCCCCTTTCCTCACGCGATGCGAGCGGAACCGCGATCTCCATCAGGGCGCCGTCGCGCGCCACCTGAAGGTCGACCGTGCGACCGGGACGGCGCATGATCTCCCGCCGGAACAGCGCCCAGTTCTCCACGGCCAGGCCGTCGACGGCGAGGACGCGGTCTCCCGGCTGCACACCCGCGCGCGCCGCGGGCATCCCGGGCTCGACATCCAGCACTACGGCCTCGATCCAGTAGTCGAGAGCCAATGCCAGGCGCGCGCGCGCGTCCGGATCACCGGGCGCCGGCACCGATACCGTCACGCGCGGGGATTCGGTTTCCACGGTGATGGTCTCGCTCCGGGCGGACAGGAATCCCTCACGCACATCCCCCCAGTGGACCACATCGCGGTCGCCCACCCGCGTGACGCGCGCGCCGACGGGAAGCCCCGCCAGCGGTTCCGCGCCCGGGGGCAGCAGTTCCATGTCCACGTAGCCGATGCGGGTCTCGCCGGCCTCCACCCTGCCCCAGCCCGCTGCGATCGTGGTATACGCCACGAAGGCGAAGATCATGTTCATGATCACGCCGGCCGACAGCACCAGCGCACGCGCCCACACCGGCTTTCCGTCGAAGTCCGTGGAAGCGGGCCCCCGCCGCGCCTCGCCGCCGCCCCCCTCCACCTGGTCCATGACCTCATCGGCCATGCCGCTCATCTTGACGTAGCCGCCCAGCGGAATCGCCGAGATCACGTATTCGGTATCGCCCCGGCGAAAACCGAGAACCCGCGGCCCCAGCCCGATGGAAAAGCGCA
Organism: Gemmatimonadota bacterium; assembly: GCA_022822425.1. Taxonomy (GTDB): domain Bacteria; phylum Gemmatimonadota; class Gemmatimonadetes; order Longimicrobiales; family Gaopeijiaceae; genus BD2-11. The sequence goes on along the minus strand of JAJEBS010000337.1, from coordinate 14,352 downwards.
GGACCTTTACGCCCACGGCCTTGGCCGCCCAGAAGTGGCCAAGTTCGTGGACGAGGATCAGAACGCCAAGGACAACGATTGTCGCCAGCAACGCCATCATCCCTCTCCCTGTATGCGCCCGCTCATGAGCCGCGGGCCATTACGCGACCAGCGCCGCGATGGATTCCCGGGTCACGTGCCGGGTCTCGGCGTCCACGCCGAGCACGTCTTCGACCGACCTGATCCCTCCCGGAGGAGTTCGCTCGAGCGCCGCACCCACCACCGCCGCCATCTTCCCGAAGGGCAGCACGCCCTCCAGGAATGCCTGCACCGCCACCTCGTTGGCCGCGTTGAAGACCGTCGGCGCCCACCCGCCGGCGTGTCCCGCCTGCACACCCAGTTCGAACAGGGGGAAGCGGGCCCGGTCCAGCTCCTCGAACGTAAGATCCGACAGGCGCGAAGGACGGAAGGTTCGGAGCCGGGCGTCGTCGATCCGCTCCGGGTGAGTCAGGGCGTACAGGATGGGCAGCTCCATGGTGGGAAGGCCGAGTTGCGCAACGACCGATCCATCCGTGAACTCCACGAAGGAATGGATGATCGATTGCGGATGAACGACCACGTCGATGCGACCATACTCCATCCGATACAGGAAATGTGCCTCGATGACCTCCAGCGCCTTGTTGGCGAGCGTGGCCGAGTCGATGGTGATCTTGGCACCCATGTTCCAGGTGGGGTGGCGCAGCGCGTCGGCCGGCGTGATGCCGTTCATCCGGGACGCGTCCCAGCGGCGAAAAGGACCGCCCGATGCGGTAAGCACGATGCGGGCCACATGGCCGGGGTCGCTGCCGGCGAGGCACTGCAGAATGGCGCTGTGTTCCGAGTCGACCGGCACCAGCTCACCGCCCCCCGAACGCGCCGTTTCGTCGACGAGCTCGCCTCCCGCCACGAGCGACTCCTTGTTGGCCAGTGCGAGCCGCTTGCCTGCCCGCAGTGCGGCGAGGGTGGGCTCGAGACCCGAGACCCCGACCAGGGCGTTGACGACGACATCCGCGTCGTCGCTCCCCGCAAGCTCGACCAGAGCCTCGCGGCCGTAGGCGGACGACACGCCCGGCAGGTCGAGCCTCCCGGCGCCGGGATCTGCGATCACCACCTGGCGCGGTCGATGGAGCTCCGCCTGCTCGCGAAGTACGGCCACCGAGCGGTTGGCGGCCAGCGCGACCACGCGGAAGCGCTCCGGATGCCGGCTCATCACCTCGAGCGCGCTGCGCCCGACCGACCCCGTGGATCCCAGGATTGCAACCCGGATCACGTCCCGCCCCCCCGGGCCCGCGGAACCGCCACCAGGCTCATGGCGAGACCGAACCGGCGAACCGGAGCGCCGCGTAGGCGAGCGGCAGCGTTACCAGCACTGCATCGAGCCGGTCGAGCACTCCGCCGTGGCCGGGAAGCATCGACCCCGTGTCCTTGACGCCGGCTTCGCGTTTGAGCAGCGAAACGGCCAGATCGCCCGCCAGCCCGCCCGCGCCGATCAGGAGTGCGATGCCGACCAGCCAGCCCGGCCCGACCCCCAGCAGGACGAACGGCTCGGCAGCGGCCATCGCGAAGAAAAGACCCGCCGCGCCCGCGGCCAGAATCCCGGCGACGGTGCCCTCCAGCGTCTTCCCCGGGCTGACGGTCGGAAACAGGCGGCGACGTCCCCACAGGCTGCCTGCGAAGTAGGCGACGATGTCTCCGGCCCAGGTGACCGCCAACGGGAAGAGCAGCAGCAACGGGCCTTCGAGCGGGCCGGGAGCTCTCACGGCGACTCCCGTGTCCGGCAGGTGGCGCAGCAGCACTGCGAAACAGAGCCCGCCTCCCACATACAGAGGCGCCGTGAGCGTCGAACAGACGGACGCGAGCGGCTTGTCCGTCACGTTGCGCGCGCGCACGGCGGCGACAAAGAGCATTACGGTGGCCCCCATGACGACCGTCAGCGCGAGCGGGGCGAAACCGGTGAAAAACGGCTCCGCCGTCGCTGCCAGAACGAGCGCTGCCGTGATGGCCATGGCCATGCGGGTGAAGGGCCGAACACCCGTCCGCCGAGCCAGCAGGCAGAACTCGCGGGTGCCCAGCATGGCCAGCGCCGCCGCAAGCGCGCCCATCAGCCACCCGCCCCGGTAGATGACCGGAAGCACGACGAGCAGGGCGACGACCGCCACCGCCGCGCGGCGCGAAAGGTCGGCCATCGCCATCAGGCGGAAGTGATCCGGCCGAAGCGGCGATCACGGCGCTGGTAGTCCAGGACGGCCGCGAGGAAGTCTTCCCTGGAGAAATCCGGCCACAGCACGGGGGTGATGTGGATCTCCGAGTAGGATATCTGCCACAGCATGAAGTTGGAGATCCTGCACTCCCCGGAAGTCCTGATGAGAAGGTCGGGATCGGGGATGCCGCTCGTAAGCAGCGCCCGCTCCAGGCACGCCTCGTCGATCTCGTCGGGGTCCAGTTCTCCGGCTCGGGCGCGCGCAGCCAGACGACGAACCGCGGTCAGGATGTCTTCCCGTCCGCTGTAGGAGATCATCAGATTGAGGCTGAGCGTCGTTCCGCCCTCCGTCTCCTGCATGATGCGCTCCACGGCCTCGCGTGCGGAAGGCTGCATTCTGGCCAGGGTCCCGAGCACACGTACTTCGACGCCCTTCTCGACCAGCTCCGAGCACTCCCGCTCCGCGTACGCCTTCAGGAGCGACATGAGAGCCGAAACCTCCTCCGACGGGCGATTCCAGTTGTCGGTGGAAAACGCAAAGAGGGTGAGGATCTCGATGCCCGCGTCGACCGAAGCCTCGATGGTCGTGCGTACGGCGTTCATCCCGGCCTCGTGCCCCGTCTTGCGGGGCAGGCCCTGTCTCCGGGCCCAGCGTCCGTTGCCGTCCATGATGACGGCCACGTGACGCGGCATGGGCCCGCTCATGTCAATCCGGGCCGGCACGTTGGACCTCATGGCTAGATGGCCATGACCTCCTCCTCCTTGGCCTTCATGAGCTCGTCCAGCGAAGCCACGTAGCGGTCGGTGAGCTTCTGAATCCGGCTCATCATCTGGTGACCCTGGTCCTCGCTGATTTCGTGCTCCTTGATGCGGCGCTTCACCTCGCCGTTGCCCGCGCGCCGCGCGTGGCGGATCGAGATCCGGGTATTCTCCGACATCTTGTGGATGATGCGCACGTATTCCCGGCGTCGTTCCTCCGTGAGCGGGGGAATCGGCACGCGTATGAGGTTACCGTCGCTGGAGGGATTGAGCCCGAGGTTGGCGGACATGATCGCCTTCTCGACGGAAGAGATCAGCGACTTGTCGTATGGCTGCACCACGAGCAGGGTCGCGTCGGTCGCGACCACTGTCGCGAGCTGATTCAGGGGCATGCCGGCCCCGTAGGCTTCGACCCGGACGCTGTCCAGCAGAGCTGGGGTTGCCTTGCCGGTTCGAACGGTTGCGAACTCGCGCCGGGCAGCATCGAGCGCCGCGTCCATGCGCTCCGTGAGTTCTTCCATGAGTCCCATGACAGCCTCCCGCGCGCGTTGTGGTATCGATCGGAGGGCAGATACCCTTTCAGGATACCAACGTGCCGATGCGCTCCCCCCTGATGGCGGCCCCGACCGCTCCTCTCTCTCCGAGATTGAGTACGATGATGGGCAGCCTGTTTTCCTTGCAGAGAGACACCGCCGGGGCATCCATGACCCCCAGTTCCCGAGCGATCACTTCCTGAAAGCTGATGCGCGGGATGAATCGCGCGCTCGGATCCACGAGAGGATCGGCGGTGAAGATCCCCGCCACCTTCGTGGCCTTGATGATCACGTCGGCTTCCATCTCGATGGCCCGCAGAGCGGCCGCGGTGTCGGTTGAAAAATACGGGTTCCCCGTGCCTCCGGCGAAGATGACCACCCTGCCCTTCTCCAGGTGGCGGATCGCTCGGCGGCGGATGTATGGCTCCGCCAGCTTCTCCATGCGAAAGGCGGTCAGCACGCGCGTGGTCACGTGCTTGCGCTCAAGCAGGTCCTGAAGCGCCAACGCGTTGATGACGGTGGCGAGCATGCCCATGTAGTCGGCCGTGACGCGGTCCATGCCCTGACGGCTGGCCAGCGCCCCGCGCACGATGTTACCGCCCCCGATGACGATGCCGAGGGCCACGCCCAGTTCGGCGAGCGTCCCGATCTCGTCGGTGAGGCGGTCCACGACCGGCGGAGAGATGCCGAATCCCTCCTCTCCCGCGAGGGCTTCGCCGGACAGCTTCAGGAGAACCCGTGAGTATCGGAACTCCGGCGAGCCGCTCATCGTCCCGCGGGCGTGCGCCGTCAGCCGCGCTGCCCGACCGCGAACCTCGAAAAGCGGGCGACTTCGATCTTCTCGCCGGTTTTCGCCGAGACTTCGGTCACGAGTTCGCCGATGGTCCGGGCCGTGTCCTTGATGAAGGGCTGCTCCAGCAGGACCTGATCCTTGTAGAACGCCTTCAGCTTTCCCTGGACGATCATGTCCTGAATGCGTTCCGGCTTCCCCTGGGCGCGCACCTGCTCCCGGTAGATCGCCGTTTCCCGCTCGACCACCTCCTGCGGCAGCTCCTCCGCGCGCACGGCAATCGGGTCCTGGGAGGCGATATGCAGGGCTATGTCCTTGGCCAGTGCCCGGAAGTCATCCGTGTTGGCGACGAAGTCGGTCTCACAGTTGACCTCGACGATGACGCCCACCCTTCGGTCGAAGTGGACGTAGCTGCCGATGGTGCCCTGGTTCACATCTCTGCCCGCTCGCCTGGAAGCCTTCGCCGCACCCCTGGCACGGAGGAGATCGACCGCGGCCTCAAGATCCCCGCCGGTCTCTTCGAGAGCGCGCTTGCAGTCCATCATGCCCCCGCCGGTACGGTCGCGCAGGGCCTTCACCATCTTTGCGGGAATCGTCATGTGGAGTATCCGCCTGGTGGTCGTTTCGAGGTTGCGGGGCGCGGTGATGACGCTTTCCCGCGACCCTCGTCCGCACTTCCCTGTCCCGGCATCCGCCGGCAGGAGGGATCAGCTGGGCCGGGATGCTACCGGCTGGGGAGGCGCGCGCCGGACCCGGGACGGCTTCGGTTCGTCGTCCTCGCTGGTCGACGACTTCGCGGGCGCTCCGGGGGAACCCGATTGGGCTGCATCGCCCCCCGGCTTCCTGACCAGAACGCGGGCCCTTCTGACTCGCTTCGGAGAATCCCCCGAACCGCCGCCCTTCTGGCGTTCCGCGATGACGCCCGGACGTGGCCGGCGGCGCGCTCGACGGCGCGGATGGTCGTCCACCGCGGCGGCCTTCTCGCCTGTTTCCGTCGAATACGTCGTGGCCTCCAGGTCCTCCACCCGACGGCGTTCCTCTTCCGGCACCTCCTTGCGGGCCTCGCGGATGGCCTCGGCGATGGCGCCGCTGATCAGGCTGACCGAGCGTATCGCGTCGTCGTTCCCCGGAATCGGATAGGTGATGAGATCCGGATCGGCGTTGGTGTCCGCGATGGCGATGACCGGGATACCGAGCCGGTGAGCTTCCCTCACCGCAATCGCCTCGCGCCGGGCGTCGATGACGAAGATGGCGCCCGGGAGCCGGGTCATGTCCTTCACCCCGGAAAAGTACTTCTCCAGCTTCATCCGCTCGCGCTCGAGCAGAAGACGCTCCTTCTTGGTGTAGAACTCGAAGGCGTTCTCTTCCTGCCCCCGCTCCAGCTCCTTCAGACGGCGGATCTGGCGACGAATGGTCTGGAAATTGGTGAGCATGCCGCCCAGCCAGCGCTCCGTCACGAACAGGCTGCGGGACCGGTCGGCATCCTCTTCGATGATCCCGCGCAACTGGGGCTTGGTGCAGACGAACAGGAGGCGTTCGCCCGAGAGCACCAGCTGGCGTACGATTTTCCGGGCCGCGACCAGCCTGTCGAAGGTCTTGCGCAGGTCGATGATATGGATGCCGTTCCGCTCCGTGAAGATGAAGCGGCGCATCTTGGGGTTCCATCGGCGGGTCTGGTGTCCGAAGTGGACCCCGGCCTCAAGCATCTGGTTCAGAGAAACCTGCTCCATGCGTCTCCAGGCAGTCGTCGGGTTTATCGCTTGCTGAACTGGAAGCGCTTGCGGGCCTTGGGGCGGCCGGGCTTCTTGCGCTCCACCTTGCGCGGATCACGTGAAAGGAACCCGCCCTGGCGAAGCGGGCCCAAGGCTTCTTCGTCTTCCTCGACCAGCGCTCGGGCAACGCCCAGTCGGATGGCGTCGGCCTGACCGGTCATCCCGCCCCCGTGCACGCGCACGACGACATCGAAGCGGGCATCGGCGTCAACGGCCTGCATCGGTTCGGTGGCGCGCTTGCGATGCACCAGCCGCGGGAAATAGTCCTCCAGTTCCCGACCGTTGATCAGCCACCTTCCGATCCCCGGTCGCAGCAGGATGCGCGCAACGCTGCTCTTGCGCCGTCCTACGGCCTGGACCTGTTGTACGTATGGCAATGAACCCGTGACCTCAGAACGTGAGTGGGCGCGGACGCTGCCCATGATGAGGATGCTCGGCTCCGGCGTAGACGCGGAGTCGGCGGCGGAGTCGGCGACCCAGGCGTGCTTTCGGGAGCATGCCGCGCACGGCGCGCTCGATGATCCGCTCGGGATGCCGCTCCAGCATCGTCCTGAAGGGAATATGGCGCTGGCCGCCCATGTAGCCCGAATGGCGGAAGTAGGTCTTCTGTGCCGCCTTGTTGCCGGTCAGCTTCACGCGGGCGGCGTTGATCACCACCACGTTGTCTCCCGTGTCCAGATGGGGCGTGAAGATGGGCTTGTGCTTGCCGCGCAGCACGCGCGCGACCTGCGCCGCCAGGCGCCCCAACGGCTGCCCTGCAGCATCAACCACCCACCACTGGTGCTCGATGTCGCACGCCTTGGGGGTATATGTCTTCACGTACGGTTCACCCGCAGTTTGCCGGGGAGACGTTCTTCCGCGGTCCCGCCCTCGCGTCGAGTCCGCAGAGTAGAGTAACAAAGCAGTCAAGGGTATCAGAGAGGCCGCATGGTGTCAACCAGCACCCGCGTTTACCGGACAATCCCGCCGATCCTGCCCCAGCGCACGTCCCTCACCCACGCAGCCTCCTCGTCGGAGGACGCGTCGAAGGAGTAGTAGACGAACCAGGGCCGGCCGCGCACCGATTTCCTGTCGACGAATCCCCAGTAGCGTGAGTCTTCGCTGTTGTCGCGGTTGTCCCCCAGGACGAAGTAGCTGTCTTCCGGAATCCGGATCGGACCCCAGTTGTCCCGCGTCGGCCGGTAGGACGCCGGGTCGCGGCCGCCGGCGAGAAAACCCGCCTGCCACGCCATGTCGGGATGAAACTCGTCACGCCGCGGATCCACGTGGCGAACGTACGGCTCGTCGAGCTGCACCTGGTTCAGGTAGAGGTTCTTGGCCCGCATCTCGAGGACATCCCCGGGCACCCCGACCACGCGCTTCACGTAGTTCTTTCCGGGGTCGTGCGGAGGTGTGAACACGACGACGTCGCGCCGCTCGAGCTCCGCGAATGCGGGAAGGTGCAGCGCCGTCCCCGGAACCTCGGCGCCGTACACCGCCTTGTTGACCACCAGGAAATCTCCCACCAGCAAGGTGTGCTCCATGGAGGCGGTGGGAATCCTGAAGGCCTCCACCAGAAACGTCCTTATGATCAGGAAGAGCGCGAATGCGATCAGAACCGACCGGCACCACTCCCACGCCGTCCGGGCCAGCGACTTCATCGGCGCTTCCTCCGCCGCGGGCTCGGAGGGGCGCCCGCCATCGTCCGCCCCGTCACCGGTCCGCAACGAATTCCCCACTTCTCCGGCCCCATCCGGCTGCCGGCCTCACGACTCCCGCTCCAGCCCATACTTGTTGATCTTCTTGTAGAGGTTGGAGCGGGGCATGCCCACCGACCGGGCGGTCTCGGTGATGTTCCAGTCGTTCTCGCGCAGCTTGTGCTCGATGAACGCCTGCTCCGCGCGGTCCTTGAAGTCGGCGAAGGAAGGCGCGGCCAGCAGTTGGCGGACGACCGCGCCCGGGCTGCCTCCCGAGAGCAGACGAAGGTCCTTCGTACGGATCTCGTCGCCCTCCGAAAGGATCAGGAGGCGTTCCACGGCGTTGCGCAGCTCGCGCACGTTACCCGGCCACTCCATCGCCTGGAGCCGGCTCAGGGCACCCTCCGTGAAGTGCTTCCGGGATGCCCGTCCGGTCCGCATCATCAGCGTGGTGAAGTGCTTCACGAGCATGGGAATATCGTACCGTCGCTCGCGGAGGGGAGGAAGCTCGATGGGGACGACGTTGAGACGATAATAGAGATCCTCCCGGAACCGGTCGCTCCTGATCTCTTCGGCAAGGTCCTTGTTTGTGGCCGCGATGACGCGCACGTCCACCTGCACGGTCCGCGAGCCTCCCACGCGGACCACGACGCCCTGCTCCAGGACGCGCAGCACCTTTGCCTGGGCCGCGAAGGACATGTCTCCGATCTCGTCCAGAAAGAGCGTGCCGCCGTCCGCCTGCTCGAACTTTCCGGCGCGATCCGCCACCGCCCCGGTGAACGACCCCTTCATGTGGCCGAAGAGCTCCGACTCGATGAGCTCCGAGGGGATCGCCGCGCAGTTCACTTCCACGAACGGCCGGTCGCGCCGGTCCGACAGCCTGTGGACCGCCCGGGCCACGAGCTCCTTGCCCGTGCCGTTCTCGCCGGTGATGAGCACGCGCGCGCGGGTCGGCGCCACCTTCTCGATACGCATCAGCATCTGATGAATCCGGGGCGAGGAACCGACGATTTCGTATCGGCTCTCCACTTCGGTCTGAAGCGATTCGACGCTGCGCTTGAGCCCGTGCATGTCCAGAGCGTTGCGCAGGGTAACGAAGAGGCGTGCGGTGTCGAGGGGCTTCTCCAGGAAGTCGTACGCGCCCCTGCGCGTGGCCTCCACGGCAGTGTCGATGTTCCCGTGGCCGCTGATCATGATCACCGGGGTGCGGGAGTCCAGCTTCCTCATCCTGGACAGGACCTCCAGGCCGTCCATCTCCGGCATCTTGACGTCGAGAAAGACGACATCGGGATTGTCGTCAACGAGGCGCTCGAGGCCGACGGGGCCGTTGGGGGCGATCGTCACACGATGCGACTCGTACTCGAAGACCTGGCGCAGGGCGCCGCTGACCGAGGCGTCGTCGTCGACGATGAGGATGCTGGCCATGAAGTCGTGTCAGGGGCGGAGTATCCGGGACCTCGCGCGGATCGCGGTCATCAGGCGTTGGACTGCGCCGATTCCGGCGTCCCGAGCGCCGCCGAGGACACGATGCTGTAGCGGGCACCGGTGCGGGAGAGATGACTGCGCATGAGCTCCACCGAGGTCACGTCGATTTGATGGCGGAAGTCCAGGCCGGCAACCAGGGCGTCCAGTCCGCGGAAGGCGCCGGCGCCGGTCTCGGCCCTGGCGCGGCCCACGGTGATGTGAGGGTGGAAGGCGCTCGTCTCCCGGTTGAAGCCCAGGCTGGCCAGCCCCCACTCCACGTCCTGCTTCAGACAGCGCAGGGCGAGGACCGGCTCCACTCCGGCCCACATTACCCTCGGGCGGCGAATCGTGGGAAAGGCGCCGAAGCCGCGGATCTCCATCGAGAAGGACCGGTTCTTGCCCCCGACTTCGTCGATCACCTCCGACACGCGCGGCGTCAGGTCGGGATGCGGATTGCCCAGGAACTTGAGGGTCAGGTGATATGTGTCGGGATCCAGCCAACGCACGGGCAAACCGGCCTCCCTGAGAGGCCGAGCGGCGTCGTACACGCCTTCCTTCGCGCCATCGGACAGATTCAGCGCGATGAAAAGTCGCATGCGGGACTCTGGGGGGAAGGGTGGCCGGGGACTGTGGCGGGGACGCGCCGCGATTCGGTCATTAATGTACCCGTACCCGTGCGACCGAATCAAGGAAATCACCGTACCCGGCCGGACTCCTTTCCCGCACCTATTCCCAAATCACCCTGCGGAGGGAATCTTTCTGGCGCATCCGCGAACACCGACCTGTTGCGCGACGAATCCCCCGGCACCCGACGCCAGCGCCCCGAAAACCATGGAATCTCCCTGCCAATGACCGATCCCGGCCGCAATACCTGCCTGCAGATTCGCTCGCCCGTCCCCTCCGACATCGAGATCGCCCAGGAAGCCCCGCTCACCTCCATCGCCTCGATCGCCGCGCAACTCGGCCTCGGGAGCGACGAGCTCGAGATGCACGGGTCCTACAAGGCGAAGGTGAGGCTTTCCGTACTCGAACGGCTCTCCGGCGCGCCGGACGGCAAGTACATCGACGTGACGGCGATCACCCCAACGCCCCTGGGCGAGGGCAAGACCACAACGACGGTGGGTCTCGCGCAGGCGATGGGCGCCCACCTCGGCAAGCGGACGATCGCGTGCATCCGCCAGCCCAGTCAGGGCCCGACCTTCGGCATCAAGGGCGGAGCGGCGGGCGGCGGCTACAGCCAGGTCATCCCCATGGAGGACTTCAACCTGCATCTCACCGGGGACATCCACGCCATCACCGCAGCCAACAACCTGCTGGCGGCGGCGATCGACATACGGATGCTGCACGAGTCCCGTCAGAGCGACGAACTTCTCTTCGAGCGCCTCTTCCCGGTCCGCAACGGACGGCGCTTCTTCGCGCGCGGCATGCGCGCGCGCAAGGAGAAGCTCGGCATCGCCACCAGCGACCCGGACCGGATGACGCAGGAGGAGCGCAGCCGCTTCGTTCGCCTGGGAATCGATCCGGACACCATCACCTGGCGCCGCGTGATGGATACCAACGACCGCATGCTCCGCGAGATCACGATCGGACAGGGTCCGGACGAATTCGGATTCACCCGCACTACCGGGTTCGACATTACGGTAGCCAGCGAGATCATGGCGATTCTCGCCCTGACGACCGACCTGGCCGACATGCGCCGGCGGCTCGGGGCCATGGTGATCGGGGCGACGGGCTCGGGCGAACCCGTAACCGCGGAGGACATCGGCGCCGCCGGCGCGCTCGCCGTCCTCATGCGCGACGCCGTTCAGCCCACGTTGATGCAGACGCTCGAGGGCACTCCGGTCTTCGTCCACGCCGGACCGTTCGCCAACATCGCGCACGGAAACAGCTCCATCATCGCCGACCGCATCGCGCTCAAACTGAGTGACTACGTCATCACGGAATCGGGATTCGGGGCCGACATCGGCATGGAGAAGTTCTTCAACATCAAGTGCCGCTACTCGGGACTGGTGCCCGACGCGGTGGTGCTGGTGGCCACCATCCGGGCTCTGAAGACGCACGGCGGCGGACCTCCGGTGGTGGCGGGCCGGCCGCTCGACCGCGCGTACACCGACGAAAACCTGGAGCTGCTTTCCCGGGGAATCGCCAACATGGAGCACCACATCCACACGGCACGCAAGTTCGGCGTACCGGTGGTGGTGGCCGTGAACCACTTCGCCACCGACACCGATGCCGAGGTGGACCTTGTGATCCGGACGGCGCGCGCCGCCGGAGCCGTGGACGCGGTGGTCTCGAAGCACTGGGCCCACGGAGGCGCGGGAGCGGTCGCGCTGGGCCGGGCCGTGGTGCAAGCCGCCGAGCAGCCCTCCGATTTCCGTTTCCTCTACCCGCTCGACCTCCCGGTGCGGGAGAAGATCGACATCATCGCGCGCGAAGTATATGGGGCGGACGGCGTGGAGTTCGAGCCGCTGGCCGGCGAACGCATCGATCTGTTCACCCGCCAGGGCTTCTCCCATCTGCCGATCTGCATGGCCAAGACCCATCTGAGCATCAGCCACGATCCACGCCGCAAGGGAGTGCCGCGGGGATACACGCTGCCGATCCGCGACGTGCGCGCCTCCGTGGGCGCCGGTTTCCTGTATCCGCTGGTGGGTCAGATGCGCACCATGCCCGGACTGCCGACCCGTCCCTCCTTCTACGATGTCGACCTGGATCCTGACACCGGAAGGGTGATCGGCCTATTCTAGAGCGTGCGAATACCCTCGATCGGCCATCGGCGGTGCCGAGCCACAGCGGACACGGCCGGAGAGAACGCACCACGACAACCGCGACACCACCTCCCAGGAGGCCACGATGCCGGCGCACCAAGAGACGATGATCACGGCAGGAGCGGCAGGGAATCCCCATTCCGACCCGCGCGCGGGCATCCAAGCCGGCAAGCGCCTGCGGAGGCGGCGAGGGAGTTCGAAGGCGTCCGCGAGGACCGCGGCCGGAGGCATGCTGCTCGCAGCCATGGCGTTCTCCTCCCCCGCGCTCCAGGCGCAGGCCCCGCCCTTCCGGTCCTATGGCGGCTCCAGCATTTCGTTCGATGGGCGCGTGCACGCGCAATACGAGGCACCGAGCGCCGAGGGTGCCGTCTCGACGTTTTCCATGCGGCGCGCCTGGATCACCCTGGACGGGCGCTACAACGACTTCGTCAGCGGTCGGCTCCAGTTCGAGGCGCTGCGCGGAGGGACGGTGCTGGACGCGTGGCTCACGCTGAGCTTCTCCGAAGCGTTCGTCCTGAACATGGGTCAGTTCAAGCGCGGCATTTCGTACTTCTGGCTGGTTCCCAACTCGGACCTGCCGCTCATCGAACGTGACGCGAGAGTCTCCGGCGTCGACGACTGCCCGGGAATCGGTGGGGTCTGTTCCTTCGGCAACCTTGCCTTCCGGCTTGGCCTGAACGGGTACGAGCCCGGGTTGCTGATGACCGGCCGGCTTGGCAGCCGCGCGAGCTACCGCGTAACGCTCACCAACGGGGAGGGCATCGACAACCGGGATGCCAACGACTGGAAGTCGACCACTACGCAGCTGTCGTTCGACCTCACCGACGAAAGCCGTCTTGCGGTCTACGCCTCATTCGACGAAACCCGTTTCGAGTACGGATCGGCCTGGACCCCGGCCTACGGGCTCGAGTTCGAGGCAGGGACATGGCGCGACGGAGGTCACCTGCTGCTGGGCGCGATCCGCGGGCGGAACTGGAAGGTGGCCCAGGACACCCCGTTCACGGCGTTTCAGGCGATGGGCCTCTGGTATGCACGGCTGCCGGAGACCGCCCGCTTCGAGGCCATCGAGCCTCTGCTGCGCCTGAGCTGGGCCAGGACCGAGGATGCCGATGGCGGGGACTTTTCCGGCTTCACGGTCACACCCGGCTTCATGCTGTACGCCTTCGGGAAGAACGGCATCTCCACCAACCTGGATATCTACCGGTCCTCGCTTGACCGCACCGAATGGTCCCTGAAGGTCCAGGCGTTCACCTACTTCTAGCCTGAAGCCCGAAATCGACGGGCTCGACCGGGCGCCATCGCGCGGAGCGCGCGACGGCCTCCTGGCGCGCCCGAACGGGAAGGGCGGCGGCGCATGCGGAGTACGGCGCCGGGTGGGCGCCGGAACGGGTACCGGCAGCTGCGTAGGGCTCCCGGCTCCCGCAAGGCCTTCAGAAGCTGTCGATCGCCTGCTCGACGGTATCGCGGACCGTCATGATGCGTGTGAAACCGCTGACCTCCAGGACCTCCCGGACGTGGTCCTGCACCTGGCACAGCGCCACTCCTCCACCCTGCGCACGGGTCTTCTTGACGGCGAGGAGGAGAATGCGCAGGCCGGCGCTGCTGATGTAGGACAGCTCGCCGCAATCCACGACCAGGCGGCTCGAACCGCCCTCCATGGCCTTGCTCAACTCCTGTTCGAAGGAGGTCGCGTTTACCGAATCAACGCGGCCGCTTACGGCCGCGATCACGGCGTCCCCTGACTGACTGGCTGTGACTTTCACGGATTTGGGTTCCCCTGGCGCGCCCTACAGCGGCTGTGTGAGGGTCAGGCAGTTTCGCTTTTTATCGCGTCGATAGGATATGTCGTGCACGAGGTTCTTGGCAAGGTGGATGCCGAGCCCGCCGATCGGTCGCTCGTCCACGGGCAGCGTGAAATCCGGGAGCGGCGCGTCGGCGAGCGGATTGAACGACCGTCCGTTGTCTTCGATGCGGACTTCCAGCAGCTCGTCTCCCAGGCCGAAGTCCACGCGAATTCTCGGTTTCTCCGGTACTTTCTCGAACGCGTACGAGATGACGTTGGTGAGGATTTCGTCCAGCGCAAGACAGAACCTCTGCACTACCAGGTCGCTAATGCCGTTCGCCGTAGCGAAGCGTTCGAACACCTCCACGACCCTGCGAGGCTCGTGCTGGTCCATCCCCACATCAATCCCAAGTGTGACATCCATGCGTCGATCCGCGGCTGTGCCCCAACGACTGCGCCATTCTCCCCTGGTTGCGCATCAGGTTCCCCGCCGACGTGTTGCAGACGCCGACGGCTCCCGGATTTGCCAGCCTAACAACCTATCACGGCAGGCTCGAATGCGCATCCCTCGATACCCCGGCATCGGCAC
>JAJEBS010000010.1 GCA_022822425.1 Gemmatimonadota bacterium | reverse complement strand
ACCTGAGATCCCAATTGGCGGGAACCAATTGGCGGGAGTCGGGCCGGTGAGACTCCCAAGGCCCACGCGCACAACAAGATGCGTTTTCGACAGCGCATGCGGAAGAAGCTGTCGCGCGAAGGCGAGCTGACGGCCGAAGAGGCCCGCCACCGCAGCCGCGCGTTCTCGGTCTTCGTGGACGGCGACGGGATGTACGTGGTGAAGGGGCGGCTGGAGCCGGAGGTGGGGGCGATGCTGATGCGGGCGGTGGAGGCGGCGTCCGATGCGCTCTTCCGGCGCGAAGGGGCCGCCGGCGATTCGCGCGGCGTTGACGATGGGCGCGTTTCTGCCGACGGGCGCACTGTTGGCGACGGGCGCACTGTTGCCGATGGGCGCACTGCTGGCGGCTCCCGGGCTGTCGGCGATGCCGGACCGACACCGAAGCAGCGCCGGGCGGACGCCGTGGGGCTGCTGGCGGAGCGGGCGCTGGCGGCGGGCTTTGGGGGCGGCGACATGCGCGAACCCCGCGTCGAGTCCGGTACCCGCGCGGAGCGCTACCAGGTGATGGTCCACTGCGACGCCGCGACTCTGGCTGCGGAGGGCGAGCCCGGGCGCTCGGATCTGGACGGCGTGCGCGTTTCTGCGGAAACGTCGCGGCGCATGGCGTGCGATGCCGCGGTGGTCGCCATGGTGCATGCGAAGGACGGATCCCCGCTGAGCGTGGGGCGCAGAACGCGCACGATTCCTCCGCACATCCGGCGGGCGTTGGAAGAACGGGACCGGGGGTGCCGCTTTCCGGGGTGCGCAAGCCGTTTCACGGAAGCGCACCATGTGAAGCACTGGGCGGACGGGGGCGAGACGAGCCTGAGGAACACGGTGCTGCTCTGCCGGCGGGCGCGTGTCGTTTCACATCCTGTTGCGGGGATTGATCTTACGATTTCGGCTGGCCGGATTCCCGCCAATTGACTCCCGCCAATTTGGGATCTCAGCCGCGAGGTCTCCGGCGGCCGTCCAGCGCCGTCCTGAGCTGTCCCTCGTCGGCCCTTTGGTAGCACTCGAGGACCGTGTGGGGCGTCTTCCAGCCCCCGAGTTGGCAGAGTACCTTGAGCGGCTGATCCATGAGATCGGACGCGAACTTGCGCCTCAGGGAGTGCCAACCCCTGCCCCGCTTCGGCTCCAACCCCGCGAGCCTCTGGCCTTTGTGCCACCAGATGCGCACCCGCTCGGCGCTCACGCACTTCGCAGGATTCCTGGGCGCGGGCAACACCGGAGCGTCGCCGCTTCCAAGGGTCTGCCTTCGTGCCTCCTCCAAGACGGCAACTGCCTCGGCGGTCACCGGCGTCCGGTGCTCGTAGCCTGTCTTCTCGTGCTCCGCTCTCCACCGGATGACTCCGCCGTCGAAGTCGATGTCGTCCCACCGGAGCTGGCGGATGGCACCGATGCGGTGTCCGGTCTCGTGCGCGAGCACGAGGGCGACGTGGAACCGCCAGTCGACGTCGCGGGACACCCGCAGAAGCGCCTGGTACTCGTCCTCGGAAAGGATCACCCGTGTCGGGTTCTTCTCCGTGGGTGCCTTCAGGCCTCTCAGCGGACTCGCTTCCAAGAGCAAGCGGCCCTGCTCGTCCCTCGATTTCGAGGCCCAGTTGAAGACCGCGACCAAGAGTTTCAGGTCGTATGCGATGGTGCGATTCGACACCGGCGCTCCGCTCAAGCCGACCCGCCCCGCGCGCCGCGCTCGGATGAAGCGGTCCCAGTCGCGTTGCGAAAGCGTTCCGGGTCTCCGGTCCCTGCCGAAAAACCCGAGGAACATCCGCATTGCGGCCCTGTCGTGACGCCGCTTGTGATGACTCTTGGTGGGCGTCACCTCTTCACCGTAGATGTCAAACAGCTTTCCCAGTGTGAGCGGCTCGGGCTCGGCTTCCGCCTTGCCGTTGGGCGCGTCGATGAAGCCCGCGGCGAACTCGTCCGCTTGCCTCTTCGCCCTTACCCAATCGCGGTGACCCAGCGACCGGGTGAGACGGCGCCCGTTCTCGCGCCACTCGATCTGGAACATGCCGGTTTTCGGGTCGGGAAAGATCCTCACCCGGTTCCGGCCCCATTCGCCGGCGCCATACGAGCGCCGACTTCGTTTCGTGCGTGCCATCGTTCGATTCCTCTCGATTCGATGGACTGCACGATCTGCGCGTTTGGAACCTCGCGCAGGGCTGACGCGTCGTCCAGAGTTGGCGCCCCGGACGGTTTTCGCGCGGGCGCGTCACGGGGCGTTGGTTTCTCCGGTTTGTGGGGGAGCCAGATGTGTTAACGCTTCACGTTTAACCTCTGGCCGGGGGATGCCCCCGGACCCCCGCACTACACTTCCGCGCGCCACCAAAGGAGGCCGCCCGACATGGCCCGTCCCCGGAAGCCCGAGGCCGAACGCAGGAGCCGCACGATCGGCGTGCGCGTGGGACCAGACCGGCGGACCGGCCTCCCCGACCCGCTCCGGCTCTGCGCCCGCCGGTCCTCCCAGTCTCCGGGGCGGGCGGAGCCCGTCCCTTCGACCGGGACGTATGGATGGGATCCGTTCCGCCCTCCTTCCGTCCGGGGTGCGGAGGGGACTAGACCCCGGCGGGAGGAACGGACGGAGTCCGTCCCGGACGCCGGGGGGACCGGCGCCGAAGCGGTGGCGACGCAGACCACGTCGCTCGCCGGTCACTCCGCGGACTCAGCCGCGAAGCCGACGGGCATCGACCGGCGGTGATCGGCCGCCGTCGGGAGAACGTCCGGTGACTGGCCGGCCGGGGGGACTTGCGGACCCCCAACCGCGGCCGTGCCGGCGCGGGGTTTGCCGGGGGATCGAAGGGGGGCGGAGCACCCCTCGCCAGCCCGCCGTGTTATACGGGGGGTATGCTGGCTTGTCCGAGTTAGCGCGGTCCAAGCCAGCCCTGGGACACGCCCCTCCGAAACACCTCTCCGGGCGCCGCCCGGGACCATGTCCGGGCTCATTCTTCCACCTTCTCAAACACCATGCGGAACGGCTCCACCTCCGGGCACCGGATCACGGCGACGAACCGGTACGAGTGCCGTCGTCGTACGAACCACTCCGCCAGAATGGACCGGTCGCCGCCGCCTTCCACCTCGCCCGCTAAGGAGCACAACACGCCTCCAGGGTCATCCTCGTAGTAGTAGTCGACCCCGCCGAGCTCCAGCTCCAAGTACGGATTGTCCCAAGAACCGGCTACGTGTAGGGGGATCGCACTGGAGTCCCGCGTCAGGGCCTCCTTCAAGGCTCCGGACAAATCTCCGAGCACTCGCCGGGGTCCGGGTCCCGGTTCACGCTCCTCCTTCACAAGCCGAAGATGGGTCCACTGTCCCGGCTCCCCGTGTGTCCAAGTTCCGCTAACGGGGGGAACGTGCACCACCCTGACGCTCACCAGCACCAAGAACGCGAGCACCACCAGCGTCGTGAGTACCGCCTTGAGGTTCTTGATCGTATCCCTTTCGCCCGTAGTGCGGCCGAGAGGTCCCGGTGAGTCATTACCCACCCCAAACCTTCACCAGTAGAAGGAAGACACTCCCCGCAAGAACGCCCTGCAAGAACCCTCGCCACCGAGGATGCTCCTTCCATATCCACAAGCCAAGAAGTCCGCACGGAATCCATAGCAGCGAAGCGACATACCACCCCAGCCAGAACGCCGTAGCCTCCAGCCACTCTTGCGCGCCGGGTTCAGCATCTTGGGCGGTGAGCGGGGATGTGGCAGCAGCCAACACGAGGATCAGGGGACACACGAGGGCTAGGAGAGAGAGACGGCGGGAAAACATCGGCACAACCTCCTATGCCAGCGACATTCCGGCCCGGCACTGCTCGGGTGGGGACCGGGCGGTGCGTCGAGTATGTAGGGGGTTGGGACAAGATCGCAAGCGACGCGACGAGCCTCCTGTACCTCCAGCGAGTCGGTGTTCATGATGCCGTAGCGCGTCTCGGACGATGTAGGGGTTGTCGCGGTTGTTGAACCACCGCCGGGGCAGGTCTACCTCGGCTTTCAAAGGCTCAACCAGAGGTAGGTTTCCGGGACCTCGAAGAAGAGGCGGCAGCATGTGCGGGGGTCCCGCCATTCGGATCCGGTTTTCCCGCTCTCACGGCACGGTCCAGCAGGGTCCAGTCAAACCGCAGGAAACGCAGATCGTGCAGTCCTGTAAGTAGTTAGACGATTTCCTGCCGGGATTCTGGCGATTCACACTCCGCTCTGCCGCCGGCACCACCGCACGGTTCACGAGGGGCGAGTCAAGGTCGGGAGGAGCCCCGACGGGACGGTGCTGTTCTTCACGCGCGGTGGGCGGGTCCTGGCCGATGCGCCGCCGACGCGGGCGGAGTCCGTGCCCAAAGGCTTGCCGCCGGTCCCATCCGCTCATCCCGGCGGCCCGTCGCGGGGCGAACGCGTCACCCTGTCCAACGGGGCCGCGCTCTATCGCGATTCCGCCATTCCCTGGGCGATCGAAGCCGCTGTCCGGGAAGCCGTGGAGGCGTCCATGGAGTCCTCCTAACGCGCCAGCCAGGTGCTGAAGCGTTCGTTCAGTTCGTCCTGGTGGTCGACCCAGAACGACCAGTCGTAGAGCAGGGCGCGCGCGGCGTTGGCGGGGGTTGCCGGCATGTGCGGGCCGATCTCGACGCCGCTCGGGATGTGGGTCGTCACCAGTGGCATGCCGGACCTGCGCGTCGGCGAGTAGGAGATGCGGCGGGCGATCCGTGCCAGCGACTCGGCGCTGGTGGCGAAGCCCAGGTAACTCAGTGCCTCTTCGAGCCTCGGTGTGCCCCGGAGGATCCCGAGCTGGCCGACGGCGAGCAGCTGGCCATCCCAGACGATCACGAACGGCTGGTCCTCCAGTACGCGTGCGTTGAAGACGCGCCCGTTGTATGCGGTGCTCATCACGACTTCGCCGTCCGCCAGCATCTGCTGTGGCTGGGCGCCGGCCTCCCACCAGATCACCTCGTCCTTGATCGTGTCGAGCTTACGGAAGGCGCGTTCAAGCCCTTCGGGCGTGCTGAGAGCCGGGTAGACCTGGTCCCGCGGCACACCATCGGCCATCAGCGCAAACTCCAGATTGCCCTGCGGAACGCGCCGCATCCCGCGCCGGCCCGGGAACCTCTCCAAGTCGAAGAAGTCGGCCATCGTAGCTGGCGTTTCCGCGGGAATGTAGTCCTCGTTGAAGGCGTACACGGTCGACGCGTACAGGAAGCCGGCGCCGCAGGCGGTCCGCGCCTCGGGGACGAAGTCCTCGGCCGCGGGCGTGCCGTCGGGACCGGGGGGCAATGCGTCGATGTCGATCGGCTCCAGCAGCTCTTCGTCACAGGCGCGCACCGCGTCGGATATCTCCAGGCTGACCACGTCCCAGTGGATGTTGCCGATGTCCACCTGGGGCCCGGATCTCGGCGAGGCCCCCGTTGTAGTCCTCGACGTTCACCGGGATGCCGGTCGCCTCGGTGAAGGGGAGGATGGCGCCCTCGTCGACGGCGCGGCCATAGGAGCCGCCCCATGACACGACGGTGATGGTCTGCGGCTGGTCCCGTCCGCATCCGGCGGCCGTGAGGGTCACGGCGAGAACGACCGCGGCGAACAGGGCTGGCGCCCGGGTGTAAGTCTGCGGAATGCAGCGTCCGGATCCGGGCATGGTCGGCTCGCGGATGGGCGGTTCGCGGATGGGCCTCGGTTCGCGGATGGGCCATGGGGTCAGCGCTCGGTCATCGCGCAAGGTAACGTCGACGGCGCTCTCTCGACCATGAACGCGTCAGGCGACCATGAACGCGTCAGGTGACCATGAACACGTTCTGAGTAGCCCGTGACCGAAGAAGATTTGGATCGCGTGAGGGGAAACCGATGAGCGGCGGACGGTATATTTCGAGGCAGCACCGTGTTGCGATTCAACGCGGGACGCGGGATGGCGGCAACTGTAGCGAAGGATGTACTCCAATGCGCACACGAAGCCTGGCTTTCCTATATCTGTCGACGCTGGTCGTGGTCGGCTGCGACCTTGCCGGGCCCGAGTACATCGAGACACGCGAGGTGACCGTAGGCCCAACCCTGGCCAGGTGCTACGGCGTGGGCCCGCAGTCCTGCATGGTGGTCGACGGCGGGTTGTTCTACGACGGAATCGAGGGGTTCGACTACGAGCCCGGCTACGACTATCGCCTCCGGATCGGCAAGTACGATCCCTGGGAGGGGAATGAACCGCCGCAGGATGCCGGGCAATACGCCTATCGTCTGATCGAGCAACTGGAGAAGACTCCCGCGCCGTCCACCCCCGCAACCCTGTCGCTGGCTCCGACGCGGGTGACCTGCGTCCGCAGCGACGATTTCTGCCTGGTCGTCGACGGCGAACTGTACGACGACCTGATCACGAGCTTCGAATACGAGGCGGGTGATCACTATGTCCTCGATGCCAACCTTTATCGCGACGGCCGGTATGTGCTGAGCGAGGTCGCTTCGCGAACCCGGGCGGCGGGCGCGGAAGGGGAGATCACCATTGATCGCCACCGTGTAGAGTGCGACGACGGCCATCCCGGGTACTGCAAGGTCGTGAACGGCGCTCCGTACCGCGGCGAGATCGTCGGCTTCCAGCCCGCGCACGACTATGACTACCGCCTGCGCGTCGAGAGATTCGACATGTTCCCCGAAGGCATGACCGGGGCGCCCTACGTTCCGGCGTACGGTTACCGCTGGCTGGAGACGCTCGAGCGTACGACGGGGAGTTGATTCGCCCCGGCGTTGATTTTTCAACAACCAGAGCCTAACAGCTCATGGCCATCCGGGGCTGGCCACCCCGCCGGACTGAAACTATAGGTCAGAGGAGGGCGGGGGCAGAGGTCGTCTTTCCTTATGGTGCCAGAAAGCCCGATGCCTAACATGACCCGGGGCGCTTCGGGGAA
>JAJEBS010000162.1 GCA_022822425.1 Gemmatimonadota bacterium | reverse complement strand
CTCACTCAGCGCGCGCACCAACCGCGGGGCCGGCCCCGGTGCCGGGCCCGGCCCCGTACCTTCCGGCGTCCGCGGCCGCCGCCGCGATCAGCCGGAGGTCGTCGTGGTGGCCGTCCTGGGCGGCATGATCTCCTTCCACGCCGTCATGAAGCGCGCCATCTCCTCCTCGGTGCCGACCGATACCCGCAGGTAGTCGAGCATGGGCGGGAAGTCGCGGCCCACCAGCACGCCCCTCTCCCGGAACGCGGCCCGGACCTCGGCGGCGGGACGCCCGGTGTTCACCATGAAGAAGTTGGTCTCCGAGGGGAGCACCTCGTAGCCCATCGCCTGGAGCTCCTCGGTGGTCTGCTTGCGCAGGCGCAGCGTGGTCTCGCGCACGAAGCGCTCATTCTCCAGATCCTCGAGCGCGGCGACCCCGCCCCACCTCACCAGCGCGTTCACGCTGCCGGTGGTATAGGTGCGCATCTCGCTGACCATGTCGGGCGGCGCGATGCCGTAGCCGAGGCGCAGCCCGGCCATGCCGTAGATCTTGGAGAAGGTGCGCGCGACGATGACCTTGCGCCCTTCGTTCACGTAGGGCACCGCCGTCTCGTAGGAGGGATCCTCGACGAAGTGATGGTAGGCTTCGTCGATGAGAACCGGAATGTCCTCGGGGATTTCGTCCAGCACCCGCCGGACGTCGTCGCCCGATACCACCATGCCGGTCGGGTTGTTGGGGTTGCACAGGTAGAAGAGCCCGACGTCCCGATAGTTCTTCAGCGTGGCGTCGATCATCGCCGGGATGTCCTGGGAGTAGTCGTCGAGCAGCGGCAGCATGATGGCGTCGGCGTCGATCCCGGTCGCGACGCCGAAGACGCTCAGATAGGTCGGCCGCACGCCGATGACCTTCTTCTTGTGGCCGAGGTAGGTGTGCGCCACCACCCGCAGGGTCTCACCCGAGCCCGCGCCCAGCAGGATGTTGTTCGGCTCCACGCCGTGGTGCTCGGCGATCTTCTCCTGGATGTCGCCGTCCGGATAGCCGTACCGGTTCGCGTACTTCCAGGCGCCGTTCATCGCTTCCATCATCCGCTCGGACGGCCCGTACGGATTCTCGTTGGAGGCGAGCTTGGCGAAGGAATCGTAGTCGTACTCCTGCGGGGTGAGGCTGAGCGAGCGCGCCGGCGCATCCCATCCGAGCAGTCCGGTGGGCTTGAGCCCGGCGTACCCCAGCGCCGCGGCTGCCCCTCCCATGAAGCGGCGGCGGGTGACGGAATTCCTCGAGTGCATGGCAACCTCCTCAGGCATGTGAGCGCGACGAACGCAAAAGGATACGATTCCCGGTTATTACGATTTCCTGCCCTATAGTGTGGCCGCGCGGGGGCGCGAAAGCAAACCCCCCGGAGGCGGTCGGTCGGCATCCGGCCGCGGCCTGCCGGCATCGGGCTGATCGGCCCGGGCGACGGCCCATCATGTATGGGCCGCCCGCGACGAGTAGTGCCTGCGGAAGAATCGCCCGATGTCGTCGACCACCTGGTACATGACCGGCACCACGATCAGGGTGAGGAAGGTCGCGAAGATGATCCCGGCGATCACGGCGATCGCCATCGGACCCCACCATGCGGCCTGGTCGCCGCCCCAGTACAGGTCGGGAGTGAGGCTGCCGTACAGGCCGAAGAAATCGAAGTTGAGGCCGATGGCGAGCGGCACCAGCCCGAGAGCAGTGGTCACCGCGGTCAGCACCACCGGCCGGAAGCGCGTCATGCCGCCCAGCACCAGCGCGTCCCGGCGGTTCACCCCGTCGCGCCCGCGCAGCACGTCGATGTAGTCGATGAGGACGATGGCGTTGTTTACCACGATCCCGGCAAGAGAGATGATGCCCACGCCCGTCATGATGATGCCGAAAGGCATGCGGAACACCATCAGCCCCAGCAGCACGCCGACCGTGGACATGATCACCGAGGTCAGGATGATGAAGGGCTTCACCAGCGAGTTGAACTGCGAGATGAGGATGAAGCCGATGAGGAAGAGCGCCATCAGGAACGCGGTCGTGAGGAAGGCCTGGGCCTCCGCCTGCTCCTCGTTTTCGCCCGTGTAGCGGATCTGGTATCCCGGCGGCAGCGCCTCCGCGAACTCGTCGAGCGCGAGCTGCACCTCGCCCAGCACGGCGTTGGAGTTGAAGCCGGCGCGCACTTCCGACGACACCGTCACCGATCGATCCATGTCCAGGCGCTGGATGGAGCCGGCGCCCTCGCCAACCTCCCAGGACGCGACCGAGAGCAGCGGGATGGGGTCGCCTTCGGACAGCACCGTCAGTTCCGAAAGCGTGCTCAGCTCGTCCCGATCTTCTTCCGCCAGGCGCACGATGATGTCGTATTCGTCGTTGCCGGTGCGGTACTTCGCCGCTTCGATGCCCTGGATGGCGCCGCGGATGGCCTGGCCCACGCGACGGGTCGAGAGCCCGTAGAGCGCGGCCTTCTCCCGGTCCACGCGCACGCCCAGCTCGGGACGGGCGTCGTCGAGGTTCGAGTCGAGGCGAACCAGCTTGGCGTAGACCGGATCGGCCTGCAGGGTGGCGATCATCTCGTCGGCGAGTTCGTTCAGCAGCTCGGGTTCCGAACCCACCAGTTCGACGTTCACGGGCGGGCCGGTGGCGGGTCCCTCTTCGGCCTTGTCGACCGAGATGTCGGCTCCCGCCAGGTCGCTGGCGATGGTCTCCTGCAACAGCGCCAGCGTCTGGAAGGCGTCGGTGCGCTGGTCCTGGAACTCCACCATGGAGATGGTCACGAGTCCGGCTTCCGGGCCGCCGGGGCCGCCGCCCATCGGACCGCCTCCGCCGCCTCCGCCCACGGTGGCCACCACCGACTCGCCGTCGAGCGCGACCCCCTCGTAGGCGGGCAGTTTGTCCTCGATGCGGCGCACCAGCCGGTCGGTGAAGTCGGCGCGGGTGCCGGTCGGGGCGTCCACGTCGATCATGATCTGCCGGGGCGGAATGGCCTCGGGGAAGTACTCCACGCCGGCGTTGAACCGGCCGAACAGGATCACGGTCACCACGAGCATCGCCGCGCAACCGGCGAGCACCAGAACGGGGTGGTTGAGCGCGCGCGTCAGCTGGGCTTCGTAGGAGACGATGGCCCGCTCGAGCCACCAGTGCTGGAAGGCCGTGGCCGCCCGCTTGATTGCGAAGCGGTAGAGGGCCCACAAGAGACCCGCGGTGACGAGCAGCAGCGCGGCGGTGAGCGGATTGGCGATCGCGAAGCCGAGAGTCACCCCGGCGCTGACGCCGATCAGGGTGAGGCGTGCCGCCCGCGTGAGCGGCGGAGGCTCCTCCCCTTCGCGCAGGATGAACATCGAGCACAGCGTCGGAACGATCACCAGCGCCACGAAGAGCGAACTGGAGAGCGTCACGATGAGGGTAGTGGGCAGGTAGCCCATGAACTCGCCCGATATGCCCGGCCAGAACAGGAGCGGCGCGAACGCCGCCAGGGTGGTGAGCGTCGCGGCGATCACCGGACCGGCCACTTCGCCCGTGGCCTTCTTGGCCGCCAGCCTCCGGTCCCACCCGCGCTCCACGTAGCGGTAGATGTTCTCCACCACCACGATCGCGTTGTCGACCAGCATCCCGAGCGCCAGGATCAGGGAAAAGAGCACGACCATGTTCATGGACACGCCCAGCAGCCTGAGAACCCCGAAGGACAGGAACATCGACGAGGGGATCGAGATGGCGACGAAGAGCGACGTGCGGAGCCCCAGGAAGAAGAGCAGCACGCTCACGATCAGGATGAGCCCGGAGATGATGTTGTTCTCCAGCGAGCTCACCATCGAGAAGATGTCGCGCGACATGTCCCCGGTGATCTTCACCGTCATGGTCGCGGGGAAGAGCGGCGTCATCTCGTCGATGACCGCCCGCACCTGGTCCGCCGTTTCGATGATGTTCTCTCCCGACCGCTTGACGATGTCCAGCGTCACCACCGGCGACCCGTCCAGCCGGGCGTAGCTCTCGCGCTCCGAGAAGCCGAACTCGACGTCCGCCAGGTCGCGGACGTAGATGGGACCCGCATCGTCGGCGGTGATGACCAGATCCTGGATCAGCTCGGGATCGTCGAACTCGCCGTCCACCCGGACGAGGAACCTCTGGTTGCCCACGTCGATGGAGCCGCCCGGGATGTTCACGTTCTCGGCCGCGATCGCGTCGATGACGTCCTGGAGCGCCAGGTTGTAGAACTGGAGCCTCGACAGGTGAACATCCACCTTGACCTCGCGCTCGAGCCCGCCCCGCACATCCACGCGCAGGATTTCGGGAACGCTCTCCAGTTCGTCCTGCAGGTCCTCGGCGATCTCCTTCAGGTACACCAGGTCGAAGTCGCCCGCGAGGTTCACCTGCATTATGGGGAGTTCGGAGAAGGTGAACTCCAGGATCGCGGGCTCCTCCGCGTCCTCGGGCAGCTCCGGCTTGGCGAGATCGACCTTCTCGCGAATCTGCTGAAGCGCCTCTTCGATGTTGACCGTGGTCTCGAACTCGGCAGTGACGCTGGAATACCCCTCGATGGAGGTGGAGGACAGCTCCGTGATGTCGGAGATGGTGCTGAGTTCCTCCTCGATGGGGCGGGTGACCAGCGTTTCGATGTCGGCCGGCGACACCCCCGGGTAGAGGGTGTTCACGGCAATCAGCGGGATCTCGATTTCCGGAAACGATTCCTTTGGAATCACCTGGTAGGAAGCAAGGCCGGTGACCGTGATGAGGAGCAGCAACACGACCGAACTGGTGCGGTGGTCGATGGCGAAGCTCGTCAGCACGAATTCCTTGAAGCGCGCCAGGTAGCCCGCGTCGCCTCGGGGCCGCCCCGCCCCCACGTCCTGGGCCTCCGCGTTCGCCTCTCCGCCCGTCCCTTCGTCCCTGAACTCTGACATATCCGTCTCCTCAGTTCACCACCCGCACCCGGTCGCCGTCGGCGATCAGCTGCTGGCCGATGACGACAAGCCGATCTCCGGCCTGAAGGCCCTCCTCTATGACGACCAGGTTGCGCTGGGCGGGTCCCAGCTGGACCTCGCGCAGCCGCGCCACTCCATCGTCACCGGCACCTTCCACCACGTACGCGACGTACCCGTCCTCCACCCTCAGCAGCACCTCGCGGGGGACCACCACCACATCCGCGCGGGTCTCGCGCACGATCTCGATGTTGGCCACCATCTCCGGCTTGATCAGCCCGCCCGGGTTGGCGAGGGTGAGCTCGACCGGAAAGGTGCGGTCCTCCGGATCCACCGCGGCGCCGACGTAGGTGATGTCTCCCTCGAAGGCCTCGCCCTCCAGCACCTGGAAGGTCACGGTGGCCTGCGAGCCGGGCCGCACGTCGAGCGCGAACCGCTCGGGCACGCCGCCGCGGATGCGCACCGGGTCGAGATCGACCACGCGCGCCACCGGCGTCCCGGGCATGATCATGCTGCCGAGTTCGATATCCCGGGAGTCGAGCACGCCTCCGAAGGGCGCGCGGATGATGGTCGCGTCCAGCCGCGCGGAAAGCGCGGTCAGGCTGGCCGCGGACTGCTCGGCGGCGTAGCGGGCCTCCAGATACTGCAACTCGGAGCCGACCTGGTCCTCCTCGAAGAGCCGCCTGTACCGCTCCCAGGTTTCCTGGGCCAGGTCGGCCCGGGCGCGTGCCTCCTCCACCTGCGCCCGCAACTGGGTGTCGTCCAGGCGGGCCACCGCCTGACCGGACCTGACCGGACTCCCCTGGTCCACCAAGATCGACGCGACGAGCCCCGCTTCGGTGGCCGACACGACTACGTCGCGGTTCGCGCGCACGGTGCCGGTCAGCCGGATCAGCTCGGTGAAGCCGGTGGGCGCGATCGGCTCCACCTCCACGTTGATCACGCGCGTGGCGCCCTCGATGATGGGCGGGATGGTGTCGCCCGCCTCCGCGCTGCTGCTGCAGGCGGCCACGACCCCCGCCAGCCCCAGCGCCACTCCCCCTGTCATCCGCCGTACTGCTCGATTCATCGTCGTTTCCTTGAAGACTTCGTGTTGTCTACTGCCCATCAGCCTGCCTGAATTTCCGAATCCACCATCGGCACCGCACCGACCGCTTCGTCGAGCTGGGCCCAGGCCACCAGGTAGTCGTACACGGCCTGCGCGTAGTTGAACTCGCTCTGCCTGAGCGCCACCTCGGCGTCCGTGAGCTCCAGCTGACCGCTCAGACCTTCGCGGTACTGCGCGGAGGCGATCTCGAAGCCGCGCTGCGCCTGTTGGACCGCCAGCTTCTGTCCCCGCGCCCGCGCCCGCGCCTCCTCGGCCAGTTCGACCAGCGACTTGACCTGGCTGGCCGCCTGGTCGCGCGCGAACCGGAACTGGGTTTCGGCCTGCCGCCACGCCGCGCGGCGCTGGTCGACGCGGGCGTCCTTGCGGAAGCCCTCGAAGATCGGGACGCTCACCGAGATCCCCACCGCCTGCGCCGACGCCCGCGACATCGGATCGCCGAAGAAGTCCGGCGCTCCGTTCTGCTGGGCCTGGAGGATGTAGTTGCCGAAGAACGAGACCGTGGGCAGGTACTGCATCTGCTCCAGGCGCATCTCGGAGTGGCGCAGGCGCTCGGTCATCTCCAGCTGGCGCAGATCGGACCTTCGCTCCCACGCCTCCTGAACCCGCTGCTCGGCGGCGCCCTCCCGCGGTTCGGAACTCGCGAACGCCAGGATCGCACGGTTGGCCGGGGTATTCGCCCCCGGATCGTCCAGGTCCATCGAGGCCAGCGACCCCGCCACCTGCAGGCTCTCCTGGTCCTCGAGCGCGAGCTCCACCGCGAGGACCCGGCGGAACTGGGTCGCGGCGTTCTCGGCGCGGCGCAGGTTCGGTTCCAGGTTCGCCAGTTCGACCTCGATGCGGAGCTGGTCGTAGTCCGACGCCAGCCCGGCCCGGTTCATCGCGCTGGTCTCCTTCAGGGACTGGCGCACCCGCGTCACCGAATTGCGCGTGAGCCGCTCCTGTTCCTGCGCCAGGAGCAGATCGTAGTAGGCCAGCCGCACCCGCGTCACCAGGTTCTGGCTGCGGCTGCGCACGAACTCCTCCTGGATCGAGGCCAGCCGCTGGGCCGCGCCCAGTCCGACGAACACACGCGCATCGAAGAGAGGCTGCTCCAGGGTTATGCTCGTGTTCCAGCTGTTATCGGCCCCGAACCGTACCTGGATGAGATCGTCGGGACCCGCATCGGGATCGAAGAAGGCGGGCATGAACGTCACGGCGCGAGAGAGGTTGCGCGTGTAGTCCGCGTTCATGCTGATGGTGGGCAGAACACCGCCCCACGCTTCCGAGACCTGCTCCCTGGCCAGGTCCAGCGCGAACCGGGCGTCCCGCACGTCGTTATTCCGGCGGAGCGCCATGGAGACCACCTCCGGGAGCGTAAGCGCCCCTCCCGGCGGCGGCGCGGCCGATCCGGCACCAGGCTGCTGAGCCCCCAGGAGCGTCGGCGACATGGTTGCCACCGCCAGCACCGTCGCGAGAACAGCGTTCACTACCCTTCCCTTCCCCCACGACTCGCGGAGGATTCCCATCCACCCTTGCCCTGCATCGCTAATCATCCGTATGCCTCGCTGTATTCGGTGTTCTGCAGATGGTCCACATCCCCTGACCCGTCCTCTCCGTCCCGCTCACCCGCTCCCACCTCGCGCAGAAGCTTTCGGGTGCCCAGACCCAGCAGCATCCGCCTGGCCGATGCGCGATAGACATCCCGGAACCGGGCCTCGCTCAGCTCCAGGAGTCCTCGCATGTAGATCGTGATCAGGCCGTGGGAATGGGCCCACATGGTCATCCCCACGTCGCGGATGTCGCTTTCGGCCCTCAGATACCCGGCATCCACGCACTCGCGCACCCGATCCATCCAGAACTGGTGCGTAGCTTGTGCATGGGCAGCCACTTCGGGCGGGTAGTCCGACCACCCGAAGCGCTCCGGGGAGAGGTACATCATCTCGTACCAGCGCGGGTGCGTCAGGGCGAAATCGAGGTTTTCCTCCCCGGCCCGGCGGAACCGGTCGAGGGGCGTGGCGGCCGAGAGGGCCCGGTGGATATAGGTGGCCGACTGCCGGTAGGCCTCGCGCACCATGTCGCGCAGCACCTCGTCCTTGCTGCCGTAATGGCGATAAAGGGCGGGCGCGGTCACGCCCAGCCTTGCCGCCAGGTTGCGCATGGACAGCGCCCTGAGCCCCCCGCAAAGGTAGAGCTCGGTGGCGTGACCTCGGATGTCGGATCGCTGAATTGCCATGTGAACACTGTAAACAAATCGCGCCATGGGTTCAACGGTCTGCCGGCGTCTGCCCGGGTCGCTCCAGAGCGTCAGGCGTACGGTCGTCCGCGGCCGCCACCGGCGCCCGGTGACCTGGTCGCCGACGTGGCATGCGTCCCGCGGGTTTTCTACCTTCCGAAACCGGCCTCGTAGCCACAGGAAAGAGCCCGGCCACGTTGGTAGACCCCCATCATCCCGAATTTGCTGCCGGAGATGTCCCATGAAACGCTCTGACACACCCGTTCATCCGGCTCGCCGCCTCTCCCTCCTGCTCGCTCCGCTCGTCCTGGCCGCCTGCGCCATCGGGCGCGCGGATCCCGGCCCAGCCCCCTCGCCCGCGCAGCCGGACCGGAATGACGACGCCATGCCGCCCTACGCCGAGGTGATCACCGCCGAGGCCGCCAGCGACGACGGCCTCTTCGCCGTGCACCAGGTCGACACGGACTTCTTCTACGAGATCCCCGTCGAACAGTTCGGGCGCGAGATGCTGGTGGTTTCGCGCATCTCCCGCACCGCGGAGAACGTGGGCTGGGGCGGCGCCAAGGAGGGAACCGCGGTGGTGCGCTGGCAGCGGCGGGGCGATCAGGTGCTGCTGCGCCAGGTGAGCCACGAGAACTACGCCGACCCCGAGAGCACCATCTATCAGTCGGTGCTGAACTCCAACTTCGAGCCGGTCATCCACGTGTTCGACATCGAGACGCTGTCCGAGGACTCGTCGGCGGTCGTCATCCAGGTGAACGACCTGTTCGAGAGCGACGTGCCGCTCTTCGGCATTCGTCCGCAACGGCGAGAGGCCTACGAGGTTCGCAGCCTGGACGGGGACCGCACCTTCATCGAGTCGGCGCGCAGCTTTCCGCGCAACATCGAGGTGCGGAGGGTGGTGACCTACCAGGCCACCGAGGCTCCTTCGGACGCCGAGTCCAACACCCTCTCGCTCGAGATGAACCACTCCATGCTGCTGCTTCCCGACGAGCCCATGCAGCCGCGCCTGTGGGACGAGCGGGTCGGCTTCTTCTCCGTGACCCGCACCAACTACGCGCTGGACGAGCAGCGCGCCGAGCAGGAGCGCTTCATCACCCGCTGGCGCCTCGAGCCCTCCGACCCGGAGGCGTGGGCGCGCGGAGAGCTGGTCGACCCGGTCAAGCCCATCGTCTACTACGTGGATCCGGCCACGCCGGAAAAGTGGCGCCCGTACATCATCCAGGGGGTGAACGACTGGCAGGTGGCGTTCGAGGCCGCGGGATTCAGCAACGCCATCGAGGGGCGGGAGCCCCCTTCCCCGGAAGAAGACCCCGGCTGGAGCCCCGAGGACGCGCGCTATTCGGTCATCCGCTATCTGGCCTCATCGGTCCAGAACGCGTCGGGACCTCATGTCCACGATCCGCGGACAGGGGAGATCCTCGAGAGCGACATCCAGTGGTACCACAACGTGATGAACCTGCTGCGCAACTGGTACCTGGTGCAGACGGCGGCCAAGGAGGACAACGCGCGCGGGGTGAAGTTCGACGACGAGGTGATGGGCGAGCTGATCCGCTTCGTATCGGCGCACGAGGTGGGACACACGATCGGGCTGCCGCACAACATGAAGTCGTCGGCCGCGTACCCGGTCGACTCCCTGCGCACGAGTTTCACCTGCTCGATGGGAACGGCGGCCTCGATCATGGACTACGCGCGCTTCAACTACGTGGCGCAGCCCGGAGACGACGCCTGCGTGCTTCCCCGCGTGGGCCCGTACGACGTCTACTCGGTCCGCTGGGGCTACCGGCCCATCCCGGGCGCGGCTTCGCCGGAGGACGAGAGGCCGACGCTGCACAAGTGGATCCTGGACACGGACGACGACCCCGTGTACCGCTTCGGCGACCCCAGCCAGGCCGACCCCGAGTCGCTCACCGAGGCCATCGGCGACGATGCCATGCGCGCGTCGGAGCTGGGCATCGCCAACCTCAAGCGCATCGCCGGCTCGCTGCGCGACTGGACCTACGAGGAGGGCGAGGGCTACGCGCAGTTGCGCGAGTTGCACCAGCAGATCGGAGCGCAGTGGAACCGCTACTCGGGCCATGTGCTGACCAACGTCGGCGGGGTGCGCTGGAACCGGAAGAGCCAGGACCAGGAGGGCTATCCGTACGAGCGGGTGGAGCGGGAGACCCAGGAACGAGCGATGGCCTACCTGGACGAGCAGGTCTTCCGCACGCCGTCATGGCTGATCGACCCGGATATCCTCGACCGCGTGCAGGGATCGGGCGCACCCGACCTGCTGGGAGGCTGGCAGGCCTCGGCCCTCAACCGGCTGCTGGACGTTGACCGAATGAAGCGGCTGATCGAGCAGGAGGCGTTCGACGGCGCGGAGGCCTACGGGCTCAACGAGATGCTCGACGACCTGCGCGGCGCGGTGTGGCGGGAGACGGCGAGCGGCGAGGCCACGGATACCTACAGGCGCAATCTCCAGCGCGTACAGCTCGAGCGCTTCGCGGAGCTGATGGAGGACGAGGACGCCCTCGCCACCGACATCGTGCCGGCGGTGCGCGGGCAGCTTGGGACGCTGGCCGGGGAGTTGCGCGCGGCGGCCGCGCGCACCCGGGACCGGGCGACCCGGCTCCACTACGAGGACGTGCTCGTGCGCATCGAGGCGATTCTGGATCCGGCGCCGGGGAGTTGACGGCATCCGCGGCCCCGTTCCGGCCGCGCGCTTTCCGCCCCCCCTGGTGGCTGAGCAACCCGCACGCCCAGACGCTCGCGGGGACTCTCCTCCGCCCTCCGGGCTGGATTCCGCTCGAACGCCGCCGGCTGGACACCCCGGACGGCGACTTCCTGGACCTCGACTTCACGCCCGACCCCGGCCCGGACGCCCCCGTCGCGCTCGTGCTTCACGGTCTGGAGGGCTACATCCGCCGTCCCTATGCCGCGGGCGTGTTGAGCCGCCTGTTCGAATGCGGCGTACGGGGCGTCGGGCTGAATTTCCGCGGCTGCGGGGGAGAAACCAACCGGACCGCCCGCTTCTACCACGCCGGGGACACGGGCGACCTGTCCTTCGTCGTCGGGCGCCTCCGGCGACGCCATCCCGGCCGTGCCCTCGGCGCGATCGGCTTCAGCCTGGGGGGAAGCGTCATGCTCAAGTACCTGGGTGAGAGGGGAACGGACAGCCAGATCGGCGCTGCCGCGACCATCAGCGTCCCCTTCGATCTGGCGGCCTCCTGCGACCGGATCGGCCGCGGCTTCATGGGTGGCCTCTACACCAGCTACTTCCTGCGTTCGCTGCGGCGGAAGGTGCGAGCCAAGCGGGCGATGCTCGACGGGATCGTCGACACCGGGCGCGCGCTCCACGCCCGCACCCTGCGCGAGTTCGACGACGTTCTCACGGCTCCGCTGCACGGCTTCGCCGACGCCGCCGACTACTACGCCCGGTCGGACGCGCGCCCGTTCCTCCCGCACATCCAAGTGCCGGTGTTGCTCATCCAGAGCCGCGACGATCCCATCTCGAGCCCCGACGCAATCCCCGATGAGCAGGTGACGGCCAACCCGCACCTGGTGGCGGCTTTCATGCCCGGTGGCGGCCATGTCGGCTTCGTCGAAGGCCCGGCTCCGTGGCGAGCATCCATCCACGCCGACGCAGAAGCCGTCCGATTCCTGGTGCACCATCTTCGGGCGAGAAGCTGACCACGCCTGCCCCAACCACCCCGGTATCGCGCCCGCAACCGGATCATGTCCCTTGACGAGTTGCCGTTCTCCTTGTAGCGTTCGCGCGTTTGCTCCGCCGGGGACTCACGACCCCGCGCCCCGATCCGCAGCTTCAGATTGATCTGCCGTACGCACCATCCGCCGTAGCCAATCGCCGCACAGGCCTTTTGCATTTAGTCTCACCACCGTCGGGATCGCGCCGCTTGCGGCATTTTCTGGCCCTCTGCCGGTCCCGCGTCATCAGGAGGAAGAAGTAGCATGAGAACGACTGGAACCGTGAAATGGTTCAACGACGCCAAGGGATATGGATTCCTGGATCCCGAAGGGGGGAACCAGGATTGCTTCGTCCACTACTCGGCCATCTCGGGAGACGGTTTCCGCTCCCTGACCGAGGGCGAGCGCGTCGAGTTCGACATCGTTGACGGCCCCAAGGGCCCCGCGGCGGAGAACGTGACCCGGCTGGAGTCCTGACCAACACGGGGAAGCGCTCAGGCGCTCTCTCCGACAAAGCAGCCGCGGCTCCGGGCTTCTCCTCGTGAAGCCGCGGCTCAGACCCGGAAGAAGGCTCGGCCCTGCCAACTGTGGCGGGCCGGGCCTTCCCATTTCCCCTCCCTGAACTCCTCCAGCCGCGTGATGGTGTTGTTGAACACGGGGGTGTCCAGCGTCACTTCTCCGGCGTCCGCCAGCTTCCTGAACCCTCCCCGGCTCACCCGCTCGACGCCGCGCGGCGACCGGTAATACACCGGCGCGTTGTCCACCAGCCGGGACCCGATCTCGGCTTCCAGCTCCTTCAGCATGTGCACGAGGGCGTCGATCGAGCAGCCCGAGGGAGGCGTCACGCTCTCGTCCACGGCAACCGCCAGGAACCGGTCATGGAGCCATGCCCGTCCGGCCGCCAGGGGAGATCCATGGGCCTTCCACCGGGACAGAAAGCCGTCCACGCGCGCGAGCAGCGCGGCGCGCGCCGGACCGGAGAGGGGATGCTCGCTCCCGAACACCCACAGCCGCGCCTGGTCGGGCAGGCGCTCGAAGACGGAATCGGTTTGCTCTGTCGTGTTCATCTATTCCTCACGCGCGAGGGAATCGCCCAGACCCTTCCCGAGCAGAACCGCCATCCAGCGGAGATCGGGGGTGTTCTCGAGCAGGATCTTGAGAATCATGGTCAGCGGAATCGACAGGAACATCCCCAACGGGCCCCAGACCCATCCCCAGAAGATGAGGGAGAGGACGACGACGAGGGTCGAAAGGCCGAGCCGGCGTCCCATCAGGTTGGGTTCGATGATGTTGCCGAAGACGGTGTTGATGCCCAGGTACACGACACCCACGCCCAACGCCGACCCCAGGCCGAACTGGATGAGCGCCAGCAGCACCGCGGGCACCGAGGCGATCACCGAGCCGATGGTGGGAATGTAGTTGAGGACGAAGCCGATGAGCCCGAGCAACACCGGAAAGTCGAGGCCGATGGCCGCCGCGAACAGACCGATGGTGATGCCGGTGGTCAGGGAAACCAGGGTCTTGATGGTCAGGTAGGTCTGGACTTCGCGAACGATCTTGGTAAGCCTGATCGAGTCGTCCCCGACATCACCCAGCGCCATTCGCAGCTTGCGCGGGAAGACTGCCGCCTCGGCCAGAATGAAGACCATGATCAACAGGACCAGGAAGGTGTCGGTAACCAGGGCCAGGACCCGCTGGATGGTCCCGGTGGCGACATCGAGCGCTGCCTCGAACGAGAACAGGTCGGTCAGTGCCGCGAAGACGTTGCCCACGAGGGGAAGCTCGACCTCGGCCAGCCTCGCCTCCCATACTTCCCAGAGCAGGAGCAGCCGAATTTCGTATGCGGGATAGCGGGCCTGGAACTCGGCGAACGCCTGACTCGCCAGCAGCAGCAGGCCTCCCACCACGGCGGCCACCAGCAGCACTGAAATCAGGATGGCGATCGGGGAGGGGACGCCGTAACGGCGCAGCCACATCATCACCGGCAGGGTCAGGATCGCGAGGACCAGTGCGAGGAAAAAGAGCGAGAGAATGCTGCCCGCCAGCTTCAGGCCGGCGACGACGACCACGACCGATGCGAGGACGCCGAGTACCCGCGCCCCTCGCTTGTCTTCCTGTCGTTCCAGCATGCGTGATCTTCCAGTGAGCGAGACCGGAGCATCCGGGCGCTACGCCCTCCCCGGGTCCGACGATGTGCTCCTGCGTGAATGTAGGGTCGACACCCTGCGCGGCGGAGGCAAGGGCGGACAGCATCAGAACGTGACCGACAGCGCCGTCCGCCTCACGCATCTCCCCACCGGCATCGTGGTGACGGCCCGCGAGCGCCGCAGCCAGCACCGCAATCGGCAGGTCGCCCTGGCCCGGCTTCGCCGGCGCCTCGAGGAGCATCTCGCGCGGAAGCCGAAGCGGATTCCCACGCGCGTGCCGGAGGGCCAGAAGCGCAAGCGGCTGGAGGCGAAGCGCAGGCGCGGCCGGGTGAAGCGGTTGCGGCGGAGGCCGGAGGAGGAGTAGGCGGGTCGGTCAGGCTCCAGCCGGGTTCCCTGTCCGCTCGATCCTCCAGATGTCGACGTGGTCCAGGTCGAGGCTGTCCTGTCCTGGCCAGAGCCGGGTTCCCGCTGTCGGGCGACCGCGTGTCCGGACACCTGCTCGCGGGACCGGCGCTGGGCCTGCGGTCTTCGTGCGAAGGAGTCGTCAGCATCAGCGGTCCGGACCGCCCCGCTCTTGACCAGGGCGTGGGTTGCGACGAGGCCGGGCTCGATTTCGGGACGGTCGATGTCGGCCTTGCCGGGGGCGCGGGAATCGACATCGGGTTGACCGATTCGGTCGACGCGCATCTGGGCTTGCTCTATACTCTGGGGCTCACCAACATCTCCGGGTTCGTTGGCGGATCGGCGAAGCACCGGGCGCTCACGATTCGGGCGGGTCTCGGAGTTCCGATCGGCTAAGCCGAGAACGGCGGGAGCACCGGGGTTCTCCCACCGACAATCACGACGGAGAAGGGACGGGAATGACGACTTCCGTGCGAAGACCTCACCCGGACGAGTACGCCGACTTCTACGCGAGTTACGTTGCGGCGGTCGAAGGACCGCTCTTGCCGAAGCTCGAAGGCGAGGCCGCGGAATGGCGTGGCCTGCTCGCGGCCGTTCCGCCCGACCACGAGGGGTATCGCTACGCGCCGGGGAAGTGGTCGATCCGCGAAGTGGTGGGACACGTCATCGATGCCGAACGAATGTTCAGCGTGCGCGCGATGGCGTTCGCCCGGGGGGACCGGTCACACTATCCGTCGTTCGACGAGAATGCCTACGCGACATGAGCTTTCCGATTCCCATGTCGTTGTGATCGTGCAGCTTACGGGATTCGGCGGTCGGGTTCCCGCTGAATGATTCCCGCCGATTTGGATTGGGTCAGGCGCGACCCCTCGCGCGGCTGTCCAGCGCCTTCCTAAGCTGTACCGCGTCGGCCTGCTGGTAGCAGCGCAGCACCGTCTGGGCCTCCTTCCATCCGCCCAATTCGCAGAGCACCTTGAGCGGCAGGTCCATCAGGTCGCTGGCAAACTTGCGCCTCAGCGAGTGCCAGCCCCGCCGGGCCTTCGGCTCCAGTCCCGCCAGCCGCTCGGCCTTGCGCCACCAAGCGCCCGTCCGTCCCCTGCCGATGCTCGCCGAGGGATCCTTCGTCGCGGGCAGGATCAGCGTCTCCCCGCTTCCGGGGTTCGCGTCCCGGGCCTCCTCCAACACCGCCACCGCCTCGTCCGTCATCGGCGTGACGTGCTCGTATCCCGTCTTCTCGTGCTCCGCGCGCCACCGCACCTCGCGGCCCTCGAAGTCCACATCGGACCACCTCAGGTTGCGGATGGCCCCGATGCGGTGTCCGGTCTCGTGTGCGAGCACGAACGCGACGTGGAACCGCCAGTCCACCTGCCGGGACACCCCGAGCATCGCCCGGTACTCCTCCTCGGAGAGAACGACCCGGGCGGGGTTCTTCTCCTTCGGCGTCCTGAGACCCCTCAGCGGGTTCGAGTCGAGAAGGAGCTTCCCCTCCTCGTCCCTGGATTTCGTCGCCCAGTTGAGCACCGCTAGCAGAAACTTCAGGTCCAACTCGATGGTCCGGTTGGACACCGGCTTCCCGCTCGGCCCGATCCTTCCCGCCCGGCGCTCGCGGATGAAGCGGTCCCAGTCCCTTTGAGACAGGGTCTCGGGTCGTCGGTCCCGACCGAGAAGGTCGAGGAACATTGCCGTCCCGATCCTGTCCCGGTGCTGGACCCGCCTCGTCTTGGTGGGCGTCACCTCCTCACCGTAGATGTCAAAGAGCCTCTCCAGAGTGAGCGGCTCCGGCTCGGCTTCCGCCTTGCCCACGATCTCGGGTCCGGCGAACCCGGCCGCGAACTCGTCCGCCTGCCGTTTCGCCCTCGCCCAATCGCGGTGTCCAAGCGACCGGGTGAGCCTGCGCCCGTTCTCGCGCCACTCAATCTGGAAGTTGCCGGTCTTCGGGTCCGGGAAAATCCTGACCCGGTTCCGGCCCCACTCGCCGGCGCCGTACGAGCGCCGACTTCGTTTCGTGCGTGCCATCGTTCGATTCCTCTCTCGATGGACTGCACGATCTGCACGATGGGAAGTTCGCGGATAAAAGGCTTCTCCGCCAGTTGCTCGAAGGCGGTTTCCGTCC
>JAJEBS010000088.1 GCA_022822425.1 Gemmatimonadota bacterium | reverse complement strand
CCAACCCCGGTACCCGAACCTTCCAGCGCCTCAACCGCGCCGAGTACGAGGCCTCCGTGGAGGACCTGCTGGGGCTCAGGATCGACGCCGGCCTCTACCTGCCTCTCGACACCA
Organism: Gemmatimonadota bacterium; assembly: GCA_022822425.1. Classification (GTDB taxonomy): domain Bacteria; phylum Gemmatimonadota; class Gemmatimonadetes; order Longimicrobiales; family Gaopeijiaceae; genus BD2-11. The sequence goes on along the minus strand of JAJEBS010000088.1, from coordinate 18,584 downwards.
AGAGCGCCAACTTCGACAACATCGCCGACGTCCAGTTGCTCTCCCCCACGCTCATGGACGCCTACCTGAACGCGGCCGCCGAGGTCAGCCGGCTGGCGGTCGGCAACCTGGAAGTGCTCCCGAGCGAGACCACGTACTCCAAGTCCGGTTACTTCTCCCAGTGGGAGCGCATCGACGGGGCGCCCTTCGGCACCCGCGGCGGCATCTCCGCCCTGCACAACTTCCCCGCCGACGGCGAGTACCGCGTCAAGATGGCCTTCGACCACACCACCACGGGGGAGTTCTTCGGCAACGTCACCCAGGGCGAACAGATCGAGATCGCCATCGACGGGGAGCGCGTGGCGCTGCTCAACGTCGACCAGTTCATGCACGTGGCCGACCCCAACGGAGCGAACCAGGAGAGCCGGTCCTTCTTCGTCACCGCCGGGCCGCACCAGATCTCGGCGGTCTTCCTCAAGCAGTTCGAGGGGCCGGTGCCCGACCTCATGTCACGCCACGACTGGTCGCTGGCCGATCGCCGCATCGGCGCGGACGGGTACGGCATCACCGCCCTCCCGCACATCAAGGACCTGACCATCGCGGGCCCGTTCCAGGTGACCGGCGTTTCCGAGAACCCGGTTCGGCGCCGCATCTTCTCCTGCCGGCCCACCGCTCCCGAAGAAGCGGAGGCCTGCGCGCGCGACATCGTGACCCGGCTCGGCGCCCGCGCCTTCCGGCGCTCGCTCACGGAGCTTGATGCCACGGAGCTCATGGAGTTCTATCGCCAGGGCGAGGAGGCGGGCGGCTTCGAGACCGGCGTGCGCCTTGCATTGCAGGCGATCCTGGCGAGCCCGGACTTCGTCTTCCGCTTCGAGCCGGTCGCCGGCAGCGAGCGCGATGGCAGCTACCGCATCAGCGAGCTGGCCCTGGCCAGCCGGCTCTCCTACTTCCTCTGGGGCACGCCTCCCGACGAGGAACTGGTGTCGCTGGCGGAGCGCGGCCGTCTCTCGGGGAACCTTCGGGAGCAGGTCCGGCGCATGATCGCCGACCCGCGTTCCGACGCCCTCGGCACCCGCTTCGCCAACCAGTGGCTGCGGCTGCAGGACCTGAACCTGGTGCATCCGGACCGCCTGATGTTCCCGGACTATCATCAGCAGCTCGCCGACGCCATGACGAGGGAGACGGAGCTCCTCTTCATGAACCTGGTGCGCGAGGACCGCAGTTTCCTCGAGCTGTACACCGCCGACTACACCTTCGTGAATGAGCGGTTGGCGAAGCACTACGGCATTCCCGGCGTGGTGGGCGAGGAGTTCCAGCGGGTCCGGTATCCCGACGACCGGCGCGCCGGCATCTTCGGCCACGGCAGCGTGCTCACCCTCACGTCGGTGGCCAACCGCACCTCCCCGGTGCTGCGCGGCAAGTGGGTGATGGAAGTGGTTCTGGGCACCCCGCCGCCACCCCCTCCGCCCGGCGTCCCCGACCTGGAGGAGACCGAGGCCGTAGAGGGCACCACCATCCTGACCACCCGCGAGCGCATGGAGAGGCACCGGGCAAGCCCGGTGTGCAACGCCTGCCATCAGTTCATGGACCCGATCGGGCTGGCGCTCGACAACTTCGACGTGACCGGCAAGTGGCGTATCCGCGAGCACGGCATCCCGCTCGACACGCGAGGAACCTTCTACGACGGCAGCGACGTGACCACCCCGCAGGAGTTGCGGGCGGTGCTGCTGGAGCGCCCCGAACCGCTGATTCGCCACTTCACCGCGAACCTGATGGCGTACGCGCTCGGTCGGCGGATGGAGTACTACGACCAGCCCGAGATCCGCGAGATCGCGCGCAAGGCGGCGGTCGAGGGCAACCGCATGTCGGCCTTCATCGTGGGCGTGGTGGAGAGCGAGGCCTTCCAGATGAAGAGCGCCGTCACGGCAGAGGACGCGCAGAGCGGAAGCTGATCAGTCCGGAGACGGCAATGACGCCCAGTCAGACGGCTCGGCAGCCTGGCATGAAGGGATCCTCGTAAGCCAGCACCGTACCCCGCATCGCGCCGATGATCGAAGAGGTTTGAGTCTGTTCGGGCAGGGGCGACAGTATCGCGACGGGCCGCCCGCGGTTCGTGATGGTCACAGGCTCGCGGTCCTGATTCATTTGCCTGATCAATCGCAGGCACCGGGCCTTGAATTCGGATGCGCCAACGGTCTTCATCACGCCCCGTCCCCGTCTTGCCGCTGTCCGAGTTCCGTTTCGAGTAGCAGGAGCGCCGACTTGTTATCGCCCGCGAGCCGCAGCCGGTCGACGATATCCGAGGCGATCTTCTCCTCCTGGACCTGCTCGTTTACGAACCACTGCAGCATCACCTGCGTGGGGTAGTCGACCTCCTCCAGCGCCAGGCGGTAGAGTTCGCCGATGAGCGCGGTCACTTTGCGTTCGTGGGCCAGCGCCGCCTGGAACACTTCGAGGGGCGACCCGAATTCCGAGGGCGGGGAATCGATTCGGCCGAGCGTGACCCGGCCCTCGCGGTCGTTCACGAAGTCGAAGATGCGCAGCGCGTGCTCGCGCTCCTCGTCCGCCTGCATGCGCATCCAGTGCGCAAAGCCCGGATACCCGGTCCGCTCGAAGTATGCGCTCATGGAAAGGTAGTACTGGCTCGCGTAGAACTCCTGCACGATCTGCTCGTTGAGCGCCGCCTCGACTCTATCTCCAATCATTTGCTTTGTATCCCGTGGGGTTGGTGAACAAGGCCCGTTCCGCCTGGTTCAGTAACCTAGTGCCTTTCCCCCGCGCCTGGGATCGGACCACGCGGTGAGCAGCTCGTCCGCGACGACGATCATCTGGACATCGCCCGAGAGCCCCCCTCGCTCGACTGCGACGTGACCGAGCGCCTCCAGCCGCGAGACGGTCTCCGGCGGGAGCGCTCCCGTCTCGTAGAAGATCTGGTCCGGGAGATGCTGGTGGTGGACCCGCGGCGCCTGAACCGCCTCGACGACGTCCATGCCGAAGTCCACGACGTTGGAGATTGTCTGGAACACCGTGGTGATGATCGTCGCTCCACCCGGCGTGCCGGTGACCATGGCCAGCTCTCCTTCCGGCCCCAGGACGATGGTCGGCGACATGGAGGACAGCATCCGCTTCCCCGGCTCGATGGCGTTGTTCTCGCCTTGCACCAGGCCGAACTGGTTGGGGGAGCCGGGTTTGGCGGCGAGGTCGTCCATGTCGTTGTTCAGAATGAAGCCTGCCCCGGTGACGGTGACCTTGCTTCCGTACCAGGAGTTCACGGTTGTGGTGACCGACACGGCGTTGCCCTCGGAATCGACGATCGAGTAGTGGGTCGTGTTTTCGCCCTCGTCGGGGACCGTGACGCGCGGAGATGTCCCGGCCTCCCCGGGTGCCCCGTCCAGTCCGGGCCCGACCTCGGAGGATGGAGTGGCGGCATCCAGCGAAATGGTCGCTCCCCGCTCGCTCGCGTATGCTGCCGAGGTCATGCGCTCCAGCGGCATTTCCACGAAGTCGGGATCGGCCAGGTAGTGGTTGCGGTCGGCGTAGCCTCGCCGCCAGGCCTCGGCGTGCAGGTGGATCGTCTGCGCCGACTGCCAGCCGAGGGAGGCAAGGTCGTAACGTGCCAGGATCCCGGCGGTCTGGGCCATCGTGACGCCGCCGGACGACGGGGGCGGCATGGAGATGACCGAGTGCCCCCGGTACTCGAACGCGACCGGTTCGCGCCACACCGCCTGGTATTCCGCGAGGTCCCGGCGGGTGAGGATGCCGCCGCCACGTTCCATCTCGGCGAGGATGAGATCCGCCGTTTCCCCGAGGTAGAAGTCGTCTCGGCCGAGATCGCGGAGCCGCCTCAGAGTCCGGGCCAGGTCCGGCTGGCGGAGCGTGTCCCCGACGGCGGGGGGCCGGCCTTCGCGGGGCAGGAACTGCGCGGCCGAGGCCGGAAAAGCCTGAAGGGCCGCGACCATCGCATCGCCCAGGGAGTTCAGGAATCGGGGCCGGACGGGGAAGCCTCCGGCCAGCTCGATCGCGGGATCCAGGAGCGTGGCCCATTCCATGCGGCCGAAGCGCCGATGGACTTCCCACATGCCGTCGACGGTGCCGGGCACGCCAACGGAGAGGTGGCCGACGACGACATCCTCCGTGACCTCGCCGTCCTCGTCCAGGTACATGTCCCGGGTCGAGGCGAAGGGAGCACGCGCCCGGAAGTCGAGAGCCGCCGTCTCGCCGTCCGCCGTCCGAAGCACCAGAAACCCGTCGCCTCCGAGGTTTCCTGCTTCCGGGTTGACCACGGCCAGCGCGAACATCACCGCGACGGCGGCGTCCATCGCGTTCCCGCCGGACCTCAGGACGTCGACACCGACCTGGCTCGCGAGTTCGTCGGTCGAGACGACCATCCCGTTGGTCGCGGTGATGGGGGGAGGTGTATCACGGTACCGCCACGACTCCGGAAACGCGTTCCCGCCCGCCGGCGAGCGATCGCCACAGCCGATGCAGACTGCGAGCGCCAGGCCGAGTGCCGCGTGAACTCTCATTCGTTCTCTCCTCCCCGGCATTCGCGGGGCCTGTCGGGACTCACAGGGACCTCGTCGGCACTGCCGGACTGGTCGGCAGGGCTGTGGGCAGGGAGCCCCGTTTGATCGGACTCAATGTACCGATCTCCTGATTCCGGACCAGAGTGCGGCGAGCCCGGGCGCAGCCGGAGTAGAATCGCGCGTTTCTTTACTCCAGCGGCCTGCGCCTGTAGCTTTCTCCCTCCCCGCCTCCGGCGTTTCAGTTGAAAACCCGGAGGACGCGGAGCGCACGAGTGAGGATCGCTGGCGGGTTCGCCCGCTGGAGGAAAGTCCGAGCTCCACAGGGCAGGGTGCCGGGTAACGCCCGGGCGGCGTAAGCCGACGGAAAGTGCCGCAGAGAGCAGACCGCCGATGGCCCCCCGGGGCACAGGCAAGGGTGAAAGGGTGCGGTAAGGGCGCACCGGGCCGCTGGCAACAGGGGCCGCATGGCAAACCCCACCCGGAGCAAGGCCGAATAGAGGACAAGGAGTCGCCCGCTCCACCCGAGTCCCGGGTAGGCCGCACGAGGTCGGCAGCGATGCCGGTCCCAGATAAATGATCCTCCCCCGTCTTCGGGCGGGGACAGAACTCGGCTTATTCCGTGCGCTCCGCCTCGGGGGAGCACGCGGTCATGGCCGCGACATGCGCCCGTAGCTCAGCTGGATAGAGCGCTGCCCTCCGGAGGCAGAGGTCACAGGTTCGAATCCTGTCGGGCGTATCTTTCCTCCCGGGGCCCGTCGCGGCCTCGACGGGCCCGGCCCCGGGGATCAGCCGTAGCGGCCCTCGATGTAGTCGGCCGTCTGCCGGTGCTGCGGGTTCAGGAAGACATCCTCGGTGAGGCCGTGCTCGATCACCTTGCCGATCAGCATGAACACGGTCTCTTCGCTGGCTCGCCGCGCCTGGGCCATGTTGTGGGTCACGATCAGGATCGTGAACTCGCCCCTCAGCTCCCGGATCAGCTCCTCCACCGCCTCGGTTCCCTTCGGATCGAGCGCCGAGCAGGGCTCGTCCATGAGCAGCACGGCCGGCTTCACCGGGAGCAGCCGCGCGATGCAGAGCTTCTGCTGCTCCTCCAGCGACAGCTCGGTGGCGAGGGTGTCGAGCCGATCCTTGACCGTGTCCCAGAGCAGCACTTTGCGCAGGGCTTCCTCCACCAGTTCCTCTCTGCGGGAGCGCCGGATGCGCCGGTCGCGGGCGTGCAGACGGTGGCCGAAGCTGACGTTGTCGCGGATGGAGAGCGGGAGGGGGTTGGGGCGCTGGAACACCATTCCCACCTGCTTGCGCACCTGGACCAGTTCGACCTCCGGCGCGTAGATATCCTGGCCCAGAATCTCGATGCTTCCGGTGGTGCGAACGTAGCCGAGCCGCTCGTTGATGCGGTTGCAGCTCCGCAACAGGGTGGACTTGCCGCAGCCCGACGGGCCGATGAGCGAGGTGATGATGCCCTGCCTGACGTCCAGGTTGACGTCGAACAGGGCCTGGAAATCCCCGTACCAGAGGTTGAGATCGCGGGTCGCGATCGCGGCAGGCCCGGGAGCAGCGGTCGGCTCAGCCAAAGCGTCCCTCGATGTAGTCGTGCGTGCGCGGATCCTTGACGATGCCGCCGAAGATGCGCGCGGTGTCGCTGGTTTCGACGTGCTCGCCGGTCAGGAAGAACGCGGTTCGGTCCGCCAGGCGCCTCGCCTGCTGCACCAGATTGGTCACCAGCACGATCGACATCTCGTTCTTCAACTCCTTGAGGACGGCTTCGATGCGCATGGTGGTGACCGGATCCACGGCGATCGAGAACTCGTCCAGGAGCAGAAGATCGGGTTCCTGCGAAAGCGCCCGTGCGATGGTGAGGCGCTGCTGCTGGCCTCCGGAGAGAAGGCTGCCGAGCGAGTCCAGGCGATCCCTGACCTCCTCCCAGAGCGCGGCCCGCCGCAGGCATCGTTCGACGATCTCGTCGAGCTCGCTCCTCTTGCGCACGCCCCGCAGGCGCGGAGCCAGGGCCACGTTCTCGTAGACGGTGAGCGGGAGCCCCACCGGGAGCGGAAAGACCACGCCGATGCGGCTGCGCAGGGCGTAGACGTTGCGTACGCGGCGGATGTCGCGGCCATCGAAGGTGATGCGACCCTCGACCTCCATCCCGGGGATGAACTCGTCCATGCGGTTGAGCGCGCGCAGGAACGAAGTCTTGCCCGAGCCCGCGGGACCGATGATCCCCAGGATCTCGTTGCGGCGAACCGAAAGATCCAGTCCTCGCAGCGCCACGCGGTTCCCGTAACGAATCGTGAGGTTCTGTACGACCACCTTCGGTGGCGCGTCGGCCGCGGCTGCGCTTCCGTTCGGCGCCACGCCCTCTACCACTTCTTTCTCCCGCGCACGTAGACGCGAAAGCCGATGGAGAGGGCGTTCATCGCCAGCACCATGGAGATCAGAACCAGCGCCACGCCAAAAGGCAGGGCTTCCGGCGCGTCCGGCACCTGTGTGGCGATGACGAACAGGTGCAGCGACATGGCCATGGTCTGGTCCAGGACGCCCTGGGGCAGGAACGGGAGGAAGAAGGCCGCGCCCGTGAACATGATGGGCGCCGTCTCTCCCGACGTGCGGGACACCTCGAGGATGACTCCTGTGAGGATGCCGCTCACGGCGTTGGGCAGGACGATGCGGCGGATGGTCTGCCAGCGCGTCGCGCCCATGTTCCAGCAGGCTTCCCGAAAGGCCCGCGGCACTGCCTGCAGCGCCTCGCGCGTGGACACGATGACGACCGGAAGCGTCATCACCGCCAGGGTGAGGCTCGCCGCCAGAATGCTGGTCCCGAAGCGGAAGAAGAGCACGAACGCGCCCACCCCGAAGAGCGCGTGCACGATCGACGGAACCCCCGCCAGGTTGATGATGGCGAGGTTGATGGCGCGTGTGAGCCAGTTGTCAGGCGCGTATTCGCTGAGATAGACCGCCGCCGCCACCCCCACCGGAACCGACGCGACCAGCGCGACCGCCACCAGCCACACGGTCCCGACCAGGGCCGGCAGAATGCCCCCCGCCGTCATCCCGTCGACCGGGGGTGTGGTCAGGAATTCCCACGAGATGGCGGAGCCGCCCCGCACCACCAGCAGCGCGAGGACGATCACCACGGGCACGATCAGCAGCGCGGTCATCATCCCCAGCAGCGTGCGCACCAGCCACTCGACCCGGTGGTCGCGCGCATTGCGCGGAGTGCCCGCAAACAGCTCCATGGGTGCGGTCGTCATCGCCTCTACCGTCCCTTCCTGCGGATCCCGCGCACGATCACGTCGGCGGTGAGGTTGATCGCGAAGGTCACCGCGAAGAGCAGGATGCCAAGTGTGAACAGTGCCTGGTAATGCTCCGAGCCCACGGCCGTCTCACCGAGTTCGGCGGCGATGGTGGCGGTCAGCGCGCGCACGGAGTCGAAGACGCTGTCGGGCAGGTTGACGGCGTGTCCGCTGGCCATGAGCACGACCATGGTCTCGCCGAATCCGCGGCCGACGCCCAGCAGCACGGCGGCGACCAGCCCGTTCCTGGCGGCCGGGATCACCACCTTGCGGATCACCTGCCAGCGCGTCGCGCCCAGGGCCTCCGCCGCTTCACGGTAGCCGTCCGGGACCGCCTTCAGGGCGTCCTCCGCTATGGTGGTCATGATGGGCGCGGCCATCAGGCCGAGAATCACCCCCGCGTTCAGGACGTTGAGCCCGATCGGGACCCCGAAGGTGTCGATGATCAGGGGGTTCATGATGCTCAGGCCGATGAATCCCCACACCACCGAGGGGATCGCGGCGAGCAGCTCGACCAGCACCTTCAGCGTCTCGCGCGTCCGGCCCCGGGCGAATTCGCCGATAAAGACGGCGGCCGCGAGCGAGAAGGGAATCGAGACCACCATGGCAAGGCCGGTGATGCTCGCTGTACCCACGATCAGCGCCACCGTCCCGTACGTGCGTTCGATCATGGAGGTGGGCCGCCAGGCGATGGACCCGAAGAACTCTCCGGCATCGAATTCCGTGAACACGAAACCGAAGCCTTCGCGCGCGATGAAGGCGAAGATACCGACGATGAACAGGATCGCCGATATGCCTCCCACAAACACGAAGAACGTCACCGCGCGGTCCATGTACCAGGCGGCACCGCGGCGATCGAAGTCGCGTGAACGCGCCAGGGCGTCCCGGGTCATGCGCAGCCGGCCCGCCCCGGAACTACCCGGGATCTCACCTGGTCGCCGTTGCTATTGCACGCATTCGACCGGGGCCACCGGCGTGTATCCCGCTTCGAGCATGATGCACTGGCCCCCCTCGCCCAGCACCCAGTCGAGGTATTTCTTCACCTCGCCGACGGGATCGCCCGGGGTGTACATGAGGAGCGGCCGGGAGATCGGGTAGCTGCCGTCCAGCGCGGTTTCCATGGAGGGAGCCACGCAGGCATCGCTGGCGGCGAGACAGGGCGTCTTGACCTCCGGGGTCGCGTAGGCGAGGCCGCTGTAGCCGATCGCGCACGGCGTGTGGGCGACGAGATCCACCACGTCCTTCGAGCCGTGCATGTCGTGCGATCCGAGCTTGAAGTCGTAGTTGTCGAGAACCGCCTCGCGGAAATAGGCGAAGGTGCCGGAGTTGTTCTGCCGGCTGACCCGTACGATCTCATCCGACGGGCAACCCGGCATCTCGATGCCCAGCTGGCTCCAGCGCTCGATGGTCCCATCGTCCCCGTAGATGCCCGCGAGCTGCTGCATGCTCAGGAAATCGAGCGGATTGTGGGCATGGATGTAGACGGCCAGCGCGTCGTAGCCGACGAGATGCTCGACCGGGTCGGTACCGTTGGCGCGTGCCGCGGCGATCTCGCTCGAGGTCATCCGGCGGCTGGAGTTGGCGATGTCGACGGTGCCGTTGATCATCGCGGAGATACCCGTGCCGGATCCGCCCCCGGAGACGGCGACCGCGACGGCAGAGTCCACCTCGCTGTACGATTCCGCCCAGGCCTGGGCGACGTTGACCAGCGTGTCCGATCCCTTGTTCTGGATCACCTGTCGGGCGCCGTCCTCGGATGCGCCGCCGCAGGCGAATGCTAGGATCGAGGCGAGGCTGGACAGGCGGGCAGCCCGTGGACTGCGAGGTCTCATTCCGGTCTCCCTGCGCATCTTCCCTCGATTCGGGTCGTACGGCTCCGGATAATCCCGGACAAGGCCACAATAAGCTATCCGCCCGCCGCACGAGTCGGAACCACCGGAGCAGACGGAAAACGCTTCTGTTACGAAAGTGTTGCCTCGCCGGGACGCAAAGGCCCATCGGAACCTCGGCGCGCCAGCTTCCACACGCCCACGGTGAGCACTGGCAGCACGTATACCGCCAGGAAGACCCAGGTCATGGTCCCGTAACCCCGCGCGATCAGGTCGATCAGCCCGAACTGGGCGATGAGCGCGCCGCCGGCCAGCAGGCCCGTGCCGATCCCGGTGCGCAGACGAGCGGGCATCTTCGCCGCGCGCCGCGCGTAGACCGCCGCTATGCGCTCGTTCACCGCGTGGATCATCCCCGCGCCGGTCTCGATCAGGGTTCCGAACAGCGCCAGTTGGAACGCGAGTTGAAACCAGCGCATGCCGAGCGTCTCGAGCAGCGCGTTCGCGGGGACCGTGCGGTCCAGGATCTCCGGGTACTGCCCCACCATGGCGAGGTAGAAGAATACCGCGGGGATGATGGCGATCGGGCCGGCCAGCAGGCCCGCCGAGACCGCCTCCCGCCGGGTGCCGACGTGCCGCATCACGAAGAGCAGGCCGGGAATGGTCGCGAGGTTGTAGGCGGCGTAGCGCACGCCGGCCAGGAACCAGCCCTCGCCGGCCGGAACGGTGGCGAACCTCTGCGAGATCTCTCCCCCGAAGGAGACGAAACAGAGGATGAAGAAGAGCACGAACACGGCGTAGAGCACGAAGGACCAGCCGGCGAAGAAGCGCTCTATGGTCCTCGACCCGCGGAACACCAGATAGCCTATGGCGGCCATCATGCCGAGAACCCCTGCGGCGTAGCTGATGCCGAACGTCTCTTCGAGGATGCTGCCGGCCGCGGCCGCGATGACCGCCAGCACGAGCATCAGGAACGCCAGGTATGCGGCTTCGTAGGCGACCCACCAGCGTCCACCCAGGAGACGGCGGAAGAAGGTGCGGTAGTCGTAGGCGGAGAAGCGGCGGGCGAAGTCGAAGGTCACCGCGCACGTGGCGCTCCAGATCACCGTGGACACCAGCAGCATGGCCAGGAGGCCGCCGCGCGGGCCTTGCGTGAGGAAGAACTCCACGAGTTCGCGCCCCGTGCCGTAACCGCCCGCGATGACCACCGACTGAAAGACGAATCCCGGGAGCAGGTAGCGGCGGAAGAACGAGTGCCGGGTGGACGTGGTCACGGTCTGGATTCTCCGGGCGAGGGCCTGCGCGGCCACGCGTGCGGGGGTGTCAGCCCTGAGCCTACGGGGGCCGGATCGGCATGGCAAACCGGCGCGGCCACGCCGCGGAGGTTCGGTGCCAGATATGGCATGACTCTTGCTACATGCATTGCATCAGGCGGACCTGGCTGAAACCGGGCATGCGCCGGTCGCGTAGGCCCCGGGAGACAGGGGGAGTGGGATGAGTACGGAAGAACGAATCAGGCACCTGGGAAGAGCGGCATCGAGGGCGGAGGATGAGGGGAGGTACCGGGAAGCCCGCAATCTGCGGCTTCTGGCGCGTGACGCTCGACCCATCTCTTCCTTGAAGGACGTTCCGAACATTCCCCTGGCCGGTTCGAGGGAATGAGTATCGGCTGAGTCGAGATGTGTGGTGGGGTGGTGAGCCCTCGGGCCCGCGGTAGCGGGTTCGGGGGCTCTGGTGTTGTCGAACGGGTCGCCGGAAGTCGATTCCGGGCCGGTGGATCCGTCAGCTCTCCGCGGATCCGGGCTGATCGGCCGGATGGTAGGGTGCGCGCAGCGCCACCGGCGTCTCGGCGGTCCTCTTCGCCCTCAGGTTCAGCATCTCCACCAGCACCGAAAAGCCCATGGCAAAGTAGATGTAGCCCTTGGGCACATGGTGGCCGACGCCCTCTGCGACCAGCGACATGCCGATCAGCAGCAGGAAGCTCAGGGCCAGCATCCTGACCGTCGGATGACGCATGACGAAGGTCCCGAGCGGCTCCGCGGAGAGCATCATGACCCCGACGGCGATCACGATCGCGATCACCATGACCGGAACGTGCTCGGCCACGCCGACCGCGGTAATGACCGAATCGAGCGAGAAGACGACGTCAAGCAGGACAATCTGGGTGATGACGCCCGCGAACGAGGAGCCCCAGCGCGCCTTGCCGGCGTCCTCGGTTTTCCCTTCGGTTCCCTCGAGCCGATGATGGATTTCCGTCGTCGCCTTCATCAAGAGGAACATCCCGCCGGCGATGAGGATCAGGTCGCGACCGGAAACGGCGTGTCCGAACACCGAGAAGAGGGGCGCCGTCAGGCGCATGATCCAGACCAGCGAAAACAGCAGCAGAATCCTGGTGAGCATGGCGATCCCAAGACCGAGCTGGCGCGCGAAGGGCTGCCGCTCCGGAGGCAGCTTGCCCGAAAGAATGGTGATGAACACGATGTTGTCGATGCCGAGGACGATTTCCAGAACCGTCAGCGTTCCCAGCGCGATCCAGGCTTCGGGAGAGGCGATCCATTCCATGGGGCGATCCGCGAGAGGTGTTTATCTTGGAGTGGGACGACGGGCGGGCGGTCCGTTGGCCGCAAGCTGGAAACTGCAGCAGCAAGGAGCAAGGCCGTGAGATTGAAGGCAGGCGATGGGCCCATGGTCGGAGCGGTGCTGGCCGGGTTGGTGGTCGGCGCGTGCGCGGGCGACGACGGCGCGGGGGATCCCCTGTACGGTTCTTCCGCGGACGCGCGATCGGCTGCGGCGACCATCACCGAGACCGACTTTCTGGAAAGGGTGGCGATTCTGGCCCATGACTCCATGCGGGGCCGGGCCACGCCCAGCCCGGAGATCGAGGAGGCGGCGCGCTGGATTGCGGGAGAATTCGCTGCGATCGGGCTCGAACCCGCCGGGGATGGCGGCGAGTTCATCCAGCGCTACTCCTTCCGGCCGCGGCGGGTTGATATCGTCGTCCCACCGGTCGATGCGCCCAACGTGGCCGCCGTGCTGATGGGCAGCGACCCGGCACTGCGGAACGAGTACGTGGTGTTCAGCGCCCACATGGACCACGTGGGGGTGCGGGAGCCGGACGCGAGCGGGGACAGCATCTACAACGGGGCCGACGACGACGCTTCCGGGACGGCCGCGGTCATCGAGATCGCCGAGGCGTTCGCGGCGCTCGACGAGCCGCCGCCGCGGTCTACGGTGTTCCTGCTCGTGAGCGGGGAGGAGCGGGGCCTGCACGGAAGCCGCGCCTACGCCGACGAGCCGCCGGAACCGGTCGCCTCGGGGCGCATGGTGGCCAACCTCAACATGGACATGGTGGGCCGCAACTGGCCCGACACCATCGTGGCCATCGGCAAGGAGCACTCGGACCTGGGGGCGACCCTGGAACGCGTCAACACGGCACATCCGGAACTCGGCATGACCGCCATCGACGACCTGTGGCCGGATGAGAACTTCTACTTCCGCTCGGACCACTACAACTTCGCGCGCAACGGCGTCCCGGTCCTCTTCTTCTTCAACGGGACGCACGAGGACTACCACAGGCCGAGCGACGAGGTGGAGCTGATCGACGCCGAGAAGGGAGCGCGGCTGGCCCGGCTGGTCTTCTACCTGGGGCTGGAGATCGCAAGCGCTCCGGAACCGCCCGAATGGAATCCCGAGAGCCGGCGGATGATCGTCGAGATGATCGAGAGCAGGCAATGAGCGTCGGGCTGATGCGGCTGGAAGATTATCGGGAGTATCCCGTCCGGGAGATGCGCGTCCGTGCGCGTGCCTTTCGAGAGGAAATCCGTCGCCGGCGCACGGTGCGGGACTTCTCACCGCGTCCGGTGCCGCGCGGGATCATCGAGGATTGCCTGCTGGCTGCCGGATCCGCGCCCAACGGCGCCAACCACCAGCCCTGGCACTTCGTCGTGGTGAGCGATCCCGCGGTGAAGAAGCGAATCCGGGAGGCCGCGGAAGAGGAGGAGCGGGCCTTCTACCGGGAACGGGCGCCGGACGAATGGCTCCGGGCGCTCGAACCCCTGGGCACCGACGAGAACAAGCCGTTCCTGGAGATCGCGCCCTACCTGATCGTGATCTTCGCCGAGAGCTACGCGCTGCTGGCCGATGGGACCCGCCGCAAGAACTATTACGTCACAGAATCGGTCGGAATCGCCACGGGCCTCCTCATCACGGCCCTCCACCACGCCGGACTGGCCTCGCTCACCCACACGCCCAGCCCCATGCGCTTCCTCAACCGCATTCTGGGCCGCCCGAAGAACGAGCGCCCTTTTCTGCTGCTGGTGGCGGGGTATCCGGCGGACGATGCCAGGGTGCCCGTCATCGGGAAGAAGTCCCTGCGGGAGATCGCGACCTTCAGCGAGTAGCGCACCCGGCCTGTCGGAAGACCCCTGGCCGGCGACTCGCATTGCACGACGGTCTTGGATAAACTCCGCCCTTGGGCACCCGCCGGGCGCGGGCACCTGTCAACGGTTCCACCCGTTCAACCGGACGAGGCACAATGGGACGCCTGGATGCAGACACAGGACGGAACTCGGCGGAGATCCGCGCCTTCACCAAGGCGATTCTGAGGGACCTCAAGGCCCTGGAGAAGATGCTCTCCGATGGCATGATCGAGTCCGGCGTGCGCCGCTTCGGCGTGGAGCAGGAGTTCTTCCTGGTGGACCGCGGCTGGCGCCCGGCGACCGTCGCGCTCGACGTGCTGGAGCATCTTCCCGCGGACACCTTCACGACCGAGCTGGCGCTCTTCAACCTGGAGGCCAACCTCCAGCCCAAGCTCCTCACCGGCCGCTGCTTCTCGGCCATGGAGGTCGAAATCGAAGAGCGGCTCGCGCAGGCGCGCGCCTCAGCGCAAAGGCAGGGAGCCGACATCGTCCTGTGCGGCATCCTGCCTACCCTGGGCAAGTCCGACCTGTCGATGGACAGCATCACCCCCATGCCCCGCTACTACGCCCTCAACGATGCGCTCAACCGCATCCGGGGCGGGTCGTCATACCGCCTTCGCATCGAGGGCACCGACGAGATCTTCGTCGAGCACGACTCGGTGATGGTGGAGGCGTGCAACACCAGCTACCAGGTGCATCTTCAGGTTTCCGCGGAGGAGTTCCCGAGCTTCTACAACGTGGCCCAACTGGTGACCCCGCCGGTGCTCGCGGCATGCGTCAACTCCCCGCTTCTCTTCGGCAAGCGGCTCTGGAACGAGACGCGCATCGCGCTGTTCGAGCAGTCGATGGACACGCGCAGCGCGACGCCCCACCTGCGCCAGACCAGCACGCGCGTGCGCTTCGGCGAGCGCTGGATCAGGAAGTCGGTGACCGAGCTCTTCGAGGACGACATCGCGCGCTTCCGCGTGCTCCTGACCGGAGAGGTGACGGAGGATCCCTTCCAGGTGCTTGCACGGGGCGGCGTGCCCCGCCTCCCCGCGCTCCAGTTGCACAACGGCACCGTGTACCGCTGGAATCGCCCCTGCTACGGCATCAGCGAGGGCAAGCCGCATCTGCGCATCGAGTGTCGGGTGCTGCCCTCGGGTCCGACGATCATGGACGAGGTGGCCAACGCGGCCTTCTGGATCGGCCTGGTGCTCGGGGGCGCCCGGGAATACGGAGACGTCGCCGGTCGCGTCGACTTCGACTACGCCAAGGCCAACTTCGTGGCCGCCAGCCGCAGGGGGCTGGACGCCGGTTTCCACTGGCTCGCCGGGGAGACCGTGAGCGCGCGCGATCTCCTTCTGGGTGAACTGCTTCCGCTGTCACGGAGCGGGCTGGAGGAACTGGGGATCGAGGAAACCGAAATCGACCACTACCTGGGGATCGTTCAGGGCCGCGTCGAGTCCGGCATGACCGGCGCGATGTGGCAGCTCAAGTCGCTGCGCAGCATGAGCGGACAGGGATCGGCCGCCGAGCGCATGACCGCCCTCACCTCGGGGATGGCCCATCGCCAGCGGGATCCGCGTCCCGCGCACACCTGGGAGCCGGCCGAGATCTGGGAAGCGGGCGGCTGGCGCTACAATTTCCTGAAGGTCGAGCAGTACATGGTGACCGACCTGTTCACCGTGCACGAGGACGAGCCGATCGAACTGGCCGCCTTCCTGATGGACAAGCAGAACATCCGCCACGTCCTGGTGGAGAACGACGACCACACCCTGGTCGGACTGGTCTCGTACCGGTCCATCCTGCGCCTGGTCGCCGCATCCGGGGCCCCGGGCACCTCGGAGTCCGATCCGATCCGCACCATCATGGCGTCCGATGTGGTGACCGTGGAGCCCGAGACCTCGACCCTGGAAGCGATCAGGATCATGCGCGAGAAACGCGTGTCGGCTCTCCCGGTGGAGAAGAGCGGCAAACTGATCGGCATCATCAGCGAGCGCGATTTCCTGCCGATCGCCTACCAGTTGCTGGAGGAGAAGCTGGGGGACGTCTGAGGGGCGGCGTCGCTTTCGAAGAGCTGTTCGAGGATCGCGTGCTGCCCTTTGAGCGTAAAGCTGCGCGCGCGTATGCCGGAATCGCGGCCGAAGGACGGAGAGCGGGCCGTCCGATTTCGCAGGCCGATCGCCAGATTGCGGCGATTGCCCTTTCCCTGGGCGCGTCCGTGGCGACCCGGAACACCAGGGATTTCGATGGAACCGGCATCGCCGTTCTGGATCCCTGGGGGACCTGCGAGTGATGCGGCACTGTGTGCCGACGCAGTCCGGAATACCGACGAGTTCCGGGTCGGATCAGATCCTGATGTAGATGCGGCGCTTGTGCAGCAGCCACGCGATGGCGAGCCAGAACGCAACCTGTGCGAGGGCAAGGGCGAGTGAGCCGTTGTAGTCGCCCGCCCAGGACTGGAAGCCGTTGCGGAAGATCCACTCGTAGAGGGATGAACCCTCCGCGCCGCCCACGTGGATGCGGCCCATCGTCTTGGCGAACATCCCCGAGGCCACGAAGATGGCGATCGAGTTCATGCCGCAGGCGACCAGCGGCTTGCTCCACGCGCCTCGCCAGCGCCTGACGTCGATGGCCCGGTACATCGTGCCCAGCAAGAGCAGCGCGGTTCCCGCGGTGAAAACCACGTAGGAACTGGTCCACAGGTTCTTGTTGATGGGGAAGACCGTGTCCCAGGCGAGGCCAAGGACGACCATCGCGGCGCCCGCGACCCACATGCCCTTGACGAGATCCCCGCCCGCCCGTGAAGACCGGAACCACTCGCCGCAGAAGATGCCGAGGAGGCATGTGCCGATGGCCGGCAAGGTGGAGAGGAGCCCTTCGGGGTCCCAGCTTCCCGCCCACAGCCGGCCGGGCATGAGGACGCGGTCGATGTGGGCGGCCAGATTGCCGTCCGGCGAAAGGTCGCCCGCGACGCCACCGGGGGCCGGCACGAGCATCATCAGGGCCCAGTAGCCGAAGAGAAGCGCAGCCGTCGCGACCATGCGCCCCCGGGCCGACGTCCACAGGTAGAGCCCCGCCGCGGCGAAGTACACCAGCCCGATCCGCTGGAGCACCCCGTAGAGGCGCATCTCGCCGAAGTCCAAGTCCGGGATCGCACGCATGGCGAGGCCGATGGCGATCAGGATCAGCGACCGGCGGACGACGTGCCGGAACAGGTCCGTGCGCGCGGCTCCCTCGTCGAGCCGGCGCCGGAACGAGAACGGCATCGCGACGCCGACGATGAACAGGAAGTACGGGAAGATGAGGTCGGTGGGGGTCCAGCCGTGCCACTCGGCGTGGGCAAGCGGCGCGTACACGTAGGCCCAGCTTCCCGGGTTGTTGACCAGCACCATGCCGGCAATGGTCAGGCCCCGGAACGCGTCGAGGGAGAGGAGGCGGCCGGGAGTGGAGCTGGCGTCGGGCATGCGGACGCCGTGCTACGCCACTACCTCCGCGAACGCGTCTCCCATCTTCTCCAGCGCCTCCAGCAGCTCGTCCTCGGGCGGACCGAATCCGAGCCGGAGGTAGTGGTCCATGCCGAAGTGGTCGCCGGGCACCACCAGCACGGACTTCTCGGCGCGCAGCTTCTCCGCCAGCTCGCTCGAGTTGACGGCGGCGTCGTAGCGGACGTAGCAGATCGCGCCCGCGTCGGGGGGATGGTAGTTGAAGAGGCCGTTGTGCGACTCCATCCACTCGGTGACCAGCGGCAGGTTGTTGCGCAGGATCGAGCGCGTGCGCGCCAGGATGCGGGAGCGGGCTTCCGGGGCAAGAGCCGCGGTCGCGAGGATGTCGGAAAGGGTCGCCGGGGTGATGGTGGTGAAGTCGGTGCGCGCCCAGAGGGTCTCGGTGATGTCGGCCGGGGCGACGATCCAGCCGATGCGCAGCCCTGGCGTGCCGTACGCCTTCGAGAGCGAGTTGGTCACGATGGTGCGCTCGTACTCACCCCACATGGAGGGCGTCGGGATGCCGGAAAGCTCCGCGCCCTGGTAGACCTCGTCGCACAGAATCCATGCGCCCGCCCGTTCGGCGGCTTCGACGATGCCCCGGCGGGACTCCGGGGAAAGGCAGGTCCCGGTCGGGTTGTTGGGATTGGTGATCAGGATGAAGCGCGCGTCGTCGTCGAGGATGGCGCGCAACTGGTCGAGGTCGGGCTGCCAGCCCGACTCCTCGCGCAGCTCGAAGGGACGCACCTGGCCGCCGAAGTTCCGCACCAGCCCGGGCACCTGCATGTAGTTCGGGACCATGACGGCGGCGGGTGTCCCGGGCTCCATGAGCTGCCAGCACGCGGCCAGGTTGGCCTCGGCGCCACCGGTTGTGACCACCACTTCGTCGGGGCTGACGTCGTCGTAGAGGGCCGCGATACGCTCCCTCAGCTTGTCCGACCCGTTGGACTGGCCATAGCCGAGGATCGACCCTCCCAGGTCTTCCACCCCGGTGAGTTCGAGCAGTTCGTCCAGAGAGAGGGGGTCGACGCCACTCTCGGAGAGGTTGTAGCGAACGCGGTGCTCGAAGACGGAC
>JAJEBS010000027.1 GCA_022822425.1 Gemmatimonadota bacterium | reverse complement strand
CACGTCGCCGCCCGCCTCGAAGACGGCGTCGGGATCGCGGGCCTGGGCCGCCGCGACGGCGCGTCTTCCGATCTCGATCATCCCGCGAGACATCGCCGTCCAGTGGTCCCGGCCCTGCGCGCGATCCTCGAGCAACAGGAGGTTGCCGGACTCCGCCAGCACGAAAGCCGCGTTTTCCACCGCCTCCCACTCCCCGTCGGTGCGGGGCTCGATGTGGCGCGTGCCCTCCTCGTCCATGATCACGCCCACTGCGTCCCAGTACACCTCCGCCGCCGGCTCGATGACCGACAGCATGAGCTGGCGTGAGTCGGCCACCGCGACGAAGGAAGACGGCTCGGGCGAGTCCGTACAACCGAACAGCGCGAGCGGGGTCAGGGCGAGGATCATGCCGAGCGTCTTCATGGCCCGCAAAGTTGCCCGGGCGGCACGGTCGCGAAAGGGGACCGCCACGGCCATGTTGTCTCCGGTGGCATCCCGTCCGCCCGGAACCCACACCCACACCGAACCGGCAACCCAATGAAGCTGACGCCTAACCATGCGCCGCGCTCCCTCTCCATCGCTCTCTTCGTTGCGCTGGCCGCGACCGTCCTGGCCCCTTCCGCCGGATCCGGGCAACAGTGGACCACCGCCGAGCCCGAAGAGGTCGGCATGTCCAGCGAAGTGCTCGCCCGCATCCCGCCAACCATGCAGCGGTTGATCGACCGCAACGGAACGGCGGGGATCATGACCCTGGTGTCGCGCAGGGGTGAGATCGTGCACTGGAACGCACAGGGTTGGCGCATCCGCGACGAGGACCCCCTCGAGCCCGACGACATCTTCCGCATCTACTCCATGACCAAGCCCGTCACCAGCGTCGCGGCGATGATCCTCGTCGAAGACGGGCTTCTCTCGCTGGACGCAGGGCTCGGAAGCGTCCTCCCCGGCTTCGCCGGAGTCCAGGTATACGACAACGGAGGAACCCGGCCGCCCAGCCGGCCCATCCTCATCCGCGACCTGCTCATGCACACGTCCGGGCTCACCTACGGGTTCTTCGGCGACAGCCCCGTCGACTCGATGTACAACCGCGAACTGAACGCGCTCCCCGAAGGCCCGGGCGGCGACCTCGAAGAGAGGATCGCCACGATCGCGTCGCTGCCCCTGATCGACGATCCCGGCGAGCGCTGGAACTACAGCGTATCCACGGACGTGCTCGGTCGCGTCGTGGAGGTGGTATCCGGCCAGTCGCTGAACGACTTCTTCCGCGAGCGCATCTTCGGGCCGCTGGGGATGGAGGATACCGGGTTTCGCGTTCCTGCCGACAAGCTCGACCGCTTCACCGCGATGTATCGCCGCAGCGGCGACGGCCTCGGCCCGGCAGGGACTCCCGGCGACGGCCCCTTCACCCGTCCTCCGACCTGGCTCTCCGGTGGCGGCGGCCTGGTTTCGACGGCCAGCGACTACCTCCGCTTCTGCCGAATGCTGCTCGGCGAGGGCGAGTTCGACGGCGTGAGGCTTCTGCGGCCCGGGACGGTCCGCCTCATGACCGACAACCACCTGCCCGACGAGATGATCCCGATCCTGCCGGGACTGGACGACCAGGGATTCGGCCTGGGCTTCGCCGTCTCGGTGGGAGCGAACGCGGGAAGCTACTGGTGGTCGGGCATTGCCAACACCTATTTCTGGGTGGATCCCCGCGAAGAGATCGTCGCAATGGCGTGGACGCAGCTTCAGCCCTATGGCGCGGCACCGCTCGACCGCCTCCTGAGGCCGCTCGTGTACGAGGCCATAATCCACCGAAACTGACGAACGCGAGCGCGCGCCGCGCTAGTTCCCGAACACGATCTCCGCCTGGGCCCCGACCTCGATCTCCATCTCCGCGAACCAGCCCTGCGGCACCTCCAGCGCGAACATGGCTGGCCCTGAGGACGTGTGCAGGCGCGTGGTCTCGGGCTCCATCTGCTGGATGTCGATGATGCGGGCATTCGCGTCGAGATAGGCGATGTCGAGCGGGATGAAGGTGTCCTGCATCCAGAAGGATCGAACCTCTTCGGTGTCGAACACGAAGATCATCCCTGATCCGGAGGCCAGATGGTCGCGGTTGCTGAGCCCCCGGCTGCGCTCATCGAGGGTGCGCGCGATCTCCGCCCGTACCGTATCCGCGCCGAAGATCACCCAGGCAAGGTCGCGGCCGGGTCCCGCCGGCATGACGGACTCCGACGCCTCGGGCCCGGACTGAGCATCGCCCTCGGATCCGTTTGAGCGGCAGCCCAGGAGCGGCAGCGCGAGCAGCAGAGGGAAGAGAAGCAGGTGGCGAAGCCACGGCGAGAGACGCCGGCCCCGGCCGTGAAAGGGAGTACGCGGGGGTGAGAACATCGATCGCCTGCCGGGAATGGGGTGGATCGCCGCATTCCGCGACGAGCGGGTGTCCCGTCCCCGGGCTGCGCCGGCTGGACGGGCGTTTCCATCGATTCATCTGCAATGATAACTTACGGGTATCCTTGAGGAAGGATCCCGATCTCCGGGAACCGCGACGGAAACGGAGGCGCATGCTCGACCCGGAACTCCTCGACATCCTCGTCTGCCCCGAAACGCGCACCCCGCTGCGCATGGCCGGAGACGATCTTCTGACGGCGCTCAACCGGGCCGTCGAAGGGGGCATGGTACGCAACCGGGGCGGCGAACTCCTGACCGATCCGGTCACGGAGGGGCTGGTCCGCGAGGACGGCGCGGTTCTGTACCCGATACGCGACGGCATCCCCATCATGCTCATCGACGAGGCCGTCGCCGTCGACAACCTCTGACGCACCTGCCGCGCTCCTGCCGGCGCGCCTGGAGAAACCGGACCATCCCATGTCCCTGATCGGCTTCCACCGCTTTCTCATCTATTCGGGCATCATCTTCTGCCTGGCCTTCTCGGGCTACGAGTTCGTTCAGTACTCCCGCTCGTCCTCCCCCGGGGATCTCCTTCTCGGGATCGTCTTCCTGACGCTTGGCCTCCTGCTCGCCTACTACCTGTCGCGGCTGGCGGACTTTCTCGCGGGCAAGGGGCGGTAGCACTTCCCTCCCTCCCACTGGAGGGATCTCCCCGGCGACCCGATGTCGTCTCGCGGGAGCCCGGCCCCCGGCGTACTCTTCAGGGAGGCCGGTCAGGCCGTTGCCGTCCGGCAACTTCAGGGAATTCAGGGGAGGAACGACCCATGCGCGGCTTCACGATTCCGCTCGCCATCCTGCTCGCCATCGCCTTCCATCCCCTCACCGCCCATGCTCAGGCCTTCGACCTGCTGATTCGAGGGGGACGGGTGCTGGACGGAACCGGCAATCCCGCGTTTGTGGCGGATGTGGGTGTCGCCGGGGGCGAGATCGTTGCCGTGGGCGACCTGGCGGGAGCGAGCGCGGCCCGCGAGATCGACGCGACCGGGCTCCACGTCACGCCCGGCTTCATCGACATGCACTCGCATGCCGACCGCAGCCTGTTCAACGGGGACATCGAGATCCGGCGCGCGTCCAATCTAGTCGCCCAGGGAATCACGACCGTCGTGTTCGGGCCGGACGGACGAAATCCCGTTTGGCCCCTGGAAGCCGAGATCGCGGGGTATGAGAACGGGGGCACGGCGCTGAACGTGATTCCGATGGTCGGCCACGCCACGGTTCGCACCGTCGCGATGGGCCACGACTACGAGCGCCACGCGACTCCGGAGGAGATCGCGGTGATGGTCGCGGAGGTCCGCCAGGGGATGGAGGCCGGAGCCTGGGGGCTGGGCGCCGGACCCGAGTACCGGCCCGGGCGCTTCTCCACGACCGAGGAGATCATCGCC
Source organism: Gemmatimonadota bacterium (assembly GCA_022822425.1). Classification (GTDB taxonomy): domain Bacteria; phylum Gemmatimonadota; class Gemmatimonadetes; order Longimicrobiales; family Gaopeijiaceae; genus BD2-11. The sequence goes on along the minus strand of JAJEBS010000027.1, from coordinate 15,348 downwards.
CTGGCACACGTCGTCGCCGACTACGACGGCTTCTACTACTCCCACCAGCGCAGCCAGTCCCCGCTTCCGCTCTGGCTCACCCCGAGCATCGTGGACGAGTACACGCCGCCTCCGACCTGGCCGCGGGGCTGGAGGCTCACGGCCACCGACGGCATGGGCGAGACCATTCGCATCGGGCGCGAAACCGGCATCCGCGTGGTGGGCACCCACATCAAGGCGAAAGGTCCGACCACATGGGGCCAGTCGGCGACCGACGTGGCCGCGATCAAGCGTGCCCGCGCCGAGGGCATCCAGGTCTACCTCGACCAGTACCCCTACGAGACCTTCGGCGGTGGTTCAGCGGAGGTGATTCCGGCGTGGTACTATGCGCCGCTGGGCGAGAGCCGCGCCGGCGGGCTGGACGACCCGAAGTGGCGGGTCATCAACAGCGAGCTCTTCGCGAACTACAAGGACAACCTTCGCGCCCACCTGGGCGATCCGGAGATCTACCCCGAGATGGTCGCGGACATCGAGTACATGCTCGACCTCCAGGGCGGGGCCGACCGGCACGTAATCGTCATCGCGCCGCACGACGAGTCACTCGTGGGGCGCACGCTGGCGGAGGTGGCCAGGGCCAGCGGGCGTACACCGGTGGAGCAGGTCATCCAGTTCGCGCTCGACAGCGAGCCTTCCGTCCGCTCCGGCGTGCGCTTCCGTCCGCTGGCCGGAAGCCCCGAGGATGTCGAGCGCTACATGCGGCAGGACTTTACCGCGACCGGCACCGACGGAGGAATAGTCCCCAACCCGGCACCCGGCCAGCATCCCCGCTACTACGGGACCTATCCGCACAAGATCGCCACCTACGTCCGCGACAAGGGCACCATCACGCTGCCGTTCTTCGTCCGCTCCTCGACCGGCCTGCCCGCCCAGATCATCGGGCTCCCCGACCGCGGGTACATCCGCCCGGGACAGAAGGCCGACCTGGTCGCCTTCGATTATCCGCGGGTGCAGGACCACGCGACGATCATCAATCCGGGCGGCGGCAACGAGGGCATCGAGTACGTGTTCGTGAACGGGGAGCCCGTGGTGGACGGAGGCGAACTTACCGGAGCCCTCCCCGGGCGCGTGTTGCGGCGGCACGAGGTGCGCGGCCGGTAGGGGACGCAAAACGCGGCTTCGCCAATCGAACAGTTTTCGGCGCGCCCTCTCCGTCGATTCGCCGCCCCTCAGACCGTCCTGTCCAGCGGATTCGCGGCGAAGGCGGCGCGCAGCTTCGGATGCTTGCGCCACAGGTAATACCCCATCCCGCCCGCGGCGAGTACGTTCGCAAACGCGATCGACGTCCAGGCCAGGGGGCCCAGGAGGAACTCGGCCCCAAGCGCGATGAAGCCCATGAAGGCGGCCTCGAAGGCGACGAACAGGAGCACGGCGCCGAGCAGGAGCGGCGGCACTTCCTCCGCCTGCGTAAGGACGGCCGACGCGACCACCCCCATCACCGCGAACGCGGCGAGGTGCACGGCGGAATAACCCACCACCGCTCCCATGTGGATCGAGACGGCGTCGAGGTCGGTGACCCCGAGGAACAGCGCCGACCCGAGGGCGCTGGGCGTGAAGAAGGGCTGCCCCGAAACCGCGTCGAAGATCAGGAACCAGACGGCCACCACGGCCGCGCCGATCAGGCCCGCGACGATTCCCTCCGTCAGGATGTGCTGGCGGCGCATGATCGACCACCAGCTGACCTCCGGGGCCGCTCCCATCATGTGCAGGTAGCCGACCAGCGTTACCCCCGCGATCAGATTGCCGGTCAGATACTCCAGCCACCCCAGGCTCTCGACGATGTCCACCCCGGTAACCGCAACGCTCGCGAAGAACACCAGCTCGTACAGCACGAATCCGACGATCAGCCCGGCGAGCACGCCGGGCACCGCCCTGATCCTCCCCAGCAGCCAGGCTACCGCCACCCCGGCCAGCGCGAAGAGCGCCAGGTGAATCACGGAATACAGCAGGATGTTGCCCGGAGCCACGGCGACCGTGTCACGACCCAGGAGGGCGGCTTCCAGGAACGCCGGGGTGCGGAATGGCTGCCCCTGCGATGCGTCGATGGCCAGAAACCACAGCGCCATCGCAACCGCGCCGAGCATCCCCGACAGTGCCCCGGGATAGAAAAACCGCTTCACGAACATGGACCGCCTCCTTCAGTTGGGCCGGAGGAAACCGGCGTCCCCGAACGCGCGACATAGCCCATGGCTATCCGTGAGGTTGGGCCCTGGAGCCCCGGTGCCGCAAGTGTGGCCCACGCCGGGGATGGCCACTGGAGTTGCAATCGCCGGGCCGCAACCGCACCGGCGGGTCCGGCAACATGACATCGACGAGGAAGCCCTGACCGCGCCGCATCGGGCACGGTCAGGGCTTGTCGGAACCCGCGAAAGAAGAGGCGCGGCTCGCGTCCCGCGCCTTCCTCGCCGTCAGCCGATCAGAACTCCGTCAGCACGGCGATCACCAGAATCACCGCCAGCGGCAACGGACTGGCGGCCAGAATCCAGAGTCGCCGGGGTTCGAACTTCAGGTGCATGTAGTAGAGCGCCACCAACAGGGCCTTCCAGAGCGCCATGAGGATCAGCCCCGTGGCGAGCAGCCACTGGGGGAGGGCGAGAAACGCGTAGCCCACCTCGGCCATGGTCAGCACGAAGAGGATGAACCAGATCAGGAAGTATCTGGGTTGTTCGCCGTTGCCTGCCATCCGGGTGTCTCCTTGGTTTCCAGGCGGCGGTCCGCCCCGATGATCAGATCAGGTAAACGATGGTGAACAGGATGATCCAGACCAGGTCCACGAAGTGCCAGTAGAGACCCATGATCTCCACCGCCCCGTAGTTGTCCGCGGAGTATTTCCCCTGCCACGCCCGGTAGAGCACGAACCACATGCACAGAATCCCGATGGTGACGTGGGTCCCGTGGAACCCGGTCATCGTGTAGAAGGTGGCGCCATACAGGGCCGCTCCCTCGATCTCGTGGGCGACGCCGTACAGGTCCGCCATGGGAACGAATCCCTCCCGGGCCAGGATGATGTACTCCACGACCTGAACCCCGACGAAGAAGGTGCCGAGGAGAATCGTCACCAGGAGCCACAACCGCAGCCCCTTCTGATCGCCCTGCGTGATCGCCGCGTAAGCCTTGACCATCGACACGCTCGAGCAGATCAGAACGAAGGTGTTGAAGGCCGTGAGCGGCACGTTCAGCACCGCGCCGGGCTCGGCGAAATGATCCGGGTGGGCGAATCGCAGGATGATGTACGACCCGATCAGGGCCGTGAAGAACATCACTTCCGACAGCAGGAAGATCCACATTCCCAGCTTGACGTTGTAGACCATCATCCCGGGCATGGGATGCCGGTCGGCTGTCGATGCGGCTGCTTGGCTCATGCGTCAGCTATCTCCTGAAGTTCCAGGTCACTGGATGGAATGCGGTTCCGCCGGCGAAACGAAGACGGGCATCGGGTCTAGTCCGCTACCGGCTGGGGTTCGAGCGCTGGCGCCGCGGTCTCGCTGGGCGGTGGCGTGTCCTGCAGCCAGTAGTCCTCTTCCACATCGGGCGCGGAGTACTCGTAGGGCCCGCGATACACGATGGGCACCAGTTCGAAGTTTCCGTGCGGCGGCGGCGACGGCACCGTCCACTCCAGGGAGTTGGCGTTCCACGGGTTGTTGCCGGCCTTTTTCCCCTTCCAGATGCTGATGATGAAGTTGAGGGCGTAGATCGCCTGAACCGCCACCAGCGCGAAGACGGCCACCGTGATGAACTGGTTGATGGGCTGCAGGGGCTGCAGGAACTCGTACTGCGTGGGATCGTAGATCCGCCGCATGTGCCCCTGGATCCCGATCGAGTGCATGGGCCAGAACACGATGTTGTAGAGGATCAGCGTCAGCCAGAAGTGGATCCTGCCCCATTTCTCGTTCATGAGGCGACCGAACATCTTCGGATACCAGAAGGTGACGCCGGCGAAGATCGCGAACAGGCTGCCGCCGAAGAGCACGTAGTGGATGTGCGCCACGATGAAGTAGGTGTCGTGGATGTAGACGTCCACCGGCGTCGAGGCCATGAACACGCCGGAGAGCCCGCCGATGATGAACATCGACACGAAGCCCAGGGCGTGCAGCATCGGGGTGTGCAGGTGGATGTTCCCCTTGTAGATGGTCCCCAGCCAGTTGAACACCTTGATGGCCGACGGCACCGCGATGACCATGGTCGTGATCATGAAGGTGGTGCCCAGCATCGGGTTCATCCCGCTCTGGAACATGTGGTGCCCCCACACGATCCAGGACAGGAAGGCGATGGAGACGATCGCCAGCACCATGGCGTGGTAGCCGAAGACGGGCTTGCGCGCGCCGTTGGCCAGCACGTCGGAGGTAATGCCCATGGCGGGCAGAATGAGGATGTAGACCTCCGGGTGCCCGAAGAACCAGAACAGGTGCTGCCAGAGCAGCGGTTCACCGTCGCTGGCCGGCAGGAAGAACCCGGTTCCGATGGTCTGGTCGAAGAGCAGCATGATCAGCGCGCCCGCCAGAATCGGAATCGCCAGCAGGATCAGGATCGCGGTGATGAAGAGCGCCCAGGTGGCCAGCGGCATCCGGAACCACGTCATCCCGGGCGCGCGCATGTTGACGATGGTCGTGATGTAGTTGACCGCGCCCGCGAGCGACGCGAAGCCCAGGATGGTGAGGCTGATCAGCCACAGCTGCTGTCCCAGGTAGACGCCGGTGTATTCCCCGCTTGCGCTGAGCGGGGCGTAGGACGTCCACCCGGCTCCGGCCGCGCCTCCCTCGACCGCGAAGCTCGCAAGCATCAGCAGCCCGGCCGGGAACGCCATCCAGAACGATGCCATGTTGAGGCGCGGGAAGGCCATGTCGTCGGCGCCGATCTGGAGCGGGATCAGCAGGTTGCCGAAGACGCCCACCAGCAGCGGCATGATCGCGAAGAAGATCATGATGGTGCCGTGCATGGTGACCAGCGAGTTGTAGAACTCGGGCAGCATGATGGCCCCGTTCGGCGTGGGCGCCATCATCTCGTCGGGCAGGAGCATGCCTCCGGGCATGGGCTCGCTCGGGAAGCCCAGCTGCCACCGGATCATCATCGCCAGCAATCCCCCCACGACGAGGAAGAACAGGCTCATCAGGAGGAACTGGATGGCGATGGTCTTGTGGTCGGTCGAGAAGATGTAACGCCGAATCCACGGCATCTCGTGGGCGTGCGCGTGCGCGTCCATCTACTGGTCCTCCTGATCGTCGGCGTCGTCGGCGTCGTCGGCGTCCGCGCTCTGGGAGGCGACCCACGCATCGAACTCGGCCGCCTCGTATACGTTGAGGGTCCCGCCCATGGTCGTATGCAGGTTTCCGCACAGCTCCGCGCATCCGATGGGATACGCGCCCGCGGCAGTCGCTTCGAACCAGACGGTGATGTCCATCCCCGGCACGGCATCCTGCTTCACCCGCATCTCCGGCAGGAAGAACGAGTGCAGCACGTCCTCGGACCGGAGGGTGATGTTGACCGCCTGGTTCACCGGGACATGCATGATGTTGATCGTCGAGATGTCGTCGGCGGTGCCGGTGACTCCGTCCGTGCCGGCGTAGGTGATCTCCCACTCGAACTGCTTCGCGTTGACGATGTAGTCGAGGGCGTCGGCGGGCACGCTGTCCGGGTTCTTCATCATGTTCCATGAAGGAATGCTGATGAAGGCCAGCCCCAGAACGGCGATGAAGGGGACGGTGGTCCAGATGATCTCCGCCTTCGTCGATCCGTGGATGTAGGTGGCCTTCTGTCCGTCGCGGCGCCGGTAGCGGATGACGAAATAGACCAGAAGGGCCTCGGTGACCACGAAGACGATTCCCGTAACCACGAGGATGGCGTAGTAGAGGAAGTCGACGTCCGGCCCAAAGGTGGAAAAACTCTCGGGAAGGATCCAGCTCATGTTGGTGTTCTCCTGCTCGCTGCCGGGGATGGCGCCGTCCGGGCTCGGTGCCCGGTCGCGTGCCGGACCGGCGCCCCTGCGGGGAGGCGCCGACCCGTCCTCGGTGCCTCGTGTCTAATGCGCGCCGGGCGCCGCGTGGGCTCCCGGACCATGCGGATCGATCGGCTCGCCCATCGGCACCACGGCGTTGGCCGCCATGGCTTCCGAGAAGGAGAAGCTCACCATCGCGGTTTCGCCGGTGGTGACGGTAACGCTGGCGGTCTGCGTGCCGTAGCGCTCGTGCCACGCCTCGACCACGTAATCCCCTGGCGGGAGCATGCCCAGGTCGGCGCCTCCCTGCATGTCGGTGACCCCGTGGAACGGATGGTCCAGCACGCCCACGTAGGCACTCATCCAGCCGTGCACGTCGCAGCGCACCGGGACCATCACCTCCGCCAGCGGGAAGCTGCGGTTGGTGTCCATGTTCACCGGCTGGCTGATGTTGAAGCCGCGGTTTTCGCTGGGCGAAGCGTTGATGTTGTGGGGCAAGCCGTCCGAGTTGCGGAAGGTGAGGTCCTGTCCCGTCTGTACGCCGACGACCCGGGGCACGTAGCGGCAGCCGACCTGGTCCATGACCACCGCGCCGCCCGGCGTGGGGAAGCTCATGCCGGGGTCGACGCCCTCCCTGACGTAGACGAAGACGTTGGCCAGGCCGCCGCCACCGCCGACCACGACCTCCTCGGTCATCGGTGTGTCGGTGTACCGGGCCGCGCAAGCCGGCTCGGACGCCATGTCGATCGCATCCATTTCGGGCGCCATGCCCTCGAACATCACCATCGCATTGATGCCGCCCGCGGTGGCCATATCGACAGGAGAAGCCATTTCCTCGCCGGCGGCCTCCTGCTCCATGCCGCCGCCGGCCTCACCGCCACCGCCGCACGCGGTCGCGAACACCGCAGCCGTCGCCATCAGCATGGCCCGGCCGCATCCGAACAGGTCTCTCATTCCTTCCTCCGTGGTGCTATTTGAACTTCGATGTCTACGCGTCACCTTCATCCGCGCCGTCGGCGCCTTCCCGCTCGCGCTTCTGGGCCCGGGCCACGACCAGCACGCCCAGTCCGGCGGTCAGCAGCGTCGCGATCAGCGGCGCGACCACCACGGTGGCTGGCGTCGGCTCCTGCAGGAAAATGTAATGCCATGAACTGATCGAGCCCCGGGATCCCGATTCCCCGTTGTCGCCGTCCCAGGCGGCGAAGCCGACGGGCACCGGCTCGCCGATGCGGAACTGCAGGTCGCCCGGATCCCCCGTCTCAAGAGCGCGGCGGAACATAACAGCCCAGCGCCCCGCCGAAAACGCCGCCTCCGACGCCAGCGACTGGCTGGCGTCGCCCTGCGGGGCCATGGTGCCCAGCCCGCGGGCGTCCGCCTCCTGCGCTGCGCCGGCCGTGCTCTCCCAGTGCCACAGGTACACGGGCTCCAGCGGATCTCCCATCAGGAAATAGGGCTTGTCCATCCCCTCCGGAATCTCCATGGGAAACTGGAGGTACAGGCCGTCGGGTCTGGGACCCGGTTCCATGTCGCCCTCCTCGGGTCCCACCGCCGAAAGGACCTGGGTCTGGAAGTCGGCCCACGCGGAATCGGGACTCTCGGAGTGGTCGCTCCAGGAGACGTGCACCGCGAGCTCGCCGCCATCGTGCAGGGCGCGCACCCACAGCCCGGCCACCTGCGGCACGAACCAGCGCGGGCTCTCGATGATCTGCCCGCCCATCGGGATGTAGAACGCCTCCGCCGACTCCCACAGCGGGTCGTCGACACCTTCCGGCAGGGGCGCATCCTCGACCAGGCCGGCCCGGATCACCTCGGTGATGCCCGGCGGGTCCTCGGGAGCCAGGCTGCGCACGTAGTGGGAGAGATTCCACAGCTGCTCGTCGGTGATGACCCCGGCGTCGATCAGGTCGGTGAACGACGGCATCGGCGTCCCGTCCAGGCCGGTGCGCAGCCGCTGGTAGATGTCCTCCACCGTGCCGCCGCCGTTGAAGTACCAGTTCTCGGTCAGGTCCACCGAGTAGATGGGCATGCCGGTGTCGTCCACCAGCGTCGGCGAGGACGTGCCGTCCCCCCGTCCATCGGCGCCGTGGCAGCGATTGCACTCGATGAGCTCGTAGACCTCCCGGCCCTCGGCGAGGGCTTCCTCGGTGGCCCGGGTCGGGCTGCTGAAGGTCATGGGCTCGGGAGCCTCGCCGGCGGCGAAGAAACGGGAAAAGCTCTTGAGGTAGTCGACCAGCGCCAGTCGCTCCTCGAGGCTGAGCTCTTCCTCCCACCCGGGCATCGTCGTGCCCGGCATGCCTTCGTTGATGACGCGCATGATGTCGTCGTCGGTGGGAAGCTGCCCGCTCGGTGTGGTGCGGATCTGGTAGAGCGCCTGGGTGAAGTCGCGCGGGCGCGGCAGCATCCAGGTCGCCGCGTAGCCGTCGCCGAGGCCTTCGTACCCGTGGCAGGACGCGCACCAGCGGTCGTAGACCTCGCGCCCGAGCGCGTTCTCTTCCTGGGCATCCAGAGGGGCCGAAGCGGCGCACAGCATCGCCGCGGCGAACACGAAACCGGGTACCGACGCAGCCCACGGACTGCTCGCTCGCGCCCGCATCAGTGCTCCTCCCCTTCGGCGCCCTCTTCCTCCCAGGTGCGCGGCTCCCAGCCGGTCTGTTCATAGAGATAGATGATCACCTGCCAGATCTCCTCGGCGGTAAGCAGGTCCTCCCAGGCGGGCATCGCCGAATCCCAGGGCGTGGCCTCGCGGGGCAGCCCGGGACCGCCCTTGGCGATGCGCCAGAAGACGAAGCTCTCCGTAAGCTGAACGATGGTGCCCGGATCCTGGAAGCTGAGCGGCGCGGGGTTGAAGGCGCTCGCGAAGTGTCCCTGCCCGTCCAGCGCGTCGCCATGGCAGGGCATGCAGTTCTGCACGTACACGCGCTTGCCTTCCTCGTAATGCTCGTCGAAGTCGCCCTCGTGCCGGAGCGGGTTCTCGAGCCCGTCCAGGACCATGGTCTCCCCGCGGAAGTCGATCTGACCCGGGGGCGCCGGATGCACCGAGCGCAGCGCGGCCGGCGCCGACACCGTGGGGCGCACCCGGTCGAAGGTCATGAAGGCGACCAGCAGCGGAATGGTGACCATGAGCGCCGTGCGCAGAACCTTCTGGCGCGGATCCACCATGACCCGGTGGATCGGGGCCTTGAACTGCTTCCAGCGCTCCTCGGAATCGCTGACCCAGATCAGCACGCCCACGACCACGGTCCCCATGTACTGCAGGACGACGGTGGCGGGCACGGGCGCGCTGGCGACGCCGAAGAGGGGCGGCAGGAGCCAGATGCCCCATTCGAAGAGAAGGTACGCCAGCACCACGACGATCGCCGCCTGGCCCAGCGGATGCTTCCAGGGCTTGGTGTTCATCGGTTCTCCTCCCTCAAGGCGCGTCTCCTATCTCTGCGATGCGATGAACTGCACGATCGCCTCGAGTTCGGCCGCCGGGATGTTGCCGAAGATCGGGGGCATCAGCCCGAGCATCGCCTCGAAGCCCTCGGCCGCCGACGCAGTGGGATCGAGGATGGACGTCCGGATTTCATCGGCGGTCAGGCGAGATCCCATGCCCTCGTAGGACGGTCCGAGCGGCGAGGCGCCGGTGATCGCGTGGCAGGTGCTGCAGGTGTGCCGGGTCAGAAGCTCTTCCGGGTCGAGGGGCCCGGTCGGACCCAGCGCCGGCGCGGCAGGCGTCGCCGCCGCCAGGCCGCCGGCGGGAGCAGCGTCACCGCCGTCCGCGAAATCCGCCCCGGTCACCGTGACCTCTCCTCCCAGGGACTGCAGGTAGGCCACCAGCGCCCAGATCTGCACGGAAGAGAGGGTGCGGCTCGCGTCCAGCATGATCGGCGCGAACCCCTCGACCAGGTAGGCGTTGGGGTCGACCATCGACGTGTGCAGGTACTGCTTGCAGTCCTCGCCCGCCACGCGGTTCGCGCACCGCTCGCCGATGAGCCCGGTGCCCGCGTGGTCGGTGAGCAGGTTGGGGGCGCGCTCGCCGAGGCCGTGGCAGGCCGTGCAGCCGCCGCCGCCGTTGTACAGTTCCTCGCCCGCCGCAATGAGTTCCTCGGGGCTGACGTCGTCCGACAGCACCAGGTCCTCGGGCACGTCCGACTGGATCTGCGGAATGGCGTTGGCGACCCAGGTGAACACGCCCAGACAGCCAATCACCACGGCCAGGATACTCAGGTTGGTCTTTAGCATCTGCCTCCCCTATCCCTCGCTGGGTGCCGGCTGAAGTTCGCTTTGCATCCCGCCGGTGCCCGAAGCCTTCCCCACCGACGAGATCACGGGGTTCTCGGCCAGCGAGCCGAGCCAGAAGATGAAGGCCACCAGCCCGAAGAAGATGAGCACGCAGGCGGAGATGACCACCGACGAATAGCCCAGTGCCGGGGTGGCCGCCCAGGGGCTGGTGTCGCGAATGACCTCGAAGACGTGCCAGTGCTGACGGATGCCGCTGCGCGCGAAGCCCATGAGGCCCATCAGCCAGGTGAAGGTCACCGCCAGGATGAAGAGCGCGTACTGCGAGCGGTCCGGCATGCGGCCCCACTGGATCTCGCCGCGCGAGGTGGCGCCGCGCAGCATCAGCAGATCGATGGTGATCACGCCGACGATGCAGGCGAGCACCGTGAGCACCTGGTAGACCGAAAAGCCGATGCGCACGATGGTCGGCACCATGTAGCCGTAGATCCCGTAGAACAGCACGATCGCCGAGGCCACCACGAAGATGGCGCCCTGTACGATGGTTCCGGTGCGCGCCCACGGCACCACCGGTTCCTTGTTGGCGCGCCGGTAGAGCAGGAACGAGAGGAAGGTGGTCAGGATCATGAAGTTGACCGCCGTGTTCTTGCCGCTCATCAGCCCGAGGACGCTGAGGAAGGGGTGGTGCGTGCCGCCCATCGCCGCGAACTCCTCGCGGCTGGCGATCATGGTGTTGGGGGTCGCCCACACGATCACGCCCACGATGAGCACGGCCAGCATGTACTTCGTGTAGGGCATGAAGCGCTCCGCCCCGGGTATTCGGCCCATCCCCACCCACAGGTAGTAGTTGCCGGCCAGGAAGAGCACGCCGATGAGGAAGGCCTGGATGATCCACAGCCAGCTCATGAAGCCGCCCATCATGGTGATGCCCATCTGCTGGTTGAACTCGTAGATCTCCCGGCCCAGCCAGTAGCCGGCGAAGGGCAGAACGATGAGCGCGCCGATGGCGATCATGTTGCCCACGTAGCCCATCCAGTCGTAGTGGGCCCGCTCCTCGTCGCTCTTCGCGGCCAGGAAGCGGTAGGCGGCATAGGCGCCGACCACCGCCCCCCCGAACACGACGTTGGCGATCAGCCGGTGGATGTTGATCGGCATCCAGGTCGCGTTGGTGAGCGCGCTCCACAGCTGCACCATCTGGGGAGCCGTGTCGACGGTGACGTCGGCCGGCGGGCTCATCATGTAGGTCAGCCAGCCGTTGGCGATGAACATGACGATCGTGCCCCACACGTTCAGCGCGATGCCGAGCCCCCAGTGGAACCACTTGGCGCGCCCCTTCTTCCAGCGGTCCCAGCCGTAGTAGTACAGGTACAGCGTGAAGGACTCGAAGAAGAAGAGCCCCACGTAGACCCACATCGACAGGTTGAAGATCTGGGCGAGGTAGCTGAACAGGGTGGGATAGATGGTGATCAGCAGGAAGAGCAGGATGCCGCCCCAGATGGCGGTCGCGGAGTAGGCGACCAGAAGAAGCCGGGTGAACTCCTTGGACAGCTTGTCGTAGCGCTCGTCGCCGCCGAACATGCCGATGGCCTCGGTGACCACCGCGAACATGGGCACGCCCAGCACGAACGCGGCGAAGAGCAGGTGTACCTGGGCCGCAATCCACACCGCGGCCCGTCCGCCGATGACGGGGAAGTCGCCGTAATCGCGCCCGGCGGGCACCTGGGCGAATGCGGGCTCCGCCATCACCAGGACGGCGAGCGCACCCAGCAACAGGAGCGGTCCGACGCCGGAGCGCCAGGTCATTCCAGGTTTCGCCACGTTTCTCTCCGAGGTTGTGTCAACTCCGGGGAACATCGTCATCCTCCGGAATCCCGTCGCGCGATACGGCCGCGGACATCTGGTTGCGTAGGAAGAAAGGCAGTCGCCTGGAGAAATCAACCGGCATGCCGCGGCGCACCTCCGCCATCACGTCCGCGGTCACCATCGTGTGCCCCCGCTTGCGCGCGAACGACTCGACCCGCGCCGACACCACTCCGCGCACGAAGCTGGGCACGGCGGACAGGCGCGCGCGCGCCTCTTCGGTCCAGGGGAGGCCGGGGGCGGTGTCGTCGCCGTAGACGACCTCGCGCCGCGGCTCGATGACCTCCCGGTCGCCGGCCGGCTCGTAGGCGCAGGAGTCGTCGGGCCCGAGCAGGTCGCCGGTCAGGGCGTGGGCGCGCGCGCGGCAGCCCCCGCACACCGCCCGATACTCGCAGCGCCCGCACCGCCCGCCCAGCTCACCGCCGCGCAGGCGAGTGAAGACGGGGGACGATTCCCAGACCTGGCGGAACGGGGTGGTGGTGAGGTCGCCCGCGACCACCGGCGTGTAGGGACAGGGGGTGACCTTGCCCTCCGGGGTGATGCGGCAGTAGTGGACGCCACACGGGCAGCGGGTGCCGTAGTTGAGCAGCGGCGACTCCTCCCCGCCCTCGATCACGTGGCGCATGATCTGCGGCTGGCACTTGGAACGCACCATCATGCGGCCCCGGTACTCGCGCTCCAGCTCCACCAGCTCGGCGAGCACGGCCTCGTTCTCTTCCGGCGAGAGGCCCTGCATGCGTTCCCCACGCCCGGTGGGAACCAGGAAGTACAGGTTGAACGAAACCGCGCCCCGGCTCTCCGCCCAGCCCGCGATATCCGCCACTTCCGCCCGGTTGCCCCGGGTGACGCTGGTCTGGACGATGAAATCCAGGCGGTGGGCCGCCAGCCGATCCACCGCGGCCAGGGTGTCGGAGAGCGCCCCCGACCCGTGGCGAAAGCGGTCGTGGTAGGTGTCGGCCAGCGAGTCCACGCTCACCGCCATCCCCCTTACCCCCGCCTCCATGAGCGACTCGATGCGCCGATCGGTGAGGCGGGTGCCGTTGGTGCCCACAACCACGGTCGCCCCGCCGGCGCTCGCCCTTGCGGCGATCTCCTCCAGGTCGTCACGCAGAAGCGGTTCCCCACCCGAGAGGATGAGCACCGGATTCGGGTTGACCTCCAGAACCTGGTCGAGCACGCGATGGCATTCCGCGGTGGACAGCTCCGTCTCCGCCAGATGCCAGGATCCCGCGGAGATGTAGCAGTGCGCGCACTCCAGGTTGCAGCGCCGGGTGAGGTTCCACGCGATGATGTGCGGGAGACCGGCCGCCACCCCCGAATCCGCCGATACGCCTTCCGCAACCCAGCGCAGGGAGGGAGTAGTGGAGGGTTCGGAGAAGCCGTCCCGCCCCAGGGTGGGGAGAACGGCGGTGGGCGGATCGGCCATCAAGCCTCTTCCCGGCGCATGAACTGCTCGACGGCCGCCTTCGCGTCGGCGGGGCTCACCGTCTTGAAGTCGACGGGGCAGTCGTCCGCCTGCTCGGCCACGTCCCGGATCGGGCAGCGGGTCACGCCGGACGCCTTGGCCTCCTCGATGAACTTGCGCATCTCCGGGGTCAGCCCGTCGACGCCCTCGGCGGCGGCCTTCAACTGCTTGGTCTGCAGCTCCCGGAACATCACCAGCATGGTGTCGGTGTCGAAGGTGTCGGCCTCCATCATGGCCTGCTTGTTCTCGTCCATGACCCGCGTGCTGATGCGCCAGAAATCGTGGTCGCGGGCAAAACGCTCCACCGTGTTGCGGGCCAGGGGGCGGGCGATGAGGGGCACCGCGCCCAGCCGGTCGAAGGCCTCCTCGGTCCATACCACCGGGTCGGCCGTCGTGCGCGCGCGCTCATGCACGTGCCCGGTGTAGGGGCACGTCACCTCGATGGTCGGGCTGGCGGGCACCGAATCGGCGTCGTTGCCCTCCACCACCGTGCGCTTCATGGCCTCCGCCGCCTTCACCTCGGCCAGGGCGAGCTCCTCGGCCGTGCCGATCCCCATGATGAGCTGCATGTGGGTGGGCAGGAGCTTTGCGATCGCCTCGTCCAGCCATTTGGCGGTCACCATGGGCAGGGTGGCGCCGGTGTCGTGCCCGGGCTCCAGCACCGGGGGTTCGGCCCCGTTGGACCCGTTGGCCCGCGCGCCCGCGGCACCGTTCGTCCCCGCCCCGTTGGCCCCGCCGGACCCGTTGGCGGCGGGCCGGGACGCGTCTTCGCCCGGGCGCCAGTTCTCGAGCACGTATTCCTCCACCGCCTTGCGGGCGATGCCGAGCGCGAAGGGCGGGACGCGCAGGATGCGGACCTCCGCCTCCGGAGCCCACTCGAGCCCCATCTCGCCGTCTTCCTCGATCCAGGGAATCTCCTCGGGACGAACGTCGTTGGTGCCGACGAGGAGGATGTTCGCGTTCGACTGCCTCAGCAGGTTGTGCGCTTGCGACCCCAGGTCCGTGCCCTCGATGCGGTGCGCCCCGTGGCGCGCGAGGATGAGCAGGCCGGGGTCGACTTCCTCGGCCCACTGCAGGATGACCTGGAAGGGCTTGCCGATGAGCACCTGGGTCTCGACTTCGACCTCCGGGTACTCCTCCGCCATGATGCGCGCCCGCTTCACGTTCGCCTGGGCGAGCTTCAGCAGCCCCTTGTCGATGATGTTGTTGTGAAGCTCCTCCTGCTCCTCGAACTTGAAGATCTTCGAGGCCTGCACCGAAAGCACGTCCTTGATGTTGCCGAAGACCGCGTGATGGTATTCGACATCGAAGGATGAGCCCACGTAGAGCTTCGCCCCGTACTCCGACGCCATCTCCAGCGCGAGGCGCATGGCCTTGTAGCTGTACGCGGAGCCGTCCACGCACACCATGAAGCTGCCCCCGGCGAGCGGCTGTTCGTTCCGCACCACGAAGGCGTCCTTTTCCACTTTCTGCAGCACGCGCGCCACCACGCCGCCGAGCTGCGAGTAGGGCTGATAGCCGATCCCGTGCGCCCCGATCACCATCACGTCGTAGGCGCGTCCGCTCGAGCCGGCCAGCTTCTCGTCGTGCTCCTCGTCCTCTGCGACGATGCGCCCGTCTTCGCCGAGCCGCACGTCGCTGCGCACCTTGTCGCCCCCGTCGTAGCTCGAGGCGATGTTGGGGTCGAAGCCGATGAGGCTCGGAAGGTGGCCTTCCCCCGAATTCACCTCGCTCACCAGCTCCTCATAGTTGATGCCCTCGAGAAGCTGGCGCGTGAGCGGAACGCCGGCATCCCGGCACCGCCGGTCCACCTGGTCCAGGAAGGAGTCGGAGA
>JAJEBS010000090.1:12500-14113 GCA_022822425.1 Gemmatimonadota bacterium | reverse complement strand
CCGCCACGACACGCAAGCAGAAACTGAAGCCGCGGGAAGCGGGTGGCTTCGTAGCCGACTGGCTCGCTGTCTTTCGCGTCGCGCCGAACGCGGCGAGCGATCTCGTGGACGCGATGCGAGTCATGGAGTCGCACCGCATCTCGTTCTGGGACGCCATGCTGTGGGCGACGGCTCGTCGGGCGGGCTGTGGCGCCATCCTGACGGAGGACTTTCAGGACGGCAGGCTCCTCGGCGGGGTGCGCTTCATCAATCCGTTCGTGGACGAGAACGAGGCGCGCGTCGCCGCGCTCCTCGGCGGATGACCTCCCCCGGTCCGGTGCGATCTGGCGGTGACGCGCCGTCGGCTGGGGCCGGGGGCGACGCACGGATGGAACCACTCGACTACCGCTCTGCGGGAGTGGACCTCGGCGAGGCGGATCGGGTTCTGGACGGCATCAGGCCCCTGGTTCGGAGCGCGACCCGTTCCGAAGTCCTGAGCGACATTGGCCACTTCGGGGGTCTGTTTCAGCTCGATCTGAGCCGCCATGCCCGTCCCGTGCTGGTCGCTTCCACCGATGGCGTCGGAACCAAGCTCCGGGTGGCCCGCGAGGCCGGGCGTCACGAAGCCCCCGGCTACGACCTCGTCTCGCACTGCATCAACGACATCCTCGTTCAGGGCGCCGAACCCCTCTTCTTCCTCGACTACTTCGCGATGGGACGCCTCGAAGCCGAGGTGGCCACCCGGGTCGTGGCGGGGATCGCCGAAGCCTGCCGAGAGTTCGGCGTGGCGCTTCTCGGCGGGGAGACGGCGGAGATGCCCGGCTTCTATCCCGGGGGCGACTACGACGTGGCCGGGACCATCGTGGGCGTGGTGGATCGCGACCGGATCGTGGACGGAAGCGAGGTCCGCGCCGGCGACGTGGCGGTGGCGCTTCCGTCGTCCGGGCTCCACACGAACGGCTTTTCCCTGGCCCGCGCGATCGTGTTCGAGCGCCTCGGTCTGGGGGTTCACGACCCGTTCCCCGGGTCGGTCGGCACGGTCGCGGACGCCCTGCTGGCGCGTCACCGCTGCTACCTGCCCGCGGTGGCGCCGCTGCTGGAGGCCGGAGCCGTCCGCGGGCTCTCCCACATCACCGGCGGCGGTCTCGAGGGAAACCTGCCGCGGATCCTGCCTCCGGGCCTCGCAGTGCGGGTGGACCTCGACGGCTGGATGCTTCCGCCCGTCTTCGATGCGCTGCGGCGGGGCGGCGGCGTGTCCGACGCCGAGATGCTTCGCGTGTTCAATTGCGGCGTGGGCATGGTCATCCTGACCTCGGCGCCCGATGCGGACCGCGTGCTCGCGTCCGACCCCGACGCGTGGACCCTCGGCGAGGTCGTCAGCCGACCGGAAGGCGCCCCGGCGGTGCGCTTCACCGGAGCCCCCGGATGGAATCGGGGAAGATGAGCAGGCCATGAACGAGGCTCCGCTGGTTCCGATCCGCGTCCCGGGGCGTCGGCTCGCCATCTTTCTCTCCGGCCGCGGCACGAACATGACCGTCGTCCTCGAGGCCGCTCGCGCCGGGCATCTGCCCGTGGAGCCGGCGCTCGTCTTCAGCAACCGGCCCCGAGCCGCCGGCCTCGAGACGGCACGCCGT
>JAJEBS010000090.1:0-7500 GCA_022822425.1 Gemmatimonadota bacterium | reverse complement strand
GCCTGACCGCGTGCCTTTTGCATAATGAGCCGGCTAGTTACTCTCAGTGGCGAGGTTAAGCATTTGAGCGAGCCGCAGCGAAAGCGAGTCTGAACAGGGCGTTCAGTCGCTGGGAGTAGACGCGAAACGAGGTGATCTACCCTTGGCCAGGGTGAAGCGCGGGTAACACCGCGTGGAGGCCCGAACCAATATCGGTTGAAAACGGTTTGGATGAGCTGAGGGTAGGGGTGAAAGGCTAATCAAACCTCGTGATGGCCCGTTCTCCTCGAAATAGCTTTAGGGCTAGCCTCGGGAGGTTGGCGCTGGTGGTAGAGCACTGGATGGACTAGGGGGCCCACAAGCTTACTGAATCCAACCAAACTTCGAATGCCAGCGACTCATATCCCGGGAGTCAGACAGTGGGGGCTAAGCTTCATTGTCGAGAGGGAAACAGCCCAGACTACCGGCTAAGGTCCCCAAATCTGTGCTAAGTGGGAAAGGATCTGGAGACGCCGAGACAACCAGGAGGTTGGCTTAGAAGCAGCCATCCTTGAAAGAAAGCGTAATAGCTCACTGGTCAAGCGGCTCTGGGCCGACAATGTAACGGGGCTCAAGCACAGTACCGAAGCCGTAGATTGCCGCTCCCTGCGGGGGGCGGCTCTGGTAGAGGAGCGTTCTCTGGGCAGAGAAGTCAGACCGAAAGGACTGGTGGAGCGCAGAGAAGTGACCCTGCCGGCATAAGTAGCGATAAGAGAGGTGAGAATCCTCTCCGCCGAAAGCCTAAGGTTTCCTGAGGAAGGTTCGTCCGCTCAGGGTTAGTCGGGTCCTAACGTGAGGCCGAAAGGCGTAGCGGATGGATATCAGGTCAACATTCCTGAACTACCTGAGAGACGTTATTACGATGGGGGGACGCAGGAGGCTAGCCCAGCCTACGATTGGATGTGTAGGTTCAGGCATGTAGGGGGATCCGCCAGGCAAATCCGGCGGGTCGCGACACCCTGAGGTGCCATGGCGAGGCCGCAAGGCCGCAAAGTGGGTGACGCCACGCTGCCGAGAAAAGCCTCTAAGGAGTCTCTCGGGTACCCGTACCGCAAACCGACACAGGTAGGCGAGGAGAAAATCCTCAGGCGCGAGTGTGAACCCTCGTAAAGGAACTCGGCAAACTCGCCCCGTAACTTCGGAAGAAGGGGTGCTCCAGCCCGTGATCCGGCTCGCCCGGTGAGCGGGAAGGAGTTGCAATAAAGAGGCCCAGGCGACTGTTTACTAAAAACACAGGACTCTGCCAAGTCGAACAACGACGTATAGGGTCTGACGCCTGCCCGGTGCTGGAAGGTTAAAGGGAGGGGTTAGCCGCAAGGTGAAGCTCTGAACTGAAGCCCCGGTAAACGGCGGCCGTAACTATAACGGTCCTAAGGTAGCGAAATTCCTTGTCGGGTAAGTTCCGACCTGCACGAATGGCGCAACGATCTGGGCGCTGTCTCGACGAGGGGCACTGCGAATTTGTGGTACCGGTGAAGACGCCGGTTGCCCGTGGCTAGACGGAAAGACCCCGTGCACCTTTACTACAACTTAGTAGTGAGTGCTGGCGTGTTATGCGCAGGATAGGTGGGAGACGTCGAACCGGGCCTCTTGGGGTCCGGGGAGTCAACGGTGAGATACCACCCTTAGCACTCTGGCGCCCTAACCTCGCTCTGTCATCCAGAGCAGGGACATTGCTAGGCGGGTAGTTTGACTGGGGCGGTCGCCTCCCAAAATGTAACGGAGGCGCGCGAAGGTTCGCTCAGGCTGTTTGGAAATCAGCCGGAGAGTGCAAAGGCAGAAGCGAGCTTGACTGCGAGACAGACACGTCGAGCAGGTGGGAAACCAGGCCTTAGTGATCCGGTGGTTCCGCATGGAAGGGCCATCGCTCAACGGATAAAAGGTACGCCGGGGATAACAGGCTTATCTTGGCCAAGAGTTCACATCGACGCCAAGGTTTGGCACCTCGATGTCGGCTCATCGCATCCTGGAGCTGTAGCAGGTTCCAAGGGTTCGGCTGTTCGCCGATTAAAGCGGTACGTGAGCTGGGTTTAGAACGTCGCGAGACAGTTCGGTCCCTATCTGCCACGGGCGCAGGAGATTTGAGGGGGGCTGTCCCTAGTACGAGAGGACCGGGATGGACGGACCTCTGGTGTACCAGTTGTCGCGCCAGCGGCAGCGCTGGGTAGCTACGTTCGGAAGGGAGAAATGCTGAAAGCATCTAAGCGTGAAACCCTCCCCAAGATGAGATCTCCCCGAGCTTCGGCTCCTGAAGGCTCCTGGAAGATGACCAGGTGATAGGCCAGGTGTGTAAGGCCCGCGAGGGCTTGAGCTGACTGGTACTAATCAGCCGTGAGGCTTGACCTTATTGTCATTCCGCACTGTGTTGGGGGCGGGAGAAGCTGCCGTTTGCAGGATATTCAGTTGTAGCTGGGCGCCCGGCGTATGTCCGGGGTCCAGCGTTCGTCGGTCTTTGACAGACGGGGCCCGGTCGGCGGGGTCCCCTGCGTTTCCCGGTGGCGATAGGAGAGGGGTCACACCCGTTCCCATGCCGAACACGGCCGTTAAGCCCTCTACCGCCGATGGTACTGCACGGGAAACCGTGTGGGAGAGTAGGTCACTGCCGGGATTTTTTCGGTAACGCCCGGGGTCGCGTGCGGCCCCGGGCGTTGGCATGTACGGACGAGGGCGCGGAGCCGCGAGGGGGGCGGGGGCTCGGCCTCGGAACGGCGCCCCGCGGGGAGGACGGGAGCAGTTGCCGGGGCGGCGCGGAAGCGACGTGAGGGACGTGACGAGAGAAGGGACGCGGCGGGCGGACGGGAGCGGGATTCCGGTCGAGCTGGCGGGAGAGCGGAAGATCCGGCAGCGCAACAAGGTCTACTATCGGTTCAACCACTGGCCGATCTGGGTCTTCGTGTTCTTCATCCTGCCGGGACCGCTGACGCTGGACCTGTTCGACCGGGGATTCGACGGGCGGATGGCGTTGTGGCTGGGCGCGGTGGTGGCGGGCACGGGCGTCGCGGGCGTCCGGGGCCGGCTGCCCGGGTGCGAGCCGCGGCCGTACATCATCCGATTCACGGAAGATCGTCCGAATCCGCTGTACAGGCGGGTGTGCTACACGTGCGCATGGAGCGCGGTTCTGTCGTTCGGGGTGCTGAACCTGGCGGGGCTCGTGGCGGCGGTGGTGACGGGGGTGTGGAGCGTGCGGCAGATGTACGAGGCGGCGTACTTCCCGCTGGCGGGCGCGGTGTGGGCGCTGGGAGCGTGGGGGCGCCTGCCGCGGGTGAAGCCGTCGACGAAGGGAGAGGGGCACGAGCGGCGGTACTTCTACGGATCGGTGTGGGCGATGTGCATCGCCCAGCCGGTGCTGTGGGGCCTGTGGCGGGGGCTGCCGCCCGGGCGCGCGGGCGACGTCGTGAAGCTTGGCGCCTTCGTGGGCATTCTCGCGTTGGTGGGGTGGCTGTCCTACCGCGGCAAGCTGCCGCGAACGCGTCCGATCGTGCCGGGGGAGCTCGCAGTGTCGGACTGAGAGGTCCCGCGGACGGCGTGGGCTCGGCCTCGCGTCAAGGACAGAAGTCGACTTCGATTGCCGACCGCGCCCGGACGCGGTCCGCGTTTGCGGCCTTGCGCGCCCGGCACACCGCAAGGTGATTCCGGTCAGGGGCCCAAGCGTCCGGCCGACGGCGGAGAGCGGGGCGGGCACGGCTGCGGGGGCGCGGCTTTCGGGCGGGGGTCAGGAGCGCGACGTCAGGAGGTGCCAGGCGTAGCGCAGGGTCACGACGGCGATGGGGATGCCGACGAGCACCCAGGCCCACTTGTAGTCCTCGGATCCGACGTACCCGTAGGCGATGAGGCCGAGCAGCAGGAGGTTGAGGCAGACGCCGATGGCGGTGTGCTTGTTGGCGACGGGGTCGGCGTCGGGCGGAGGCGGAGAAGGCGGAGTGGTCATGCGCGGGTCTCCGGCGTGGGGTCGGAGCAGGCCGGTGATTCGCCGGCCCGGAGGCGATGCCGGGTCTCGCGGGCCGCGCCCGGGGCGGCGGCGGTGCGGACGCCGTCAATTCTAGCAGTCCGGCGGGGAGCCGGGCGGGCGGCGGCCGACGACGGGGCCGGTCGCATGCGCTTGCCGACGATGGAGAGGGGCAGGCTCGAGGGCGGAGCCGGGCGGCCCCATCGAGTCGCGGATTCCGCTAGAATTGGCGCATGATGCGCGTGCGTACCTGTCTCCTCCTCGTGGCGGTCGTCGCGGCCCGCGGCGACGCGTTGACCGGACAGCAATCGGGGTTCGACGCCTGGTTCCTGGACAAGACCATGCGGGTGGACTACGTCCATTCCGGCGGGCTGGGCCAGGAGATCTTCGCCCTCGACCAGGTGGTTTCCGACGGACCGTGGGCGGGCAGCCGGACGCGGCTCCTCGACGACCTCAATCTGGGGAAGTACCGGTTCGAGGTGATCGACCGGCGGACCAACGGGGTCCTGTACTCCCGTGGCTTCGCGTCCATCTACGGCGAGTGGGAGACCACGCCGGAGTACCGCGAGGTGCACCGCAGCTTCCACGAATCGCTGCGGTTTCCGTGGCCGAAGGCCCCCGTCCAGGTCGTGCTCAAGGGCCGGAACGCGGACAACAGCTTCCGCGAGCTCTGGTCCACCGTCGTCGATCCCGCCTCGCGGTTCGTCAACCCCGCGGATCGGGAGCCTGCCGGCGAGGTGTGGCCCCTCTTCGAGAGCGGCCCGCCATCCGAGAAGGTCGATCTGCTCGTGATCGGCGAGGGATACACGGCGGCCGAGATTCCCAAGTTCCACGCCGACGCGACCCGCCTCGTGAACGCCCTGTTCGAGGAGGAGCCGTTCCGCAGCCGGAAGAGCGACTTCAACGTGTGGGGCCTCGACCTGCCGTCGGCCGAGTCCGGGGTGACCCGCCCGCGGGCGGGCGAGTTCCGCCGCACCCCGTTGTCGGCCCAGTACAACATCTTCGATTCCGAGCGCTACGTCCTCACCCACGACAACCGGGCCCTCCGGGACGCCGCCTCGGCCGCGCCCTACGAGTTCATCGAGATTCTCGTCAACGACGAGCAGTACGGGGGCGGCGGCATCTTCAACTTCCAGGCCACGGCGGCGGCCGACACCGGGTTCGCCGAGTACGTGTTCATCCACGAGTTCGGCCACCACTTCGCGGGGCTCGCCGACGAGTACTACACCTCGGACGTCGCCTACGAGACCGGCGCCGCGTTCCATCCCGAGCCGTGGGAGCCGAACGTCACCGCCCTGCACGATCCCGAGCGGGTCAAGTGGGGCGACCTCATCGAGCCGGACACGCCGTTGCCGACGCCGTGGGACAAGGCGGCGTTCGAGGCGGGCAGCGTCGAGGCCCAGCGGCGCCGCGGCGCGCTGCGGGCCGAGGGCGCGGCCGAGACGGTGATGGACCGGCTGTTCACCGAGCAACTGGAGCGGGAGACGGCGCTGCTCGGAGGCATGCGGTACGCGGGTCGGGTCGGGGCGTTCGAGGGGGCGTCCTACGAGCCGACGGGGCTCTACCGCTCCGAGGTCAACTGCATCATGTTCACCCGCAATCCGGTCGGCTTCTGCCGGGTCTGCAGCCGCGCCATCGAGAACGTCATCGACCAGTACGCCAGGCCGTGACCGGCCGGCGGCCGCGGAGGAGGCCCGTTGTCATGCCCGTGAATGCGCAGTTCCTGGCCGAGCTCGAGCGGATCGTCGGGCCCGACGGCCTCGTCCGCGACGAGGGCGAGCTGTCGACCTACGAGTCGGACGGGCTGGTCTCGCACCGCTCGCGCCCCCGCGCGGCGGTGCTGCCGGAGACGGCGGAGCAGGTGCAGGCGGTGGTGCGGCTCTGCCACCGCGACCGCGTCCCCTTCGTGGCGCGGGGGCAGGGCACGGGGCTCTCGGCCGGCGCCCTGCCGCATCCCGACGGGGTGCTCATCGTCATGACCCGCATGAACCGGGTGCTCGACGTCGACATCCCGAACCGGCGGATCACGGTCGAGCCGGGCATCATGAACCTGGAGGTCACCCGCCGGGTGGCCCCCGACGGCTACTACTATGCGCCCGACCCGTCGAGCCAGGTCATCTGCTCGATCGGCGGCAACGTCGCCGAGAACTCCGGGGGCGCCCACTGCCTCAAGTACGGCTTCACCGTGCACCACGTGGTCGGGGTCGAGGCGGTGCTGCCCGACGGCGAGATGGTCCATCTCGGCGGTCCGGCGCCAGACAGCCCCGGCCTCGATCTCCTCGGGGTGCTGGTGGGGTCGGAGGGGACGCTGGCCGTGGTCACGAAGGTGATTCTCCGGCTGCTGCGCCGTCCGCAGTCGGTGCGCACGCTGCTGGCCGCGTTCGATTCGACCGACGCGGCGGGCAACGCGGTCTCCGACGTCATCGCCGCCGGCATCATCCCCGCCGCCATCGAGATGATGGACCGCACCACGATCCGCGCCGCCGAGGCCGCGGTGAGCCCCGGCTTCCCGGACGCCGAGGCGGTGCTCATCGTCGAGCTCGACGGCCCGGAGCCGGAGGTGGCGGCGCAGTTCGAGCAGATCGAGGCGATCTGCGACCGGAACCGGGGCTGGGGTGTGCAGGTCGCGCGCGACGAGGACCAGCGCGCCCGCATCTGGCGGGGCCGCAAGGCGGCCTTCGCGGCGATGGGGCGCGTCGCCCCCAGCTACTACGTGCAGGACGGGGTGATTCCCCGCAGCACGCTCCCCGAGGTGCTGCGCCGCATCCGCGACCTCGAGAAGCGGTCGGGGCTCACCATCGGCAACGTCTTTCATGCCGGCGACGGCAACCTGCACCCCCTGGTCTGCTACGACGACGCGGTCGAGGGGCAGGCGGAGCTGGCCGAGGAGGTCGCCACCGAGATCCTCTCCTACTGCCTCGACGCCGGCGGTTCGCTGACGGGCGAGCACGGCATCGGGGCCGACAAGGCCTGCCACATGCCGAAGATGTTCGACGAGGCGGACCTGGCGACGATGCGGCTGCTGCGCCGGGCGTTCGATCCGGCGGACATCTGCAACCCCGACAAGCTGCTGCCGACCCCCCGGCTGTGCGGAGAGGTGCCCGGGCCCTACCGGGCCCATCCGGCGGAGGTAGCGGGGGTGGCCCAGCGGCTGTAGGCGAAGCCCTTCGCCGCCGCCTTCCGGAGATGTCATGACCGAGGTCGTGGAGCTGCGCGACGCGCTGATCGGACAGATCGACGCCTGCGCCGGCGGGGCGGTGGCCCGGGCCGGCGCCGACGGTGACGCGGTCGACGGCGTGGTGCCCGGTGTCGTCGCCGAGCCGGGCACGCCCGAGGCGGCGGCCGCGGTGCTGGGATGGGCCTCGGAGCACGGGCGTTCGGTCGTGGTTCGCGGCGGGGGGACCAAGCTGGGCTGGGGCGCCCCGGCGGGCTCGATCGACGTGGTGCTCTCGACCCGCGGCCTCGACGCCGTCGAGGCGCACCGGCACGGCGACCTGACCGCCACCGTGCAGGCCGGCGCGGTGCTGGCCGACGTG
>JAJEBS010000256.1 GCA_022822425.1 Gemmatimonadota bacterium | reverse complement strand
GCCATCGGCCAGGACAACGCCTTCCCCTGGATCGAGCGCGACATCGGCATCGAGTTCAACCACTGGGACATGCCCGAGGTCGACCGCACCACCTTCATGACTACCCGCGAAGGGATCTTCGTGGGCGGTGACGCGGCCTGGGGGCCGGAGAACATCATCTGGGCGGTGGAGCACGGCCACCAGGCGGCCATCTCGATTCACAACTACTGCCAGGGGCTGTCGCTCACCGATGACCGCCCGCCCCAGGACCACAACCTCATCTCCGCCAAGATGGGGATGCACGAGTGGGCCTACTCCAACGACTACAATCCCTCGCCGCGCCAGAAGATGCAGCACGTGGAGCTGGTGCGCCGTTTCGAGGAGCTGTCCATCGAAGTGGAGATGGGCTTCGACCCGGAGCAGACCGCGCACGAGGTGGAGCGCTGCCTCAATTGCGACATCCAGACCCACTTCGAGGCGAAGCTGTGCATCGAATGCGACGCCTGCATCGACATCTGCCCGGTCCACTGCCTCACGATCACCGTGAATGGTGATGAAGAGGACCTCCGGACCCGTCTCATGGCGCCCGCGGAGAACCTCACCCAGGACCTGATGGTATCAGAGGGACTCCCCCAGACCGGACGTGTGATGGTGAAGGACGAGGACCTCTGTGTGCACTGCGGCCTGTGCGCGGAGCGCTGTCCCACGGCGGCTTGGGACATGCGCAAGTTCGAACTGATGATTCCCTACGCGGGGCAGGAAGCGGCATGTCCGACTCACGTCTAGGCAAGACCGACCGCACCAACGACTTCGCGTTCAAGATCGGGACCGTCAACGGCACCGGTTCGGCCAGCGCCAACGGTCTCATCATGCAGGCGATCTTCCGCATGGGGATCCCCTGCACCGGCAAGAACGTGTTCCCCTCCAACATCCAGGGGCTCCCGACCTGGTACGAAATCCGCGTGAGCCGGGACGGGTACTCCGCGCGCACCCCCGAATTCGACCTCATCGTGGCCATGAATCCGGCCACCTACGAGCGAGACATCGAGGAAGTGCGCCCGGGCGGGTATCTGCTGCACGACTCCTCCTGGCCCATGGCGAAGGAGTTCCTGCGCGACGACATCACCTTCCTGGGTGTTCCGCTGGGCGAGATGTGCGTGCGCGAGTTCAAGGGCGCGCGCGTGCGCATCCTCATGAAGAACATCGCCTATGCCGGGGCGCTGGCCGCGCTGTTGTCGATGGACCTGGAGGTGATCCGCGGAATGATCCGGGAGAAGTTCGCGGCCAAGCCGAAGCTCATCGGCTCGAACTACAAGGCGATCGAGCTGGGCTACGACTACGCGATGGAGCACTTCGACTGCCCGCTGCCCATCCGGCTCGAGACGATGGACGCGACCTCGGACCACGTGCTCATGGACGGCAACACCTCGGCGGCGCTCGGCTGCGTTTTTGCCGGTGCTACCGTGGGCGCCTGGTACCCGATCACGCCTTCGACCTCGCTGATGGACGCCTTCCAGCGCTTCTGCGAGCGCTTCCGCAAGGATTCGGAGACCGGCGAACGCAGCTTCTTCATCGCGCAGGCGGAGGACGAGCTGGCGGCGGCCGGCGTGGTGGTGGGCGCGGGCTGGGCGGGCGCGCGTTCCTTCACCCCCACCAGCGGCCCGGGCATCTCGCTGATGAGCGAGTTCATCGGGCTGGCCTACTATGCGGAGGTGCCGTCCGTATTCGTGGACGTGCAGCGGGTCGGGCCCTCGACGGGCATGCCCACCCGCACCCAGCAGGGCGACATCGCGGCGGTGGCATACGCCTCACACGGCGACACCAGGCACATCGCCCTCTTCCCGGCCAACCCGGAGGAGTCGTTCCACATGGCGGTGGAGGCCTTCGACCTGGCCGAGCGTTTCCAGACCCCGGTGTTCCTGGTGCAGGACCTGGACATCGGCATGAACGACTGGATGATCCCGAAGCTGACCTGGGACGACAGCTTCGTGCCCGACCGGGGCAAGGTGCTCGGGGCGGCGGAGCTGGAGCGCATCGAGAAGTTCTACCGCTACATGGATGTCGACGGCGACGGGATTCCGTACCGCTCGCTTCCGGGCGTCCACCCGAAGGGGGCCTACTTCACGCGGGGTTCGGGTCACACCAGCCGCGCGACGTATACCGAGGACGCCGACGAGTACACCGAGGTGATGGACCGCCTGCACCGCAAGATCGACTCGGCGGCGAGCGAGGTGCCCTCGCCGGCGATCGAGATGCGCGAGGGCGCCAGCGTGGCGGTGGTCACGATCGGTTCGTGCGACGGGGCGGTGCGGGAGGCGGCCGACATCCTGGAGGGCCAAGGCATACCCGTGGACTACATGCGCGTGCGCGGCTTCCCCTTCGACACCCTCGTGCGCGAATTCCTGGACGCCCACGAGCTCAACTTCGTGGTGGAGCAGAACCGGGACGCGCAGCTGAAGAGGCTGCTGTTGACCGAGACCGAGGTCGACCCGGCGCGCCTCCATTCGGTTCTGGACTACGGGGGCTTCCCGATGAGCGCGGCCTTCGTGGCGGGCGAGGTGGCTGAGCGGCTCGGACTCAAGGTGGAGGAGACGCGCGTGCGGCCGGCGGCGGAAGAGCCGGAAGGAGCATTGGCATGACCTATATCCCCAAGCCCGCGGTCCGGCATCCGGGTCTGGGCGCGAACGAGCTCGGACTTCACCTGCGCGACTACGAGGGCACGATCTCGACCCTGTGCGCGGGGTGCGGCCACGACTCGGTGACGGCCGCCATCATCCAGGCCTTCTACGAACTCTCCATCCCCCCGCACCGCATCGCCAAGATGAGCGGCATCGGCTGCTCGGCGAAGACGCCGGCATACTTCGTGGACCAGGCCCACGGCTTCAACGGGGTGCACGGGCGCATGCCCGCCCTCGCAACCGGAGCCAACGCGGCCAACAAGGACCTCTACTACATCGGCATTTCCGGCGACGGCGACTCGCTCTCGATCGGCCTCGGCCAGTTCTGCCACGCGATCCGCCGCAACGTCAACATGCTGTACGTGCTGGAGAACAACGGCGTCTACGGGCTCACCAAGGGTCAATTCTCCGCTTCCGCGGACGTGGGCTCGCGCTCCAAGCGCGGCGTGCCCAACAAGAGCGAGCCCATCGATCCGGTGGCGCTGGCGCTCACCCTGGGCGCCACCTTCGTCGCGCGCGGCTTCTCGGGCGACAAGCAGCAGCTCCTCCCGCTGCTCAAGGCGGGGCTGATGCACAAGGGCTTCGCCTTCCTGGACGTGATCTCCCCCTGCGTGACCTTCAACGATCACGTCGGGTCGACGAAGAGCTACCTGTACACCCGCCACCACGGACACGAACTCGTCCCCGTGGACTTCGTGCCCATCCGCTCGGAGATCTCCGCCTCGTACGAGAAGGGAAGCCGCACCTCCATCACCATGCACGACGGCAGCATGGTGCGCTTCCGCAAGGTCCCCGAGGACTACGACCCCACCGACCGCCTGTCCGCCTACGAGCACTACCGCTCCCTGCAGAACCGGGGCGAAGTCGTGACCGGGCTCCTCTACCTGGATCCGAGCGGCGAGGACATGCACGACGACAACACGACGACGTCGACGCCGCTTGCGGAGATGGCCTACGAGGACCTCTGCCCCGGCAGCGACCAGCTGGACTCGCTGATGGAGGAGTTCAGGTAGGGCTCGGGTTCAATCCTCCCCGTACACGAACCGCTCCACCTCGCCGTGCACCCGCTCGACCGTCTTGGCCGAAGGCGCCGCGGTGACGGCCGATACGGCGACGGCCACCACGAAGTTCGCCGCCAGGCCCCAGAGCCCGCCGTGGATTCCCATCGGGTTCGGATCGAGCAGGAGGGACCACCACAGGGTGGCCACGCCGGCGGCCAGTCCGGCCAGGACTCCCGCCTTGGTCAGCGAGCGGCCGCCCGGGAAGCAGATGCCGAGGATGGCGGGCAGGAGCTGGAGGGCGCCCGAGCCCGAGAGGTTGATGATGCTCACCAGCAGCGCGCTCTCCTGGAGCGACAGCCAGTAGGCCACGACCAGAAGCGCCAGCACGATGCCCTGGCCGACGCGCACGTAGTGCTTCTGGCTCTGGTCGCGCACAAGGTAGCGCTGGTACACGTCGCGGGTGAGCACAGTCATGTTGGCGTGCAGGATCGAGTCCAGGGTGGACATGGCGGCGGCCGCCGCGCCGGCCAGGATCAGGCCGGTGAGCCAGGGGGGCGCGAAGTTGAAGAGCAGCTCCGGGAAGACGCGGTCGGCCTGGGCAAGGTCCGGGAGGACCAGCGCGCCCCCGAGACCCACGAGCGCCGCCGGAATGTAGAGCGTCATCAGGTAGATGGGCGTGGTGGCCCCCAGCAGCTTGAGCGTCTTGCCGTCCACCGCCGTGTAGTAGCGGATCATCATGTGGGGCTGGAGGACGATGCCGAAGGAAAGCGTGATGACCATCCCCACCCAGATGCCGGGTGTGAAGAGGCCTTCCGGGCCTGGGAGCGTGAGCAGCTCGGGACGCTCGCTCGCGACCGCCCGCCATAGTTCGATGGGACCCCCGAACAGCTCGAATGAGAGCACCAGCGCGCCCGCCCAGACCGCCACGTACATCCATACGCCCTGCATGACGTCGGTCCAGTAGACCGCTCGCAGCCCGCCGATCGCCAGGTGCACCGCCGCCACCGCCAGCATCACGAACACACCCACCTCGAAGGCGATGCGGCCGTCGGAGGCGACCTCCACGATGTAGCCCAGCGCCAGTGCCTGCACCTGGATGTAGAGGATGGTGAAGAGGACCGAGAACAGCGCGATCGCCACCCTCACCGCCTCGGACTCGTAGAAGTCGGCCAGCATGTCCGCCGGGGTGATGTAGCCGAACGTCTTGCCCAGCGCCCAGATGCGTGTGCCGATGACGTAGGTGATGGCGCCGACCAGCACCGTCCACGCCCCGGCGGCCCAGAAGCCGATGCCGTGGGTGTAGAAGAACCCGCCCGATCCCAGGAACGCGAAGGCGGAGTGGAAGGTGGCCACGACCGTGAGGTAGAGGACGACGAACCCCGTGCGCCGTCCGGCCAGAAGGAAGTCCTCCATGTCCACCGACATGTGCCGGTTGGCCACCACCGCCACGCCCAGCGTAATCAGCAGGTAGACGAAGATCAGGCTGGTGGCGACGACCCAGGTTTCCATCAGCGCGTCACTCCTACAGCCCCCGCCGGTAGCCCCAGATCAGCACGCCGATGAGCACCGAGTAGACCACGAAGAGCGCGACGTAGAAGAATGGGAGCCCGAGGAAGGTCGGCTCGATCCGGTTCAGCACGCTGTGCGTCACCGGCGGCATGGCGAGCATGAAGAGCGCGACGAACGCGACGACGGCGATGCGCCCCTCGCGGGTGCGGGGCCAGAAATGGCTACGGGGAGGGTCGGGTCTGGGCATGGCGGGCAACATGCCCGGCAGGACGCCGGCGGGCAAGCGCGGGCCCGCCCAGCCCTCAGTTGAGCAGCATCGGCTGACCCAGCAGCCTGGCCGGGTCCGCTCCCGGCCTGGGAACGAACTTCTGCACGTGCCCGCCGTTGTAGGAAGCCACGTACAGGTTGCCCTCCTGGTCCACCGCCGCCTGGTGGGGCAGCACCAGCCCGCCCTGCCACGGCGGCCGCCCGATCGCGCCCGCCTCGCCGTACGCTCCCCAGGTGTCCTGCAGCCGCCCTTCGCGGTCGTACTTGAGCAGCCGGTTGAGGGTGGCGTCCAGCACCCACACGGCGTGGCTCTCGTCGATGTAGATGTTCACCGGATCGAAGATGTCGGGCCATTCCTCGATGAACTCCCCGTCCTCGCTAAACACCTGAATCCGGCTGTTGCGGCGATCCGCGACGTACACGCGCCGATCCGCGTCCACCGCGATGCTGTGCAGCAAGTCGAACTCTCCGGGCCCGTCACCCGGCCGGCCCCACTCCATCAGGTACTCGCCCTGGGCGCTGAACTTCACCACCCGGGTCTTCCAGTAGCCGTCCGCCACGTAGAAGCTCCCGTCCGGCAGGAAGGCGATGTCGGCCTGGCGTCCGAACACGTAGGGCTCGTCGTTCGTGCGCGCCTCCACCATGGTCTCGGGATAGTTCGCCCGCCCGATCTCCATCACCAGCTCGCTGCCGTCGTTGGTGAACTTGAAGATCTGCATGCGGCGGTTGTCGATGACCCAGACGTGCCGCTCCGGGTCATAGGGACTGATGTAGACCGTGTGCGGCTCGCGCATGATCGAGTCCCACTGGCTCCAGTTCTCGATGATGTTGCCGTTGCGGTCGACCACCACGATGAAGTTCCCGGGGCGCGCCTGCTCCGCCCACGGCCGGTCGTCGTCGAAGTCCACCGGCAGGTCGCCCCGGGTCACCACGATGATGCGGTCGGGGTTGTCCACCGCCACGCCCGCGACCCGCCCCCAGGTCCACTCCTCGTCGTGGCTGGCGGCGGCCTTCCACCACCCTTCCACCACCTCGTAGTGGCCGGTGCGGTCGTCGCCCCCCTTCGGGCCGCCGACGTCCTCCGCGGCCGGCCGGACGTCCGGTGCCGGGCCGCAGCCGGTGAAGGTCGCCAGCAGCGCAATCGCCATCCGCCGGCGCGGCAACGGCCGCACGCGCGCACCGCTCCTCGTTCGCAGCGAACCCGCTCTCATGACGTCGCCCTTGCGTCTCATGAAATCCTCCGCGGGCCGGAATTCTCCCTGCCGGCCCATGTCTGCTCCCTCGCACCGGAAACCAACCGACCCCGGAGCCGCCAAGCCCCGGGGTCGGACGTCCCGAATCAACCTGCCCTTTGCCGAACTAGAAGTTCACGGGCCGGGTGTTCGGATCGCAGAGCGTGCCGCGATCGGCGATGGTCACGTTCTCGTTGAGGTGGAACTCGTTCTCCGGCATGAGGAAGCGCACCCCGCCCTGCAGCTGATGGCCGCCGCGCAGCGTCGCTCCCACATCCCTCGGGAACCAGAGCAGATCCGGATTCTGGAGCTTGGTCATGAAGTAGCGCGCCTCCAGGAAAAGGGCCCGCCGCCGTTCCTCGATGATCATGTAGCGGATCTCTTCGGCGTCGCCCGGATCCGCGTAGGTCACCAGCGGCAGTCCGTCGGCGGCCCGGAGTTCGTTCACCAGGTCGATCGCCCTCTGGCCGCCCTCGACCTCGGCACGGATCAGGACCATCTCCTTCCAGTTGACCAGCGGAATGTCCGCGCCCTCCTCGTCGTACTTGGCGTTGACGAAGGACTCCACTCCGACGCCCTGGATCTCCGCCTCCATGTGCTGCACGCGCGTGTCGGGTACCGCGGCGTCCTCGTCCATCATGCGGTGGCCGCCCGCGGTCCGGATCGGGATGCCGTCGTCCCGGATCGCCCGCCCGTCCGGCAGGATCCCGAGGTTGAGATACCCGGTGAAGGGGATCACGTCGGGCCAGGGCTGGCCGGTCACCGGGTTGGCCGGGCCCTCCCACCAGTCGATCACGTCGTAGAGCTCGCCGTAGTGAATGAAGGTGCCCGCGTAATAGGGCTTGTTGCGCCGCACCGGGTCTCCTCCGTCCCGGGTGACGTACGCGGCGAATCCCTGCGGCACCTGCTGTGCATCGGCCAGCGCCCCCGAGCCGTCCCCGGCCATCCAGCGCACCTGCGCCCGCAGCCCGTAGGCCATCGCCTGGGCGCTCGAGGCGATACCGAAGGGCATCTCGAAGTCGCCGGCGCTGCCGATCTCGCCGAGCGCCCGCGTGAGACGGTCCTCGGCCATGCCCAGCGTTTCCGCCGGCGTCATCAGCGAACCGCCGTCGACCGCCAGCTCGCACATCGTCGAGCCCATCAGGCTGAAGACGGCTCCCTCGTAGAGGGAAGCGATCGCCAGATACCGGGCGCGGTTGGAGATCTGATCGGCGGTCCATTCACTCTCGAGCTTCTCGTGCAACCCGGCAGCAAAGCTGCGCGCGGTCATGAAGTCGAGGAACCCGAATTCGTAGTTGTACTGGAAGTGTCCGCAGTCGGTCCCGCCGCTGCAGAGATAGACTTCACCGCCGTCCTCGCGGCCGTGAATCTCCCATACATAGTCGTTGTAGGTGTTCTGAAAGTGCGTGATGATGGTGTTGACCTGGGTCTGGGCTCCGGCCGGATCGGTCAGCGCCTCATCCGTCAGCTGGGCCGGCAGGTCGACCTCCAGCACGTCGCTGCACGCGCCGAGAACCGCAAGAGAGAACCCGGTCATCAGAACGGCGAGGGTCCGCCGCGTCCAATGCGCTGTGCGCGCAAAATCAAGGAATCCGTTCATATTCATCTTTCCTCCGACAGTATTCGTTCCCGGGCTGAACTCAGAAGGTGACGCGCAACTCGAGGTGCAAGCTGGTGAGCGGCGCCATGAGCCGGTGGTTGGCGCTCCCGAAATCGGATGTGCCCATCTCGGGATCGAGTACCGGAAGACCGGGGTTCCCGGCCTGCGTGCCCAGGAAGTTTCCGACCTCCTTCTGCCGCTGCCAGATGGTGAAGAGCTCGCGGCCCGAGAAGGACATTGAAGCCCTGTCGGCCCCGATGCGGTTGGCCATGCCTTCGGTGAAGTTGTAGCGGACTCCGACCTCGCGCAGCTTCCAGAAGTCGGCGTCGAAGTACCCCCAGGTGGCCTGGGAACGATACCGGTCGCCCGCGACCCACACAGGGTCGCACTCGCAGCGGGAGTCGTAGCTGTTGTTGTAGCGGTGCCCCCACTCCTGGGCCCCGTCCAGCCCGACCTTGCCGTAGCCGCCGTCCGCCAGGATGTGGATGGAGACCGCGTTGTCGAGAAGACTGATGCTGGGGTTGACGGAGAACCGGTACGGGAAGAAGGCCGGCCCCGCCATGATGTTGTAGCCGGTGTCGCCGCAGGGAACGACGGGACCGCCGAGGATCACGCCGTACTGGTCGGTGGGCCCGGTGCCGGAGGGAACCGTGGCCGGGGTTCCGTCGGGACCCACGATGACGCCCGCGTCACACATGGCGCTGACGTTTTCGCCGTACGCGTTGCGCACGGGACCGTTGGGGTCGAACTGGGCCGACATCACGTAGTAGCGGGGTTCGGAGTAGTTCGGATACGGCAGTCCGATCCGGATCTCGCGAGTGCCCGCGAAGCTCCCCAGGTCCTTGATCCGGTTCATGACGTAGGATCCGGTGAGGCCCAGGTTGACGGAGATGCCGGAGCCCTCATACAGCCGGGTGTTGACCGAAGCCTCCCATCCCCAGTTGTCGATGCGGCCCAGGTTGCGCTGGGTGAACCCGCCGAAACCGAGGCTGGGCGGCAGCGGAACGGCCAGCAGCGCATCTTCGTTCTTCTGGTCGAAGTAGGTGAATTCGGCCGAGACCCGGTCGTCCAGCAGGGCGACGTCGAATCCGACCTCCAGCTCGGTGCTGCGCTCGGGACCCACCGCGGGGTTGCCGGGATTGGAGGGATCGAGAGCCGTCGTACCGCCGGCCCCGGGGATGACGCTGTACTGGTTGGTGCCGGCGAAGGCGTCCGGCTGCCGGCCCGCCTGGCCCCACGCTCCGCGCAGGCGGAACGAGTTGATCATGTCGAAGTTCCAGAAACTCTCCTCGGACATGACCCAGGTGGACGAGACCTTGGGGTAGGCTTCCGGCTCGAGCTCGGCCCCGAAGGCCGAGTTGTCGTCGAAGCGCACGGCGCCGGTCAGGAACAGCCGGTCGTTGTAGCTGAACTCCTCCTGCACGTAGAAACCGATGGACTTGTTCTCGATGTAGTCGAAGTTCAGGTCGGCGCTTGCGGGCGGGGTCTGGTTGACGGTGCGCGAGAAGGGAGAGGCGAAGCCCCGTCCGGTGGTGCCGAGCATGGAGAGGCGCTCGAAGTAGTACTGCGCGCCCACCGAGGTGGCGGTGCCCCAGGAGTCGGTCAGCGGCAACCTCGCGGTCGCGGACCAGTCCGCGGTGAGGTTGGTGGTGACCGGCCGCTCCAGAACCACCAGCCCGGAGGCGGTCTCCTCGTACACCGGCGAAAGCTGAACCTCCAGCGGCCAGAGCACGTTGTTTTCGTCCCAGCCCTTGTCCAGGCCGACCACGACCCGTGACGAGAGCCAGTCGCCGGTGGTGAAGTTCAGCGTCCCGCTTCCGGTGAAGCGGCTGAACTCGCGCGTCGCCTCCAGCTTGGCCACGTCGGAGGGAAGATGCTCCTGGAAGCCCATCAGCCGGGCGCAGGCGTTGCGGCCGTTGATGCGCGGATAGCAGAAGCCGTTGCCCCACGCCAGATCCTCCCAGATCCCTCCGTCGCCGTCCGCGGGCGAGAGAAACCTCGTCTTGCCGTCCACATACCCCGTGGAGACGTCGAGCGAGAAGTTCTCCGAGAAGACGACGCCGATGTTGGCGCGCAGACGCAGCGCCTTGTTCCAGTTGTAGTAGGTGATGCCTTCGTCGTTGTCGTAGTTGCCGGAGAGGAAGTAGCGGTAGTTCTGGGTTCCCCCGCGAACGCCCAGGTTGTAGCTCTGGCTGAGCCCGCTCTGGAACAGCTCGTCCTGCGGCCACGGGAAGGCCCCCTGGTCGATGAGGACGTTGGACTCCTCGTAGGCGTTGTAGGGCACGAGCCCTTCGCCCTCGCGGCAAGGCGGATCGAAGCTTCCCTGGCAGGTCCACTTGGTCCCGATTCTGGCCGCCGGATCGCGCAGGTAGTTCGTCCCCATGCGGACGGAGGCGTCGAACTGTGCCTCGCCCTCCGCGCCGCGCTTGGTGATGATCTGGATCACGCCCGCCGAGGCTTCGGTCCCGTACAGCGTCGCCGCCGCGGGCCCCTTGATGATCTCGATGCTCTCGATGTCCTGGGGATTGAAGTCGTTGAGGACGTTGACCTCGCGCTCATTCCCCAGATCCGGCCCGGCCTGGGAGTTGTTGTTCACCCGCACGCCGTCGACGTAGATGAGGGGGTTGGAGCCGAGATTGAAGCTCCCCGTGCCCCGCACTTCGATGGCCGAGCCGGTGCCGACGTTTCCGCTGGCGCGGGCGAACTGGACCCCGGGGGTCCGGGCGGTCAGCAGGTCCTGCATGTTGAGGACCGCCACCTCCTGGGTGACCTGCGCCGCCTCCAGCGTGGCCACCGCGTTTCCGATCGCGCGCCGCTGGGTGCCGCCGGGCGTTCCCGTCACGATGATCTCGTCGAGCCCGAGAGCTTCCTCGGTGAGCTGGAAGTCCACCAGCGTGGTCTCGTCCGCCGTCACCGTTACCTCAAGGGTGGACGAGGTGTAGCCGATGCGCTGAGCCGTGACCGAGTGAGTGCCGGCGGGCACGCCCGCCAGCAGAAAGCGCCCGTTCTGCTGGGTAAGAGCGCCGATGCTGGGTTCCGCGATGAAGACCTGGACAGCGGCGAGAGGCTCGCCGGTCTGACGGTCGGTTACCGTTCCCGTCAGGGCCGCCTGCTGTGCGTGCACCCCTGGCGCAAGCACGAGGAAGGCCACCGCGGACAGGGGGAGTAGACAAAGTCGTCGATTCATGGCTCCTCCAGAGTGGGAAATGGCTAGCGCGCTCAGTGGCCGGACTGGAACCGCAACCGCGTTAGCGAGAAAACAGGCGCGAGAAAGGTTCTCGGGAGTGGCGTCACATGGAACATGCCACAGGCGAGCAGGGCAGCGCGATCGTTTCCCGGCGACCCCGGCAGCGGATTTCCTCCGGCATTCCGCGAATCACGATTCGGTGAACCCGATCACCCGTCCACAGATACGCCGCCCGATCCCGCGTGTCAAACGACAACGCCGTCACCACCGAAAAGATTCACTCAGCGGTCCCCGGGCCGCCTGGGGCGAGCGCCATCCACCATTCACCGAGTGGTTCAGACGGGCCTCAAAACCAGTGTGCCGGCTAACCCCGGCCCGGACCCGATCGGGTTTCGATATGGATCGAACCGTCGGCGGCTCCCGTGAGGAAGCCCGAGGCTGGACCGCGCAGCACCCGGATGTTGCGGACATTCCGTGCCGGAATCTGGCTCAGCACCTCCATCGCCGGGCCGAAGGTTCCGATCCGCACCCCGTCGAGAAACACCGCCGGCTCACCGCTGAGCCCGAAGGTCCCGGTCCCGCGCAGACGCACCGGATTCGTGTTCAGCCCCAGGTTCCCGGAGTTGGGGTTCATGTCCAGGACCTCGCGGGCCACCAGTTCGGCGGCGGTCCTGGCGTCGCTCGCGGCGCCGGCCGGGGTCACCAGCTCTCCGAGGATGAGATCGGCCCTGGGCATCATCACCTGCATGTAGAGGACGACGTCCCGCACCACCTCCACCTGCTCCACCACCACCGGGTAACCGGGCGCCTCAATGCGCACGGCCAGCGAGCCGAGCGGCACGCCCTCGAAGGAGAATGTGCCGTCTCCCCCGGTTACCGCCTCGAGTTCCGTGCCCACCACCGTCACTCTTGCCGAATCGATGAGCGACATCGTGGCCTGATCGGCGACCACCCCGTGGAGCGGCCTCTGGGCCGTGGCCACCGCCGGGGTGAGCCCCAATCCCGGCAATGCGGCCAGGAAGATGAATGCCGCCCGCGACCGGGAAACGAACCCACCTTGTGGGCAGAAAAACGGATTCAATGAAGCCCCTCCGCGGACCGTTTTGCCCGTTGCTGGACTTAAAACATATGCGTCTCCGCGCTGTTGCGCCTCACTCGAGCCCGCGGAAGCGTTCCCGGGCCGACGCACAGCCGCCCGTTCGAAGCGATATCCGTGCCATGCAACCCAATGAGAGGCCTGGACCGATGCTGGGGGCCGGCGAGCGCCGGACCCCGCGGCAATGGATCGCAGCCCTGCCCATGTACGCCTTCCTGTTGACGCTCGCCGCCCTTTCAGGGTGCACCTCGACGCGGGGTGAGCCCCGGCCGCCCGGCCGCGCGGAGGGCATCTCCCTGGAGGTCAACAACCAGAGCCGCAACGCGGTCACCATCTACGTGTGGAGCGAGACCTTCCAGGACCGGCTGGGGATGGTCGAGGCGCTCAACCGCGACACCTTCAGCTTTCGGTGGAACCTCGTGGGACGGGTGTACTTCCTGATGGACTTTCTCGCCCAGGGATGCGTGCTGTCGGAGCCCATCGACGTCATCGACGGCGACGAACTCATCCTCACCGTACAGCCCATCGACGAAAGACGCGCCTCGCACGCCGCCTGCCGCTGACCGCCGGCCCGGACAGCCGGGCGTCGCGGGAACCGGGCGCAAGCCGGCCCTGCCGCGTTCCCTCCCCTTCCAGCTCGTAGCGGTACCCGAGCGCGCGTCCCTCGATGGAAACGCGGAAGTCCGCGCTGGCGCCCGGAGCCGGAGCGCTGGCCTCCAGGACCCTCTCTCCCAGCGGCCCGGCGTTGTCGTGGAAGATGAAGCGCAGCCGCAACGGCGCGCCCTCCGGCAGCGCATTCCCTACGATGCGCCCCTGAACCACCGTCCCCCCTTCCGTCACGCTCAGCTTCAGCTCCTCGAGGTGGACGGGCAGGCCGTCGGCACGGGCCACCCCGGCGCGCGCCCCGGCTTCATCTCCCGTCTCCAGCCGGGCCCGCGCCGTGATGAGATGCGCGGATTCGCTGAGCGGGTCGACCGCCAGCAGCCGATCGCCGGCGTCGGCCAGCCCGGCCCACGCCTCGGCAGCGAACAGCGCGTTCGCGTAGTTGAACCACGCGTCCCGCGAGTCGGGCTGTCTTTCCGTGAGCAGTGCGAACGCCCGCCCCGCCTGCTCGAAGCGCGATGAACGGAAAAGCGCGATCCCCAGGTTGAACAGGTCGGCGGCGGCCAGCGACTCGTCGGTCAGGAGCGACGCGTAGAGTTCAGCAGCCTCGTCCGCGCGCCCAAGCTCCACCAGGGTCCTCGCGAGGCTGCTGCGCACCCGGATGCTCCCGGGGTCTCGCGCCAGCTGCCGACGCAGCAGTGGTTCGGCGTCGGCGAAACGGCCGGCGGCAAGAAGGAGCTGGACGAGCCGATTCTCCGTGTCGCCACGCAGTTCGGCGCGTTCCCGGACCTCGTCCTCCTCCAGCACGCGCGTCGCCGGGCGCCGGTCCAGGCCGTGCAGGGCATCCCGATACACGCCGATCGCTTCGTCCCGTCGTCCCAGCTCCACCAGCAGGCTGGCGACGTTGCGGTGAGCCGCGGGCCGCAGGTCGTAGATGGCCGTGGCCCCGAGCCAGTACTCGGCAGCCGCATCCCGCTCGCCGCGCGCGTAGGCCTCCAGGCCCGCATTGAACGCCCTGGCCCAGGCGGCCTCCCGTTCAGGCTCGATGTCCAGTTCGTAGGCCGGATAGATGCGCTCGGCCTCCACAAACCAGCGGTGGGCCTCGCGGTACTCTCCGAGCCGGGCTTCGGCTACCCCGGCCAGGAAGTAGTGGATGGAGTTCCCCGGGTCGGCTTCGATGCCCTCCAGGGCCTGCGCGAGCGCGGCCTCCTCCTCACCGTCGATATTCAGGTACAGGGTGGCGGTCTGCGAAAACCGGGTCTCGGCGGGCGGCACTCCCGGAGGGTAGACGATTCCGGTGGGGGACCGCACCGGCCCCGAAGGTCCCCGGCCGACGGCACAACCCAGGACGAGCGTCATCGCCAGCGCGGCGCAACCCGCGGGACGCCGCATCAGGTCCACGGGAACGGGATGCTGAATACCGCGGATCGCGCCACAGCCACCCCCTGCTCCCGCGCGGGCCGGAACGAGATCACGTCGTTGACGAGTTCAAGGGCGATCTCGTCGACGCGCCGATCGCCGCTGGACTGCATGATCTCGGACCACTCCACCGACCCCGTGCGGTCGATCCAGAGGGTGACGCGCACGGTACGGAAATCGACCTCGGCCAGACCCGCGCCCGCGGCGGACCGACGCATGAACTCCA
This sequence comes from Gemmatimonadota bacterium, assembly GCA_022822425.1. Classification (GTDB taxonomy): domain Bacteria; phylum Gemmatimonadota; class Gemmatimonadetes; order Longimicrobiales; family Gaopeijiaceae; genus BD2-11. The sequence continues at coordinate 2,326 of JAJEBS010000256.1, read as the reverse complement.
TCACCTCGTCGGGATTCCGCACCAGCACCCAGGCGGAGATCGCGGTCAGGGAGAGTTCGGGTTCAAGCACGGACAGCCGGTCGAGGTCCAGCTCATCGGGATCGGGCAGCGATTCCAGCGCCGCCGTCGAGGCGCTGCCTCCGATGGAGAGCGCGTCGTCGGCCCCGGCTTCGTCGCCCCCGGAATCGACGCGGGACTCCGGCTCGGCGGGCTCCAGCTCCGGTTCCGCGAGAATCGGCCGGGGAGCGGCCCGCCCGCGCAGCCGGTCCAGGAAGCCGCCCGCACGACCATCTCCGCCGGCATCCGCAAAGCTGGCGGCATCGATATCCGCCTCCTCTTCCCCCGCCTCGATTTCCGCGGCGGAGGCCGAGTCTTCACCCGCACCCGACACCGCCGCGAATGCGATGGCCTCCCCCCCTGGAACCCGGCCGGGAGGCTGGAGAAGAATCCATTCGGTACCCCGGGCCCCGAAAACGGGCTCGGGCGAGAGGTCTCGCAGCCGCCATCCCGGGAAGAAGGCGAACCCCGCCATGTGGACGAACACGGCAACCACGATCGACCAGGCCAGCCGGTTGTCCCACTGTGCCTTGAAGCGATCGTTGGCGGTGGGAGCGAACATGGGTCACACTAGGGATTGACGTGCGGAAAGGACAAGCCCGATCCGCGTCATCGGGAGACCGCGCCGGAACGGAGTTCCATGAAGATATCCCTGCCCTGGCTTGCGGCGATCCTGACCGTATGCGGGTTCATGATCTGGCTGTCGTCGTCCCGACCGCGGGCTGCCACGGACGCGGTCCCCTTGCTCCCGGTTCCCGCCCGGGCCGAGCCGGACCGGATCGACCTCCTGGCCGAGGGCTCTGCGGCACCATGTCAGGTCCCTCTTCCCTGGCGCATCGCGCGCCTGGACGAGCAATTCGGGCTGGACGCCACCACCGCCGAGAGAGCGCTGAGCGAGGCCGCCGGACTCTGGGAGGAGGCGGTCGGCCAGCCGCTCTTCCGGCACGATCCGGAGGCGGGCATGCCCGTCCGCTTCGTCTACGACCGACGCCAGGCGCGCACCGACGAGCGCCGGCGCCTGGAGGCGGAACTGGAGCGCTCGCGCGCGACCCTGGATCCCGCCGATTTCGAAGCGCGCGCCCGCGAGCTCGCCGAGCTCCTTCCCCCCGACACCGCGGAAGCGGCCATCTACCGGGAAGCGGTGCTGCGCGACGGCGCGGGCGGGGTCGCCGTCAGCCGCGAACTCCGCATCTACCGCTTCGCCGACGCGGACGACCTGCGCCGGGTCGCCGCGCACGAGCTGGGGCACGCGCTCGGACTCGGCCACGTGTCCGACCCGGGATCGCTCATGCGGGCGGGACCAGGGCCCGGGGACGCCGGTCGGGCTCCATCCGGCGTCGGCCGCGGAGACCTCGAACGGCTGCGCGCGCTGTGTCCCGGCCTGCGCGCCGACCACGCCGCGAACCGATCCCCAACCAACTGATCCCCAACCTTTTGCAACCTGTGCCCGTCTGCCTTATAGTACGAGTCGGCATGCTCCGACGAAGGCGCGTGCTTCCAACGAGGCGAACTTCCCACGACTTCAGGCGGAGGCCATGAGGACACTCGCCATCGGTACGTCCCTGGGCATCGCGATCGCATGGCTCGGCGCCCCCCCTTCCCTTCCCACCGCTGAAGCCCCACCCGATCCGGCGCGGACCCCGTCCGCAACGCACGCGCCATCCATCGAATCCCCGGTTCTCACGCGGGTCGTGGTCCAGTATTGCCAGGTCTGTCACAACGACGCCCTGCTGACCGGCAACGTCTCGCTTCAGGGATTCGACGTGGAGCGTGCTCCGGACCAGGCGGAGACGACCGAACGCATGATCCGCAAGCTGCGGGCGGGCATGATGCCGCCGCCCGGGATGCCACGCCCGGCGGGCGACACCCTCGAGGTGCTGGTGGAGACCCTGGAGCAGCTGGTCGACGAAGCCGCAGCCGGCCGGCCCAATCCCGGGATCCGCCGTTTCCAGAGGCTGAGCCGCGCGGAGTACGAGCGCGTCATCCGCGACATGCTCGACCTGGAGATCGACGCTGGACGCTGGCTCCCCGCGGACGTCCTGCTCGGCAGCTTCGACAACCTGTCCGCGGCGCAGGGGCTGTCGACGACGTTGCTGGCCGCCTACATGCGCGCCGCAACCGAGGTGAGCCGCATCGCGGTCGGCAACCCGGAAGCGGTCTCGACCTCGGCCAAGTACACCAACCCGATCGAGGTGTCGCAGCACGCGTGGGACCACATCGAGGGAACCCCGTTCGGCACCCGCGGCGGGATGGTGGTCACCCACGACTT
>JAJEBS010000137.1 GCA_022822425.1 Gemmatimonadota bacterium | reverse complement strand
TGCGCGTCCACGACAGTTCCAGCTCCGCCTGGCGAACGTTCACGGTCGCCTCGTCCAGACCACTGCGCGAGCGAGCCACGCGCGCCCGCTCCGCCCGTACTTCCGGATCGGCGATCTCGTCGTCGAAGAGGACGATCTGTTCGTAGTCGGCCTGAGCCCCGGTGAGAGCGCTGTTGGCCCGCGCCAGCGCCAGCGCGTACTCGGTCGTGTCGATCTGGATGAGGAAAGCGTTGGAATCAACCGGATCGTTCTCGCGCACCCGCACGTCCCGCACCTGGCCGGCCACGCGAGCCGAGAGGGTGGCGCGCCGGAACGCCGCCGCGCCCCCCGACGCCGTGATGCGGATCCAGAGCGTATCGCGCAGCACGCGTGCGCCGCTGACCGGTTGCGCACGCCGGGCGAAGCTCTCCAGCGAGGCCTCCGGCACCTCAAGCGTCGTCGCCTCGGCCGGGGTTGCGGCATCCCCTTCCTCGGGAGCCGGGCGCAGCCTCAGATAGATCCCCCCGCCGAGCAGCGCCGCGATGATCGCAACGGTCGTAACTCCCAGCGTCGTCTTCGAAAAGCTCATGGGCTGAATTCCTTCGGGTCGCTGGCTCTGCGGGCCGCCGCCCGCGCGATGCAGGTGCCGCCAAGGCCATCTCGGCGTATACCCCACCGCACACTTAAACGATCTTGTCCCTGGAGATTTGGACGGTCGGATCCCATCGAAGGGTTGCCGATCAAGGTGCCACGGGCAAGGTGGCGGGAAGGCGCGGGCGCGGCCATGGCAATACGGGATTCCCTGCTTGCTCTCCACCTTCGCGCGGACTAGTATTTCTCCCTTTCCCGTCTGCCGCGGAGCCGGTCGGCGGACCAGCCAACGGAATCGACGGGCTCGCCGAAACACTGTCCATGCTCCCACCTCCAAACGAGATCGAGCGCCGCATACTGGACTACATGGAGTCCTATTTGCGCCGGCATACCTATCAGCCGTCGGTTCGCGAGATCGGGGCGAGATTCGGCATCAAGAGCACCAAGACCGTATCCGAACACCTCAAGTCGCTCGCCGCAAAGGGGTACCTGGAACGCGACCCGTCCCGTTCACGAGGCGCGCGCATCGTTGGCCTCGATCTGAACGCCGAGACGCTCTCGGTGCCCTGCCATTCGCGGATCCCGCACCGGCGAGGCGACGCGGAGGAGGAAGAATCGGCCCGATCCTACGCCATCGACCGCCGCCTGGCGGGTAGTGCGGGTTCGTTCTTCGTCAGGGTCTCGGGCGACGAGGCCGGCGCGCTGGGGTACGAGGATGGCGATCTTCTGCTGGTGCAGCCCGTCCTCGCCCGTGAAATCCGCGATGGCGACGTGCTGGCGGTGCATCTGACCGACGGGGCGGGCTTCTTTCGCTACGACCGGGCCGCCGATGTCCTGCATCCCGGTTCATCGGACACCCCCGCCATTCCCGCGATGCGCCTGGAGGACCTGGCCGTCGCCGGCAAGGTGGCGGCGTTCCTGCGGAGCGTGGGAGAGGGCCCCGGCCTGGACGCATCCGGCGAAGCACCTCCGGGCCGTCGCTGGCGCCGAGGTTCGCGGCGAATCGCCGATGCCCGCGAAATACGCGGGAGGCGTGACCGGCGGCACCGGTAGCAGTCCGTGGGTGAATCCGCGCGAGCACCGAGAGCAGCGCGGCGCCGGAGTGGCAGGGCCGGGGATCACGGCTTCATGGCCCGCGCCCTGGAAATGGCGCGGCTCGCGGCAGTCCGCTCCGAGGTGCCGGTGGGCGCCGTACTGGTGATGGATGGCCGCATCGTGGCCGAGGGGCACAACCGGACGCGCGCCGATGCGGACCCAACAGCGCACGCGGAGGTCGTGGTGCTGCGCGGCGCCGCCCGCAAGCTCGGGCTGAGGATCCTCCCGGGCGCGACCCTCTTCGTCACCCTCGAGCCCTGTGCCCTGTGCGCCGGCGCGATCGTTCTGGCGCGGGTTCGCCGCCTGGTCTACGGGGCCCGCGACCCGAAGGCGGGGATGGCGGGCAGCCTGGAGAACCTGGTCCAGGACCAGCGTCTGAATCACTCGGTCGAGCTGACGGAAGGCGTGCTGGCGAAGCCCTCGGGGGAGTTGCTGCGGTCGTTCTTCAGGGCGCGCCGCTAGCGCGGAGGGTGCGCTCCGCCGGCGCTATCCCGTGGCTTCCCCTTCGACCGACTGTCCCCAAAAACGCAGGACGCCCCAGAGCACGCCCACGCCGAGCAGCAGCGCCAACCCCGGGGGCAGCCCGTACGCGGTGCCGACGTTGCCCAGGAGCATGCCCACGACGGCGACCAGCAGCGCATAGGGAAGCTGCGTGCGCACGTGATCGACGTGGTCGCACCCGGACGCGGTCGACGACAGGACCGTGGTGTCCGAGATCGGAGAGCAGTGGTCTCCGAAGATCGCGCCCGCCAGCACCGATCCGGTCGCTCCCAGGAGAATCACCTCCGCGCTGCCCCCGTCGAATCCGACGCCGCCCCCGAGAGTGATGGTGAGCGGGATCACCAGCGGGATCAGGATCGCCATCGTCGCAAACGAGGTTCCGGTCGCGAAGGCCATGGCCGCGGCGGTGGCGAACACCAGCACCGGGATGAGCTCGAAGGGAATGGCGTCCCCGAGTGTCTGCCCCAGGAACGCAGCCGTCCCGATTTCTCCGGTGATCGCCCCCAGCGACCACGCAAAGACCAGGACCAGCATTGCGGTCATCATCGCCTTCATCCCTGCGACCAGCGACGCCAGCGTCTCCTGGAGCGTGAGAATGCGCTGCGCGAGCGACAGCGCCATGGCCATCAGGCATCCGGCCAGCGAGCCCCACAGCAGGGTGGCGTAGGGATCCGCCTGCCCCAGGACGTCCATCAGCGACGCCCCGGGTCCCGTCACCGCGCTGCCCGACACATACAACCCGATCAGGACCGTGAGCACCACGGTGAGCACCGGAAGCGCCGCATTCCACCAGTGCCGGGGAGCTCCCTCGGCCGGCTGCAGCAGCGAGTCGCTGGTGTCGGTCACGGGCGTCGAGCCGGGCCGGGTCAGTCCGTCGCCGCGGGCGGCTCGCCGTTCCGCGGTGGCCATCTCGCCCAGGTCGCGGTTGGTGTAGCTCACGAGCGCCACGAGAACCAGCGCCAGCAGGGGGTAGAAGAGATACGGGATGGTCGAGAGAAACACGGTGAACGCGCTCGAGGACGCGAGCGATGCCGCGAGTTCGGGGTTCGCGGGCGCGTTCTGCTCGGCTGCAAGCTGCAGCCCCTGGTCGATGAGCGAGATCTCGTAGCCGACCCAGGTCGAGATCGGGACGATCGCCGCCACGGGCGCCGCCGTGGAGTCGACCAGATACGCGAGCTTCTCGCGCGAGATGCGCAGCCGGTCGGTGATGGGCCGCATGGTCGTGCCCACGATGAGGGTGTTGGCGTAGTCGTCGAAGAAGATGGTCAGCCCTGCGAGCCAGGTGGCCAGCTTGCCCCGGCGCGGCGTGGTGGCGACCGGCGACACCGCCTCCACGATGCCCAGCGTGCCTCCGTTGCGGGCGATGATCCCCACCATCCCGCCGAGCAGCAGGGAGAACACCACGATCTGCGTCTGCCCCGAGTCATCGGCCAGCGCCGGCACGATGAAGGTGTCGACCGTGCGCCAGGTCGCCAGCAGCGGGTTGAACCCCGTGTACGCCAGCGCGCCCAGCCAGACCCCCGCGAACAGCGCGGCCAGCACCTCGCGGAAGATCAGCGCGAGCAGGATGGCCACCAGCGGCGGCACGATGGAGTACCACGGGGGCGCATAGTTGGGCCGCACCGTTTCGGTCGCCCCGCCGACCCGCACCTCCAGCGGCAGATCCGCCCGCGACTCCACGACCAGGTCGGGCACCACCAGCGACTGGCTGGCATCGACGGCTCCGGAGCGGAGCAGAGTGCCGTCGGCGGTCCGCACCTCGAACCAGCTCGACTCGTCGGGCGCGCCCGCCAGCGTGAGCGCGAACGGCAACCCTCCCATGACGACGGCCGGGTGCTCTTCGACCCCCTGGGCCTCGAGATGGCCGGCGGAAGTCAGGACGGACAGGACGAGCAGGAGAGCGAACGGTGTGCGCCGCATCGGGAGTCCTCGGCAGGGTTGGCGAGATGAACGGGCGCGGGCGCCCGGAGACCCGCGCGCAGCTGTCAGGGACAACCGCTGGCAAGGTATCGCGGCACGGGACGCACGGCGACCGGGACGCCATACGCGCGAGGCGGCGGCAAGGCGGACCCCGCGGCGGACCCCGGCGGCCGCGGTGTGGGGATTCCCGGGGCGAGGAGCGTTGCAGGCGGCCCGCGGCTTCCGGTATGTTGGCCCCGCGATCCTACGACGGAACAGGACGGCCCACATTGCTCAACATGACCACCAGACGCCACGGCCCGCGGCCCTTGCTTCACCTCGTTGCCGCCCTCCTGGCCGTCACGGCCTGCCGAGGGGATTCCGGCACCGCACCCGAGGAAACCGACACGCTGCTGCCGACGCTGTCCAGCATCCAGACCCACGTGTTCACGCCGTCCTGCGCCGGTCACCATGGCCCGTCCCTCGCGGAAGCCGACCTCGATCTCTCGGCGGGCCGCTCCTTCGCCAACCTGGTGAACGTGCCCAGCATCCAGGTGGAGCTCAGCCTCGTGACACCGGGTGACGCGGAAAACAGCTACCTGATCCACAAGATGGACGGGCGCCCGGGCATCGTCGGCGGACAAATGCCGATCGGCAGACTGCCCCTCGGCGCTGAAGAGATCGCCGTGATCAGGCAGTGGATCGACGCGGGCGCCCGCAACAACTGACATCCGCCCTCGACGCCGGTGACCATGCCCGATCAGTTCCGCATCCCGATCATGCGGGAAGACGCGGTGGGACGAGCGATCGCCCGCATGGCGCGCGAGATCCTGGAGCGCAACGAGGGAACGGACCGCCTCGCGCTGATGGGGATCCACCGCCGGGGCGTCCAGATCGCGGGCCTGCTGCAGGACGAGATCGAGCGCGCGGCCGGAGTCCGCGTTCCCCGCGGCTCCATCGACATCACGCTCTACCGCGACGACCTCATGGCGATCGGGCCCAGACCGGTGATCGGTGAGTCGAAGCTGCCCCCGGGGGGCATCGACAACCGTGCCGTGGTCGTCGTGGACGATGTCATCTTCACGGGACGCACCGCTCGCGCGGCCATGAACGAGCTGATGGACTGGGGGCGCGCGTCCCGCATCTACTATTGCGCCCTGGTGGACCGGGCGGGCCGCGAACTGCCCATACAACCCGACATCGTGGGCCGGGCGGTGACGGTGCTGCCGCATCAGCGGGTCGACGTCCTGGTGCCCGAGATCGACGGGGTGCTCGGCGTGGATGTCGTCACGACATCGCCGGAGGCGGCGTGAGCCGTTCCGCCGCCGCCGCTCCGGCGCTGGGCAAGGACCTCGTCGGCATCGAACATCTCGGCGCCCGGCGGATCACGAGCATCCTCGACACCGCGGAGCCGTTCAAGGAGATCTCCGAGCGGCGCATCAAG
>JAJEBS010000315.1 GCA_022822425.1 Gemmatimonadota bacterium | reverse complement strand
CCCGCAGAGGGACAACCTGAGGCTGGGAAGGGCGCTCGACCCCGGCGGAGGGACGGGCGGAGTCCGTCCCGGAGGCCGGGGGGACCGGCGCCGATGCGGCGGCAACGCCGACCACGCCGCCGCCGGTCACAACGCAGACTCGCCCGTGAAAATTGACGGCCTTGACCGGCGGTGATCGGGGGGCGGTGGGAGGACATCCGGCGACTGGCCGCCGGGAACGGTCGGCTAGGCGGGGCCGAACTCCCCAACCGCAAACGTTGCCGGAGCGGGGTTTTTCAGGGGGATCGAAGGGGGGCGGAGCACCCCTCGCCAGCCCTGCGGTTATACCGTGGGTATGCTGGCTTAGCCACCTTAGCGTGGCTCAAGCCAGCCCCGGTGGAGCGGCTGACACGCCTCTCCGGGCACCGGCCCGGAACAGCGCTCGCCGGGCAGTCGCGAGCAAGCTCCTCGTCCTCTTGCTCGCCAGCCTCACGAAGGGCGAAGGCGACGGGCGATCCCGTCACCTCGCGGGCGATGGCGGCGTTCTATCCCGCGAGAGACCGCGTTCCACCCTGCTCAGCTTGTCGGCGGGGCCTTCTTCCCGATGCACCTCGCTACGGGATTCGGGGTGACTGCACACGGCGGGCTACGATAGCATCCGCTCGGCGGCCTTTCCCACACGCCATCCAATCCATCCGAGACACAGTGCGAGACCAAGCATGACAAAGCCGACGTGAATCCCGAATCCCGTCCCCATCATCGCGATCCCGATTCCGCCTATCACGAACCCGAGACCTGCTCCGAGAGCCATCATTACGATACAGACGATGCGCGCCATCGCTCTGCTACTCCCCATGGTCGTTCCGCCGCCCACTCGCGGTGTGTTGTGGCGGACGTTTTCGCCCGTGTCCCACCCACGACGAGTGAGAATGGAAGGAAGCGCAGTCTCCGATGTCGATGTCCACGCCGCAGTTCGTCCAGCCGAGCAGAGTACTGGCACCCCTCACCGTGGGTGGGATCATAAGTTGTTATCTGAAAGGCGACAAGCCTACACTTGTGACTCGGGATGCAGTGGCGTACGATCCCCTAAGGCTGGGGGAGACTGCGGTCGAGCGTGACGGTCGCTGCGTGACACGGGCCAGTGCCATCCTCGAACCCGGAACGCGTGACCGTCTGGCGCCCTGAGCAGCGAGCCCGCGAGAAGATCGACGGAGCAACCTGAAGTCTGCGAGTTAGCGAGCCACGGGAGAAACAGCCGTGACCGGGCCGGAGCTGGAGTTCCTTCTGGGAGAATCATCATGAGGGGAGGTCGGAAGCAGGCGCGCCCGAAAAGCAGGCCCACCCAGCAGCCCCCGGCGATCGCCGAGAGGGTTCGCTTCTGGGAGGAGCAGGACCGGATCAACCAAACCCTCATCCCCAGGGTCATCCGCCAACACGAGCTGCTCACAAAGCACATCGAAGAGCATGACAACCTGCCGGAGCTTTTCCGCCGGCAGTTGGCGGACGCGTTGAAGAAGCAGTCCCGACAATCCGAAGAGGAACAGAGGAAGAGCCTCGACAACCAGTCGGAGCTTTTTCGCCGTGAGCTCCGGGCCGCGCTGGAGGAGCAATCCCGCCGTGTCCGACTACTCCGTTGGCTTGTGATCGGTGCCTTCGTCGTGTCGCTGACGGCCATGATCGTGTCTCTAAGGGCGTAGGGAAGGTGCGAGCGGCATGGGCATGAAATCCCTTGGCCTGATCCCAGCTCTTGAGAAGCTGCCGGGCGACGACCACAAGCACAGGTCCTTCCGAGAGACGATTGAAGACCCCGGTGCCGACGACCCGGGTCGGGCTCACTGCCGGCTTCGGGCTGTCCCCTTCTGGGAGACGATTGAGTACCTCCGCGCTGGCGAGCCCGCGCTCGCGGCCGGAGAAGCCGTGGCGGCAGCTTCCTTTGCGTTGTGGGGCATCTGGGACCAGGTCAATGTGCCCGACACGCTGAAGCAAGCGTATGAGGCCCAATACCCGGGATTGGCCGCCGAACAACCCTTGTTCGAAAAATGGCAGGAGGTGCAAGCGGACGGGCCGGGCGCGGCCAAGGGTTTCATCAGCGGATTGAAGGGCAAGCTGGCGGAAATCGAGGCCGCCAAGATGCTCGAACAAGCAGGCTACAGCGACGTTAACATCGCTCCCGATCCGGTTCAGAAGACCTGGGACGTCTCGGCGGTGAACGACGCCGGAGAACCAGTTTTCTTTCAAGTGAAGACGGGAACGGAGGGATATGCTGACGATGTCGCGTCCGACATGGCAGAGGCCCAGAATGTCGAGTTCTTTGTCAGCTCCGAAATAGCCGCCAAGATCATCGAGGACGATCCCCGCTATGCGGATCGGATTACCGATATCGGCCCGGATTACGAGCGGGTGGACGGTGTCCAGGATGGGCTCGAGACGCTCGCGGACAACCGAGGGCTCGATATCCCGGATTTCATCGGCGACGCGATTCCGTATGTATGGGGAGTTCTGGTTGCAGGCCGCCTGATTCACACAGCCTTGAAGAGTGAAGGCGAGTTCAAGGACGCGGACCGGACCACGATAAAGAGGATCCATGTCGTGCGAACCCTGACGATGATGTCCCGCTTCGGCATCACCACCGTCCTAACCTCGGCTGGTGCCGCTGTCGGATCGACACTTGGTGTCCTCCCTGGCGCTCTCGTGGGTGGGGCGGCCGGCTGGATCGGGAGCATGCCATTAAACAAGGCCTTGCGGCCCCACATGCTCGATCTGGCGTTGAACATCACCCAACTAACCCGCGACGACCTGTTCTACTACAAGAACAAGCGACGGATCGATCAGGCCGGACTGGTGTTCCGCGAGTGTGCGGATGAACTGTGCGAAGGGTATCAGTCGACGGCGGTTGCCTCCGTCTTCCCGTCATGAGCGAATCCCGACGGGAAGACTCGCCCTCCGGTCGCGGTGGGCCATGGCATGCCGTAAGGCCGGTCAGCGATGCTCGGCATTTCCCGCCACTCAATAGCGATTATCCCGCAATTCGCGCAGGGCGGAACCCTTCGGGGGCCAGAGGCAGGAAACGCAGATCGTGCAGTCCTGTATGACTTTATGAGATTTCCTGCCGTGATTTGTACCTCTGGTGTTCCGCTTCTTCCACATGCGCACCGTCCGCTCCAGCTTCGCCGCCGAGCCCGCGCGCGCGAACTCGAGCAGCTCCGCCTCGCGCTCGGGGGTCGCAACCCGGGTGAGCGCCCGCACCTTGGCGTACGAGATGCTCCCTTCGCGAAGCGCCTCGGCAGTCTGGGGGAGTTTTTCCAGCGCCCTGGCGGTGCGAACCCGTTCGCGGGCCGTGCCGATCCTGGTGCCGGTCCTCCAGGCCAGCCATTCGGCACAGGAGGAGAAGCCGCCGTCCTTCCACCCGCCCCGCCGGTCGAAGTCGGCGATCAGGGTCATCATCCGCGCCTCGGCGGAGTTGATGCAGGCCGCCAATTCCGCGATGCGCTCGCCCAGCTTGTGGAGTTCGTCGTCGTCTCCCGAGGGCTCGCGACCGGACGGTGCGGGGTCGGCGTCGAGTGGAACACCCATCGGCTCCCGTACGATCGCAGGCCACGGGGACGGCTTCCGACGAGTGTCGTAGAGAACGTTCGCAGGC
>JAJEBS010000280.1 GCA_022822425.1 Gemmatimonadota bacterium | reverse complement strand
GGAAGGGCCGTCGCTCAACGGATAAAAGGTACGCCGGGGATAACAGGCTTATCGCCCCCGAGAGTTCACATCGACGGGGCGGTTTGGCACCTCGATGTCGGCTTATCGCATCCTGGGGCCGGAGAAGGTCCCAAGGGTCGGGCTGTTCGCCCGTTAAAGCGGTACATGAGCTGGGTTTAGAACGTCGTGAGACAGTTCGGTCTGTATCCGTCGTGGGCGTTGGAGTGTTGCGAGGATCTGTCCCTAGTACGAGAGGACCGGGATGGACTGACCTCTCGTGTACCGGTTGTCCCGCCAGGGGCATCGCCGGGTAGCGACGTCGGGAAGGGATAACCGCTGAAAGCATCTAAGTGGGAAGCCCACCTCAAGATGAGCACTCCCAGGGCGTAAGCCCTCAGAAGGGCCGTGCGAGACGAGCACGTTGATAGGCGGCAGGTGGAAGCATGGTAACATGTGCAGCCGAGCCGTACTAAGTGCCCGAGAGGCTTGACCAGCATGACTCGCATCGAGCTGGACTTCCGTGATCGGGAGTTCACAGGAAGGATCCGGTACCCGCGTGGCGGGATGTGCCGGAAAGACGCGTCGAACCAACCCCGGACGCCCGGGACCTTTTCTCATCAACCCATGGACTCTTGTTGCTGGTGACCAGAGCGCGGGGGAAACACCCGTTCCCATCCCGAACACGGCCGTTAAGCCCCGCTGCGCGGATGGTACTGCCGGGGCGACCTGGTGGGAGAGTACGTCGTCGCCAGCTTCTTCCAGCAACCCCCCGGAGCATCGCTCCGGGGGGTTCTTTTTCACTCCTGGACATCCCCGATGAACGACACCCGGGCCGGCACCGTGACGCTTGCGGGTGCTCCCAACGTCGGCAAGTCGACGCTGCTCAACGCCCTGGTGGGCGAAGAGCTGAGCATCGTCACGCCCAGGCCGCAGACTACCTGGCAGCAGGTGGTCGGGATCTACTCGGGCTCGGCGCACCAGATCATCTTCATCGACACTCCGGGCCTGTTTGCCGCACGTGACCTGTTTCACAGGGGCATGGTGGCAACGGCCTACCGGGCGATCGAGGATGCGGATGTCGTGCTGGCGGTACTGGACGCGGTCGCGTTGCGCAGGCGCGGGCGGTGGGGTGTGCTGCGCGCGCTGCTGGAGCAGGCGCCGGCCCGGCGAATGGCGGCGCTGAACAAGGTCGACGCGGTTCCGGGCAGGGCGGTCGAAGCGCTGGTGGCGGAAGCGGAGCGGGGGCTCGGTGCCCGCGTCTTTCCGATCTCGGCGCTCGACGGCACCGGCGTGGAGCAGCTGCGCGAGGCCCTGCAGGCGGAGCTGCCGCGATCGCCCTTCCTGTTTCCGCCTGACCTCATCGCCTCCGAGCCGATACGCTTCTTCGTAGCGGAACTGGTTCGCGAGAGTGTGTTCGAGTTGTACCGCCAGGAGATACCGTATTCCGTCTTCTGCCGGCTCGAGCAGTTCCGCGAAGACGACGACCCCGTCTATATTCAGGCCATCCTGTATGTGGAGAGGTCGTCTCAGAAGGGGATTCTGATCGGAGACGGCGGGCGCGCGATCCGTGAACTCGGTTCTCGAGCCCGTACCAAAATCGAACGTTTCGTCGACCGGCGGGTGTACCTTGACCTGCGGGTGAAGGTACTCGCCGGATGGCGGCGCAAGCGTGGACACCTTCGGAGATTGGGCTTTGCCGTTCCCCGCGATCACGAGACGCAGCGATCTCGCTAGCAGTCCGCGGGGAGTTCGTTCGCGGGCTGCAACCGGTCCGTGGGCTGGCAGGTCCTGCGTTCCGTGGCTGCTGCTCGCGGCGCTGTGGCCCGCGCCGACCACCGCACAGGACGGCGAGTTCGCGGCGGCGGCCGACGCCTCTGCCATCGTCGCGCGCAGGATGCCATCCACCGAGGGGGCGCTCTTTCTGATCCTTCCGGTGGGCGCCCAGGGAATCGCGATGGGGCGGGCGATGACCGCGCTGCCGTCCCAGGAGAGCGCGTTCTGGAATCCGGCCGGGCTCGCTCAGGTCCGGGATCGCCGGTTCTTCCTGTACCGGGGCGATCAGCTCGCAGGCAGGGCGACCGCCTTCTCCTTTCTCATGGGCCGGGAATCGGTGGGTACGCTGGGGATCTCCTATCAGGAGCTCGACGTCGGGGATCAGCAGATGACCGGCATCGGAGGCGAGGTGCTCGGTTCACTGAGCGTACGCGGATACCAGGCGGTGGTGTCGTTCGCGACCGAGCTGGTCGATCGGGTGAGCGTGGGGACCAACTTCAAGATGGTGCAGTTCCGCATCGGTTGCCGCGGGCAGTGCCTGGACCAGGGGGTGACCGCGACCACATACGCGGTGGACGCCGGCGCCCAGGCGACCTTCTCGGACGGCGTTCCGCTTCGGATCGGGCTGATGATCGCGCATCTGGGCCCGGACCTTCAGGTCGTCAACGCCGAACAGGCGGATCCGTTGCCGGTGCGGGCGCGCCTGGCGGCCGCGTACGACATTCTGGACCACTTTGACGAGCAGCCGGCGTTTGATCTTCGGTTCACCGCGGAACTGGAGGAGCGGTGGCGCGATCTGGGGTCGCCCTCGGTTCATGTGGGCACCGAAGTCGCGACCACGGGAAGCGAGACCCTGTCCGTCCGCCTGGGGTACGCCTGGCGCGAGGGAGAGGGCGAGGCGGCGCTCGGGCTCGGTCTTCGCGTCGGTCGTTTTGATCTGGGTATCGCCCGGTCCCTCACCCGGACGTCGCTCGCGACCGGTTCCGAGCCCGTACACGTGAGCCTGGGCGTGGTTTTCTGATGGGCTTCCACGCACATCGGCCCGCGACAACAACGCCGATGCCCCGTTGCTCGTCCTCTCCGGCGCCCCCCACCGTGCTGGCGGAACTCATCCGGTCCGTGCACCGCGGACTTGCGTGCACGACACTCGTGTTTCCGGTGGTCGGTCCCACGGATGTTGCGAGTCAGAGTCCCATGGAGGTGCGGCGGTTGCCCTCGCCCGTCTGGGAAGCGGCGCTGACGGGCTCATTCCCGGACTGGCTTCCCGGCGGAGAACGGAGTGCGGCATCACCCGCGGTGCGCTGGGCGCGGGGCGGGCTCGGCGGCGCCGTCGGTCCCGGAGCAAACCCTCCGTTCGGGCAGGACGCCATCCTGACCGGGCAGGCTGCTCCGGAGACGATCTCTCCGACCCGGGCCCTCCTCTATTCGGGAGTGCTTCCGGGATGGGGACAGCGACGCCTGGACAGAGGCCGCTGGTGGGGGTTTCTGGCCGTGGAAGTCGTTGGATGGGGCTTGCTGTTCGACAGGCAACGAACGGGACGGGACTTCCGGACCCGCTACCGCGACCTCGCGTGGTTCGTCGCGCGGCGCGGGACGCTGGGGGAACGCATGGACGGGGATTTCGAATACTACGAGGCGCTGGGCAAGTATCGCGCTTCGGGAGCCTTCGACGCGGATCCCTACATGGGCGGCGTTCAACCGGAAACCGATACCACCACCTTCAACGGAGCCATCTGGTCGCTGGCCAACGAGATCTTTCTGGTGCCCGGAGAGCAGGGACCGCTCGGGCCGGGTTCGCCGGAGTACGAACATGCCATGGAGTACTATGCCAGCCGGAGCATCGGCCCGGAGTTCCAGTGGGACTGGGACGGTGACGAGGTCAGTCGCGCCGAATACGACAGATTGATCCGAAGAAGCGACGCTACGCTGCGCCAGGTCACGACCGTCGTCGGCGTCATTCTGGCGAATCACCTGGCCGCGGCCTTCGACGCCTTCATCACGGCTCGCCTGCGCACCGTCGATTCCACGGCCGAGTTCCGTCTGGTCGCGGTACCGGAGGGGCACGGTCGGTGGTGGGTGGGCGGACAACTGTTTCCGTGATGCACCCGAAGCGTACGGTGCCGCCCATCCGGCGGATCATGGCGCGCCTCCCGTGGTGAGCCTAGTCTGTTGCGAGATGTCGCCGCTTGAGCCCGGAGGTGGTCCGCCTTGACAGTTCACGCCGTATTCACGGTCCGCTGCCCGGCCTGTTCGGCACGATATCCGGTCGACTCGCGCAAGGTGCCGGCGGGCGGCGTCCGGGCCCGCTGTGGCAAGTGCCCGACCATCTTCCCGGTGGAGGTGCCCGATGTGCGCGTGCGTGGCAGCGCAGCGCCCGCCGCGCCTTCGAGCAGGCCGCGGGACGGCGGGGTGCCGAGACCCTTTGCCGTGGCCAATGCCGCGGACCGGGCCGCGCGCCTTGCACGGGTGCTCGTCTCCGACATGATCCGGTATCACCGGGACCGGTACGATCGCGCGCTCGCGCGAGGGACGCTCAGGGAAGACTTCGCGGAGGAGATTCGGCGTTCGTGGTCGGAATACGTCCGGCGGGTGGGAGAGGACCTCGCCCACGACAGTCGTTATTTTCAGGACGAACTCAACGCGACTCTGGCCCGCGGGGAGCAACTCTTCTGAGAGGCGGACGCTCTTCGGGCGGGACAGTTCAACGATCGGATCCATGAATAACGAAGCCATCGAACACCTGCGTGACCTCGAAGCCAGGATCTCCGAACTTCGGAGGTATCTTTGACATCGACGCCCGCGAACGGAAACTGGATGAACTGGAGCAGGCGCGGTCCAGCGAGCGGTTCTGGACCAATCCGGAGCAGGCGCGGCGGCTCATCGCCGATGCCAATCGGCTGAAGACGTGGGTGGCGCCGTGGCGTGAGCTGGCGGCCACCGCGGAAGAGCTGAGCGAGTGGGCGGAGGTGCTGGCCGTGGAGGAAGACGAGGAGATCGAGGCGCAATGGGCGTCCGACATCGAGTCGCTGGCCGGGGGCGTGAGCGGTCTCGAACTCCGCACCATGCTTCAGGGCGAGGACGATCACCGCGGGGCACTCCTCACGGTCCATCCGGGCGCGGGCGGCCTCGAGTCCCAGGACTGGGCCGAGATGCTCCTGCGCATGTACACGCGCTGGGCGGAGCGGCGCGGATGCAGCCTCAAGGTGCTCGACCTTCAGCCCGCGGAGGAGGCCGGCATCAAGAGCGCCGCGCTCGAAATCGAGGGCGACCATGCCTACGGGTACCTGAAGGCGGAGAACGGGGTACACCGCCTCGTGCGCATATCACCCTTCGATTCCCAGTCGCGCCGGCACACTTCGTTCGCCAGCGTCTTCGTGTATCCCGTGATCGACAATGAAATCGAGGTCGACATCGACGAAGCCGACCTGCGCGTGGATACCTTCCGCGCGTCCGGGGCAGGGGGCCAGCACGTGAACAAGACGGATTCCGCCATCCGCATCACGCACCTGCCGACCGGCATCGTGGTGTCGTGCCAGCAGGAGCGCTCGCAGCACAAGAACCGGGCGACGGCGATGAAGATGTTGCGTGCGGCGCTCCATCGGAGGGCGATGGAGGAGCGCGAGCGCGAACGCGAGGCTCTGGAAGCCACCAAGTCCGACAACGCCTGGGCCAACCAGATCCGC
>JAJEBS010000326.1 GCA_022822425.1 Gemmatimonadota bacterium | reverse complement strand
CGCCGAAGGCTACCACGTGGCGGACGGCATGACCGAGGTCTCCTGGGATCCGCAGATGTTTGCGACCGAGGGGTCGAACTCCAACGACATCGTCAACCTGAACGTCGACGTCAGCATCAGCGGCGCGACGGTCGCCCGCGGCGACTACGGCGGCGAAGCGCTCGCCGGCTGGGCCATCGACGTCATGATGGGCGATGCCACGGTCGCGGGCGCGCCGACGGCGCTGGGCGACGACGGCAGCGTGGCGTTCACGACCACCGTCGAGTCGGTCCCGGCAAGCTTCACGTTCACGGTCGCCGACGACCAGGACGACGAGCTGGACAGCGGCGAGATGTACCAGGCGTCCGGCGGCGGATACACGCACACCGGCCTCAAGGTGGCGGGCAGCATGGACGCCGACCCGATCGTGGTGACCTACACGACGCAGACGCTGAAGGTCTTCGTGCACCACGAGCGCGACCAGGTCCGCGGCTACACGGGCAACGCCCTGGACGGAGACGAACGGACGCGGGAGGAACTGGTCAACATCGAGGTCCGGAGCGTGGGCAACGGTGGAATCACCCGTGCGTTGCCGAGCCAGCGGTGGAACGCCAGGGCGAACACGAGCCACTCAAGTGGCGAATACACCTTCTCGCACCTGCCGGCAGACATGGACATCGTCGTTCAGGCGGACGCCAGGGACGGCTACATGCTGCTGGATCATCGTCAGCTCGCCACCTACCGCGACCTGGACGCCAACGGCGTGATGGGCGGCGCGTTCGGCGCGATGGGCGGCTGGGGGCACACGGTGTCGCTCTGTCCGCTGACGGAGACCGAGCCCACCGGCCAGGACTTCGGCACGTGCGCATCGTTCGCCCTCGTCAAGACGCACGACGTACACGCGAAGGTGTCGAAGAAAACGGTCTCGAAGTCGGGTAACGATTTCGGTGCACCGAAAGACGGCACCGCAAAGGACATCACGGTTACGCTGGAGCCGGTCGAGGGCAAGAATCTCGCGGGTGACGGACGGTCTTTCACCACCCTGTCGAGCGACGACCCGACGACGCCGATCAACGAGAAGGCGGAACACAACTTCGTTTCCATGGCGGCCGGCACCTACGACATCGGTCTTACCGACGGATGGATGGGGATGGTGAGGGGGAGCACCACCGAGGCGGCAGCCGCGCTCAGCCCTCTTGCGGGGGACCTCGAACTCGACATCACGCCGTCGACCACCATCCTCTACGGCAAGGTCACGGCCCAGGACAACTTCGGCCTCGAGGGCGTGACGGTGACCGTGAACGGCAAGTCGGCCACGACCGACAAACTGGGCCGCTACATCGTGACCGGCATCAGCGCCGAGCGGGGACAGCTCTTCGTGAACACCGCGAGGGCGGGATATCCGGCGACCAAGGCGGATTCCACCGACAACCCAAAAACCGACATCCCCGCGTTCGCAGCGAACACGCCGATGAGGCACGACATCAGTCTCCGCGGCGCGAACAACACCGTCTTGATCACCGGCGTGGTCACGGAAGCCGGGACCAACGCGCCGCTCAAGGGCGTGGAGATCAAGGTGGACTATTCTGGTGACGGTACCGGCACGCCGGAGGCCCCGCTCAACGTGACGGGCAACACGGTCAAGACGGGAGACGACGGCTCCTACGAGGCGGTTGTCAGGGCCCAGCCAACCTCGAACCCACTCGTCCACATGAGTGCGCACCATAAGGACTACCACTTCCTGCCGCTCGAGTATCCCGTTTCCGCCCTCGCCGGGTCGACGGGCGGGACCGCCAA
The DNA here is from genome assembly GCA_022822425.1 of Gemmatimonadota bacterium. Lineage (GTDB taxonomy): Bacteria > Gemmatimonadota > Gemmatimonadetes > Longimicrobiales > Gaopeijiaceae > BD2-11. The sequence goes on along the minus strand of JAJEBS010000326.1, from coordinate 10,076 downwards.
CTTCGAAGGCCGCAAGGCTGCCGCGATCTTTGGCAGAGTGGTCGCTCCGGGAGGTAATGAGCCCATGAGCTACGTTGTGGTCACGGCGTCCTGGACTGGGGGTGGCAATCCGGGCACCAAGAAGGATACGACTGACGCGTCCGGAACCTTCAGCATCCCTGTGCCCACACTTGCCGGTTCCGTCGAGGTCACGGCCGCACCCCTGACCGACTATCATCCCGCAGATTATTCGACAGCGGACTTCAGCAGGTTAGTCCTGGCGGAGAACTATGTCTGGTTCGATCCCCCGGCACACAGACCCGACAGCGAGATCATCGTCATCCCCGGCCAGTCCCTGGATTTCGGCACGTTCCAGGGAATGAGCGTCCAGCCTCGCATCACGAAGGTCGAGCGGGTGCTGATAAAGGACGTCCGGGAAGGCACGGGTATTAACCCGGACGCGGCAACTCGTGGTTTCCCGCTCGGCAGGGGAGAACCCACCGACACAATCAAGGTGACGTGGGAGTACGAGACGAGAAATGCTTTCCCCGACCTCGCCGCCAGCCCCGCCGCCGCCGACTTCCTCCCGTACGCCGCCCTGGATCAGCATGATGGCGACCCAGCTGTTCAGGTTGATGGTGCGGCTGACGTAGCCGCGGGGACGAATGCCCCCACTTTGGACACCAAGAAGGGCACGGGGGGCAGCTTTGCGGCGGTCAACGACGCCCGCACCGACGGCGTTTCCACTCCGGAATCCGAAGGCCGTGGGACGGCCAACAACGGTACCACCGTAAAGCACAAGCGGGTGACCACGTACGTCCTCGACCACGATGGCGCCGGTACGGCCAACGACCTCCCTGACTACGATGAGATCGACCTCAGGATCGGACATGCGGTGATCAACGCAGGCGGCACCGTGGAAGGCGTAGCAGCTGGGACAACTGGCATCCCCGCCACAGGAGTCACCACCGTAACAACACCCGCCAGAGGTGTCTGGCAAGATCTTGCGGCTGTGAACACGAGTATCACGGGCCTCACTGTGAATCACACGCACAAGCACAGCGCCGTCGACAATACCGTCGCTGACGAGATCACGGTTACCTGGCTTGGGAACAACCGTAACGGCAGCCCGTCGTTGGAGCACCGAATCGCCCTGTATGTCCCAGTCGTGGCCAACCCCACAGAGAGCGACTGGGAATGGGTCGTCTTTGACGCCCGGAACAACACCGCAGCCGGCGGCCCCTCCACCGCCACGTCAACCGAATCTCCCATTGACCGTCAAAACCAGGTAACCAGGAGTGTTTCCGGAACCGGAACCAATTGGGGCAAGTGGACCTGGAAATTCCAACTCAACCAAACGGCTAGCGTCGGTTATGATCATGATAGCAACGCTGCTACCCCCAATGTTGGCCTTTGGTATAGCGATGACGGCACCTCCGCCCAGTACGCACTCACCCTGGACCAGCTGACGAAAGCGACCAAGGTTCGTGTCGATACCCGGGTGGACATCCAAGTGGCCACAGTGGCGGCCGACGGTCCTCCTGTCACCGTTCCTGCCCACACCGTTCACACGTACTCGGGAAGCGGCTGGATGAAACAGGCCGAGGCAGCCATTCCAGCACCCAAGGTCACTCCATAACCAACCCCTCCAACCCCATCGGCCTGACCGATGGCAGCAGCAACCCCCCGTCCGGTTCGCCGGGCGGGGGGTTGCTCCCTGTTCAGCAATGACGACACAACAACCCGGTCCCGGTCGGTCCGCCGAACGATGCCCCGAGCTCGTCGCGGGATGGGGGCCGAGTCACTCTGCGGGCGTGAAGCGAGAAGGGAACGGCAACCCATACGACCGCGCGCGGATTCGCATCCGGTTGTCGGCGATCTGCGCGGTCGCGGCGTGGGCGTCGGGGTGCGGCGACGGCGCCACGCGCCCTCCGTCGGAGACGCTTCGCGTGGCCAGCGTAACGGTCACGCCCGAGGCCGCGTCGCTCACGGCGCCGGACGAGACCGTGCAACTGAACGCGCGGGTGCGCGACGGCAACAGGCGGGCGATGTCCGGTGTGGCGGTTATCTGGACGAGCGTACGTCCCGAGGTCGCGACGGTCGGCGCATCGGGGCTGGTGGTGGCGGCCGGCAACGGGACGACCACGATCGCGGCGACGGTCGGCGCGGTCGCGGGCACGGCGATGGTGACGGTAGCGGTGGAGCACGGGGACCGGTCGGTGCTGGCGGCGTTCCACGCCGCGACGGACGGCCCGAACTGGGCCGACGACGAGAACTGGCTGGACGAAGGACCGCTCGGGGAGTGGCTCGGGGTGGAGACCGACGCGTTCGGCCGGGTAGTCCGACTGGACCTCGGCGGTCGCCGGGACGGCGAGACAGGCGAGTGGGTGTCGCACGGCCTGCGGGGCCCGATCCTGCCAGAACTGGGCAGTCTCTCGGGCCTGACATCGCTGAACCTGCGTGCGAACGCGCTCGAGGGCCCGATCCCGCCGGAGTTGGGGCGTCTCTCCGGGCTAAAGTCGCTGGATCTGAGCGCCAACGCGCTGGCGGGTCCGATCCCGCCGGAGCTGGGCAATCTCGCGAACCTGACATCGCTGGATCTGAGCGCCAACGCGCTCGACGGTCCAGTCCCGCCGGAGCTGGAGCGTCTCTCGGGCCTGACATCGCTGAGCCTGCGTGCGAACGCGCTCGACGGTCCGATCCCGCCGGGGCTGGGCGCGCTCGGCCGTCTGGAGGGGCTTTGGCTCGACGCCAACGCGCTCGACGGTCCGATCCCGCCGGAGCTGGGGAAGCTCGCGCAGCTGAGGGGGCTGTCTCTGAACGCCAACGCACTCGACGGTCCGGTCCCTCCGGAGTTGGGCGGTCTCCGGCGTCTGGAATTCCTGCATCTGAGCGGAAACGCGCTGACGGGCGCGCTCCCGCCGACTCTCGTGCGGATCGACGGGCTGGTGCGGTTCCGTTTCGAGCGGAACAACGATCTCTGTGCGCCGGGCACGCCCGATTTCGTCGCCTGGCTGAACGGGATCGGCGAGCTTGGGGGAGGCCCGTTCTGCAACGAGAAGGACCGGGCGGCGCTTGCTGCGCTGCACGCGGCGGCGGGCGGCGAGGGCTGGATCGACTCGGGAAGCTGGCTGGACGGCGCGGCGCTCGCGGCATGGCAGGGGGTCGAAACCGACTCCCTGGGCCGCGTCGCGACCCTCGATCTGGCCGGCAACGGACTCGCAGGGCGGCTTCCGGCGGGTCTCGGCGACCTGACGGCGCTGACGGTGCTACGCATCGGCGACAACGCCCTGTCGGGGCGGCTGCCCCGCACGCTGCTCCAACTGCCGCTGGGCGAGCTGGACTACGCCGGCACGGAGTTGTGCGCGCCCGCGGACGAGGTGTTCCAGGCGTGGCTGGGCGCCATCGCCGTGCTGCGGAACACCGGAGCGGAGTGCGCGCCCGCCACGGACCGGGAGATCCTTGAGATGCTCCACGCGGCAACGCGCGGGCGCGACTGGATCGACCCGGGAAACTGGCTCACCGACGCACCCGTCGGAGAATGGCGCGGGGTCGAGGTGGACGGCGAGGGACGGGTGGTCGGGCTCGGGCTCCGGGACAACGGGCTGGCAGGTCCGATCCCGCCCGAACTGGGCGGCCTGACCCACCTGGAGCACCTTCGGCTGAGCGACAACGCGCTCACGGGCCCGATCCCGCCCGAACTGGGCAGCTTGTCCGACGTTACGCACTTGGCGCTCGACGGGAACTCGCTCTCCGGCCGGCTCCCGCCCGAGCTCGGCGATCTCCCGGCGCTGGAGGAACTGCGCGTCGAGAACAACGACCTGTCGGGTCCGCTGCCGCCCGGGTTCGGCGGGCTCGCGACCCTGCGCGGGTTGGGGCTCACGCGCAACCGCCGGCTGTCGGGCGCGCTTCCCGCCGAACTGACGTCGCTCGGCCGGCTCGAGCGGCTCCTGGCCGGGGACACGGGGCTGTGCGCGCCGGCGGACCCCGCCTTCGCGGCCTGGCTCGACGGGGTCCCCGCGCGCCGCGTCGTGCCCTGCACCGAGCGCGGGGGGCCGGCAGCGTACCTGGTGCAGGCGGTTCAGTCGCGCGCGTTTCCGGTCCCGCTGGTGGCGGGCCGGCCGGCGCTGCTGCGCGTGTTTCCGACGGCGGCGCGGGCCACGGGCGCCGTCGCGCCGGCGGTCCGGGCACGGTTCTTCGTCGACGGACGGGAGGCGCACGTCGAGCGCATTTCCGGCAAACCCGAGGCGATCCCGGAACGGGTCGACGAGAGCTCGCTCGCCAAGTCGGCCAACGTCCGGATCCCGGGCGAGGTCGTGCGGCCGGGCCTTGAGATGGTGATAGAGGTCGACCCGGACGGGACGCTCGATCCCGCGCTGGGGGTTGCGAGGCGGATTCCCGCGACCGGGCGGCTGGCGGTCGACGTGCGGGCCGTGCCGCCGCTCGAGCTGACGGTCGTGCCGTTCCTGTGGGCGCAGGCGCCGGACTCCTCCATCCTGGACACGGTCCGGGGGATGGCAGCGGACCCGGAGAGCCACGAGCTGCTCGCGGACGTGCGTGCGCTGCTCCCGGTGGGAGCGCTCGAAGTGACGGCGCACGAACCCGTGCTGAGCTCGGGCAACGACGCCCTACGCCTGCTGGAGGAGACGGAGGCGATCCGCGTGCTGGAGGGCGGGAGAGGTCACTACCTGGGCACGATGGCGGGCCCGGTGGCGGGCCCCTCCGGAGTGGCGTTCGTCCCCGGGCGGGCGAGCTTCTCGGCTCTCCGGTCGGGCGTCATCGCACACGAACTCGGCCACAACCTGGGCCTTGATCATGCGCCGTGCGGCGGCGCGGGCGACCCGGACCCGTCGTTCCCCCACCCGGACGGATCGGCCGGGGCCTGGGGCTACGACTTCGCGCGCGGCGAGCTGGTGCGCCCGGAGATCCCGGACCTGATGTCGTACTGCGGCCCCCCGGACGCGATCAGCGACTACCACTTCGCCAACGCGCTCCGCTACCGCCTGTTTGAGACCGGCGCGCCGGCGGAGCCCTCCGTCGCCGCCCCGGCGCGGTCCCTCCTGCTGTGGGGCAGGACCGGCCCCGACGGCGCCCCGTTCCTGAACCCGGCCTTCGTCGTCAACGCGCCGCCGGCGCTCCCGGACTCGGCTGGCGCGCACACGCTGACCGGCCGGACCGCGCGCGGGACCGAGCTCTTCTCGTTCAGCTTCGCGATGCCCCGGGCGGCCGACGGCGACGGCGGGACCGGCTTCGCGTTCGTGCTGCCGGCAAAGACCGACTGGGCGGGCGAGCTTGCCGGCATCACCCTGGACGGCCCCGGCGGAACGTTCGCTCTGAACGCCGACGGCGACCTCCCGACGGCCATCCTGCGCGACCGGCGCACCGGCCGGGTGCGGGGCATTCTGCGCGGGGCGCCGGTCCCGGCCCAGGCCGCCATGGACGCGGCGGAGCGGTCCGCCGGGCCGGAGCTCGAGGTCCTTTTCAGCCGTGGGCTGCCGGACTCGGCGGCATGGCGGCGATGACGGGGTCGCGGGGGACCGGGGCGAAGGCCCGCCAACCCATCGAGACGAACTCACACACAAACGCGCGCGGATCCTTCCCACCGCGCAAGGAGACGGCAGGATGATTCGGAACAAGCTTGGTCCACCAGCCCGCTCCCTGCTGATCGCCGCCGCGGTGGCGTGGTGGGTGCCGTCCGGAGCGGCCGCCGTCGCGGCTCCTGTTCAGAACACGCCTACGGTACCGTCTGTGCCGACGGCCCTGCAGGCCGTCCCCTCCAACCCCACCACCATCATCCTCTACTGGGTGCCCCCGGCCGACGGCGGGAGCTCGATCACGGGCTACGACATCCGGGTGTCGGCCGACGGCGGCACCAACTGGAACACCCCGTTGACCACGACCTCGACCACGCCCATTTACCATCACACAGGTCTCACGGCGAACACGACCCGCCACTACCAGGTCAGGGCGAAGAACGCCGTCGGCTACGGGGATTGGTCGGCCACGGAGAGCGCCACTACGCCGATGGCCGTGCCGCCTGGCGAGCCCCGCAACCTGACGGCGACGGCCGCCGGGCCAACGATCATCGACCTCGACTGGGACGCGCCAGACTCCAACGGCGGGAGCGCGATCACGGGCTACGACCTCCAGGTGTCGACGGACGGCGGCACTACCTGGAGCCAGACGGTGACGTTGACGGCGGATCAGACCTCGCACCGGCACACGGGTCGCGAGGCGGGCGAGACCTACAACTACCGGGTCAGGGCCAGGAACGCCGCCGGCACCGGATCCTGGACGTCCGCGGTGAGCGCGACCACGGCGGCCGGAACCCCCGGGGCACCCCGCGACTTGAGGGCGATCCCCGACGGGTCCTCGGCAGTCGAGCTCGAATGGAGGGCTCCGGTCGACGCCGGGAGCGCGCCGATCACGGGCTACCGCATCGAGTGGTCCGCGAACGGCGTCTCCAACTGGGGCATCCTGGTGGGACACCATACCCGCACCAACTATCGGGACGACAATCTCGAGCCCGGCACCACCCGGCACTACAGAGTCGCGGCGGTCAACCAGCATGGACCCGGAAGCTGGTCGAACGTGGAGAGCGCCACGACGAGCCGTCTGCCCGGCAGACCGACGGGCCTCACGGCCGAGGCGGCGCGGGGGTCGTCGACGATCAAACTGGACTGGAATGCTCCGTCTTCGGGAGGAGGCTCGATCACCGGCTACCGGATCGAGTGGTCGAGCACCGGCACCAGCGGATGGAGGTTCGAGGCCAACACCAGATCCAGCACCACCTACACCGACACCGGCCTCAGCCCGGGCATCACGCGCTACTACCGCGTCGCCGCGATCAACTCGGCGGGTACGGGTCCCTGGTCGGCGGTCGCCAGCGCCACCACCGAGGTCACGGCTCCCGGCGCGCCGACGCGTCTCACGGCGACAGCTCCGATCGGTGAGGAAGGCACCGAACAGATCCGCCTCAGGTGGAGCGCTCCGGCCTCGAACGGCGGGAGTCCCATCACGGGCTACCGCATCCGGACGGCCCCAAGCGCCAGCGGGCCATGGGGGATCCTCGTGCCCGGCCCCACCGGGACGGCCACCACCTACCTGCACACCGGTCTCGCCCCCAACACGACCCGGTACTATCGCGTGTTCGCGCTCAACGCCAAGGGGGAGGGAGACCCCTCGAGTACAGTCCGGGGCACCACCCGCGCGGCACCGCCCACGCAGCCGCAGAACCTGCGCGCGCTGGCGACGGGACCCACCAGCATCGCCCTCGAATGGCAGGCACCGGCCAGCGACGGCGGGGAACGGATCACCGGCTACACCATTCAGGTGCGCGGCCCCGGCGACGGAACATGGAACACGGTTCCGGGCGGTACGGGTTCGACGGCGACCACCTTCGAGCACACGGGCCTCGAGCCGGCCAGCACCTATCGGTACCGGGTGGCGGCGGTCAACCGAGTGGGAACCGGCCAGTGGTCGTTCGAGACGAGCGAGCGCACGTACGCCCAGGCCCCCGGGGCGCCGGTCGAGCTGACGGCCCGGGCGGTGGGCACCTCGCGCATCGACCTGTCGTGGAGTGCGCCGCGCAACACCGGCGGCGCCGAGATCCTCGGCTACCGGATCCAGGCCTCCGACGACCAGCGCAGGACCTGGCGGACCATCCGCCGCAACACGAACTCGAAAGGGACGACGTTCTCCGACGTGAATCTCCAGCCCGCGACCACGCGGTACTACCGCGTCGCGGCGACCAACAGCGCGGGCACCGGGCCGTACTCGAACTTCACGAGCGCGACCACCGAGGCCACGGTGCCGGGCGCGCCCCGGAGTCTCGACGCGGAGGCCGACGGCACCTCGCGGATCGAGCTCTCCTGGCTAGCGCCCACGAGAGACGGCGGGTCGCGCGTCACCGGTTACCGCATCGAGGTGTCCGAAGACGGCGGCACGCGCTGGGAGGACCTGGTGACCAACTCGCACAACACGGGCACGACCTACGTGCACACAGGACTTGAGCCGGCCACCCGGCGCCACTACCGCGTCTCGGCGATCAACCGGATCGGCGTGAGCCCGGCGTCGCGGGTGGTGAGCGCCATTACCGACGCGACCGTGCCCGACGCGCCCACCGGGCTGGTGGCCACCGATGTCTCGCCCACGCAGATCGACCTGTTCTGGGCCGCGCCCGCCTACGACGGCGGCGCCACCGTCACCGGCTACCGGATCGAGGTCTCGGAGAGCGGCACCGCGTGGACGGATCTGGTGGTCAATACAGGATCCAGGGCCACCATCTTCTCGCACACCGGCCTGCTTCCGGGGAGCGAGCGCCATTACCGCGTCTCGGCGATCAACCGGGTGGGTCCCGGTGCGGCATCGGTGAGCGCATCGGCCCAGACCGACGACCCGATCGGGCGCGCGGGAAGACTCAACACGCGCGTGCTGCCGCACGTGGCGTCCGCGATGGCATCGAGCACCGTCTCGGCGATCGCGCGCCGGGTCGACGCGGTGGCCAGCGGGACGGGGATGGAGCGGCGCGTGGAGACGAACGGACTGTCGTCGATGGCCGCGAGCCTGTCGGCGCCGGATGCGGGAGGCCTCGGCCTCGGCCAAGGCAACCAGGCCGGCCTGGCCGCGCTCTTCGGCGGCACCTCCTTTACGATGCCGTTGGGGGCCTCCGACGCGCCGCAGCAACAGTCCGCGACCGGCACGCAGTTGGCGAGCTGGGGCGCGGGCGAGTACCACTACCTCGGCGAGCCCGGCCAGAACACCCTCGATTGGAAGGGCAACATGGTGAGCGCCCACGCCGGCATCGACGCGCGCGTGGGGCCCGACCTCCTGGCGGGTGTCGCGGGCTCCTACTCGTCGGGCAGCTTCGACTTCACCGACAAGACCGGCGCCAGTCCCGTGCGCGGCACCTACGGGACCACCATGGCCAGCGTGCATCCCTACATGGCGTGGTTCTCGGGCGGGGGCGCCGCCTCGATTTGGGGCTCGGCCGGCCTCGGTAGCGGCGACATCGAGGTCGACGATGAGCGCGAGGGACTGCGCACCAGCCCCGCGAGCCTGCTGACCGGGGCCGGGGGCGCGAGCTACCAACTGCTCACGCGCGGTTCGGGCGGCGTACGCCTAAAGGCCGAGGGCTGGTACGGCGAAGTCACCGTCGACGGCAGCCAGCAGATCGAGGAAGTGACGCTCGAGATGCAGCGCGGCAAGCTCGCCCTCGAACTGACGCAGGGGTTCAACACCCAGGCCGGCAGCGAGATGGCGTTCGTGCTCGAGGGCGGGATGCGCTACGACAACGGCGACGGCATCAACGGCACCAGCGCGGAAGTCGGCGGCGGGCTCCGCTACACGAACTCGGGCCTCGGGCTGACCGCGGAAGGACGCGGCCGCTTCGTGATCTCGGCGCGCGCCGGCTACGAGGAATGGGGCATCGGCGGCACGCTGATGTTCGATCCGGCGACCCGCGGCCAGGGACTCTCGGTCCGGGTGGCGCCGTCGTACGGCGACCACCTGAGCGGGGTGAACCAGTTGTGGGAGCGCGGGGTGACCGGCGCGATTGGCGGCCACGGCCTGGGCATCGGCCCCACCGTGGACGGCGAGGTGGCGTACGGCATCGCCGGCTTCCACGGCACGCCGTACAGCGGCTTCTACCTGGACCAGGCGGGCACGCGCGCCTTCTCGAGCGGCGTGCGCTACGAGTTGGGCGCCGGTGTCGGACTGCGCCTCGAAGGCACGCGCCGCGAGAGCACGATCGGCGTCCCGCAACACGTCGTCGGCGTGCGCGGAAGGCTGCGGTTCCGATAGAAAGGCGGCACGACAAGAAAGCGATGAATCACCCCAACCGGAGAACCCCGATGCGCCCCCTTATCCCGCTGTTCCTCCTGTGTCTGCTGCCCGCCACCGTCGCGGCGCAGGCCGACGTGGAGCCCAGCGTCCTCGCCGGCGTCTTCGTGACCGACCGCGAGACGCAGTTGCCCGCCTCGCTCGCCTTCAACGCGGGGCTCGATGTGCGGGTCGGCATCCCCTCCGAAGGCTATCAGGTCGCCATCGCGCCGTTCTTCGGAGCGGACGGCACCCTCCTGATGGTCGAGAACCGGAAC
>JAJEBS010000130.1 GCA_022822425.1 Gemmatimonadota bacterium | reverse complement strand
GCGCGAAGGCTCCGTCATCCCGGGGAACTTGCCGTTGTCCCACGGAAACGTGCCGGACTCGACCACCACGCCGCCGATCGACGTGCCGTGCCCGCCGATGAACTTCGTTGCCGAGTGGGTGACGAGGTCCGCGCCCCACTCGAACGGCCGGCACAGGTAGGGTGTCGGGAACGTGTTGTCGATCAGCAGCGGCAGCCCGGCGTCGCGGGCGACCGCCGCCACCGGCTCGATGTCGAGCACGTTGATGAGGGGGTTCCCGATAGTCTCGGCGAAGAGCACGCGGGTGTCGTCGCGGATGGCGCGCGCGAAGTTCTCCGGATCGTCCGGGTCCACGAACGTGGTCTCGATGCCGAGCTTGGGGAAGTTCACCTCGAGCTGGGAGTAGCTCCCGCCGTAGAGCCTGCTCGACGAGACGACGTGATCGCCTCCCTGCAGCAGGGTCAGGAACGCGGTCATCTGGGCGGACATCCCCGACGCGGTTGCCACCGCGGCCCGGCCGCCTTCGAGCGCCGCCATGCGCTCCTCGAACATGGCGGTGGTCGGGTTCATCAGCCGCGTGTAGATGTTCCCGAACGTCTGCAGGTTGAACAGGCTCGCGGCGTGGTCGGCGTCGTCGAACACGTACGACGTGGTCTGGTAGATCGGCGGTGCCCGCGATCCGGTGGCGGTGTCGGGGAGCTGCCCGGCGTGCAGGCACAGGGTCTCGATGTCGTATTCGTGGTCTGCCATGGGTGGTGGGCTCTCCCGGGTCCGGCGGGGTCGACGCGTCCCGGTGGATGACCCGCCCCGCCGGCTCCGCTGTGCAGGTGGGTCAGGGCCGTACCGCGCGGATGCGTCCGAATCTCAGTGCGTGACGTACATCGAGCGCTTGCCGGAGATGACCCTGGTATCCACGCCGACCCACCCCAGGCCGCCGAACAGGCGCGCGTACTCGATCTTCATGCAGCGGTTCATGACCACCTCCAGACCGGCGTCGCGGGCGAGCGCAGCCGCCTCGTCGTTGAAGATGCCGAGCTGCATCCACAGGACCTTCGCGCCGATGTCGACCGCGTCACGCGCCAGCGGCGGAATGTCCCGGGCCGGGCGGAAGCAGTCCACCACATCGACCGGCTCGGGAATGTCCTTCAGGCCGGGATAGCAGCGCTGTCCGAGCACCTCCTCGTACCGGGGATTGACCGGAATGACGCGGTAGCCGTGGTCGAGGAGGTACTTCGCGGCGAAGTAGCTGGGCCGGTACCAGCTCGCGGACAGGCCGACCATCGCGACGACGCGGTTCTCGGCCAGGATTCTGCGCAGGGTGGGAATGTCGTCGCTCACCGCGGGGACTCCGGAAGCGGGCGATGGCCGCCGGCGGGAATCATACACAGGGCCGGCGGGCGCCGGGGAGTCCGCGGGGCGGCGCCGCCGTACCTCCCGTCTGCCCGGTCTACTCGATCCGCACCTTCACGTAGCGCCCGGGAGCGTCCTCGATGACCGGGAGGGCGCCGGCGCCCGGCTCGCGGGCCGGCGCCTCGCCGTCGTCGTGCTCGCTCACCCAGGCGTCCCAGTCCGGCCACCAGGAGCCTTCGTGGGCGGCGGCCGCATCGAGCCACGCATCCGGCGTCTCGGCAAGCTCGCCGGTGAAGTGGCCGTACTTGTTCGCCGACGGGGGGTTCACGACCCCCGCGATGTGTCCGGACATGGCGAGGACGAAACGGATCGGCCCGCTGTAGAGGCGCGTCGCGGCGTAGGTGGACTTCCACGGTGCGATATGGTCCTCGCGGGTCGAGAGGATGTAGACGGGCACGTCGATGGAGGAGAGGTCGATCGGCACGCCGTCGAGGGTGATGCCGCCGGGTTCGCGCAGGCGGTTGTCCTGGTACATGTCGCGCAGGTACGCGGAGTGCATCTCGCGCGGCATCCGGGTCGAATCGGAGTTCCAGTACAGGAGGTCGAACGGGAACGGATCCTTGCCCATGAGGTAGTTGTTGATGACGAAGCTCCAGATGAGGTCGTTGGCGCGCAGCAGGTTGAACGCCTCGGCCATCTTCGCACCGTCGAAGTAGCCCTTGTCCTTCATCGACTCCTCGACGAGCGCGAGCTGCTCCTCGTCGATGAACACCCCGAGCTCGCCGGGCTCCGCGAAGTCGACCATGGTGGTGAAGAATGTCGCCGACTCGATGGAGGGACGCCGGTCCGCAGCCGATGGGGCTGCCGATGCCTGCGCGGTCTCCCCCGCGTCCCCGTTCTCCACGGCTTGCGCTTCGTCCGCGTCTGCCGCCGCCTTCGGCGGCTCTCCGGCATCCCCGGACTCGGCGGCAGCCTCGGACGCCGACGAACCCGCCGCGTCCCGGGCCTTCAGGTACGCGAGCGTCGCGGCGAGCAGGGTGCCGCCCAGGCAGTACCCGATGGCGTTGACACTGGATTCCCCGGTCGCCTTCCCGACCGCCTCCAGCGCCGCGACGGGGCCTTCCAGCAGGTAGTCGCTCATGGTCTTCCCGGCCAGCCGCTCGTCCGGATTCACCCACGAGATCACGAACACGGTGTGGCCCTGGTCCACGGCCCACCTGATGAACGAGTTCTTCGGACGGAGGTCCAGGATGTAGTACTTGTTGATCCACGGCGGAACGATGAGCAGCGGCCGCCTTCGCACCGTCTCCGTGGCGGGCGCGTACTGGAGAAGCTGCATCAGGTCGTTCTCGAAGACGACCTTGCCGGGGGTGACGGCGACGTTCTCGCCCAGCTTGAACTTCTCCGGATCCGTCATCCGGACCCGGAGTCGTCCCTGACCCCGCTCCAGGTCCTCGAGCATGTTGGACAGTCCCTGTACGAGGTTCTCGCCGCCCGTCTCGACGGTGCGCCTCGCCACCTCGGGGTTCGTCATCGCGAAGTTCGTCGGCGCCAGGGCGTCGATGAACTGGCGGGTGTAGAAGTCCACCTTG
>JAJEBS010000261.1 GCA_022822425.1 Gemmatimonadota bacterium | reverse complement strand
GACCCCCGCCCCCGGCTCGTCGAGGAGCACGAGCCGGGGCGAGGTCATCATCGCCCGTCCCAGCTCGAGCAGCTTCTTCTGGCCGCCCGAAAGGTTCGCGGCAAGCTCGTCGCGCAGATCCCATAGGGTGAGGAAGCGCAGCGCGTCCTCCGCCCTCTCGCGAACCTCGCGTTCGCGCCGTGCGACCGCGCCTGGCGCGAGCCACACCGGCCAGAGGCGCTCTCCGGGCTGGGCGGCGGGCACCGCCATCAGGTTCTCGAGCACCGTGAGGCGGCCGAACTCGTGCGGAATCTGAAATGTGCGCACGATGCCCCGGTGGAAGAGCCGGTGAGTCGGGAGGCCGGTGATGTCCTCGCCGTCGAAGAGAATCCGGCCGTCGCTGGGGGGCAGCGCCCCCGCCACCATACTGAAGATTGTGGTCTTGCCTGCGCCGTTCGGCCCGATCATCCCGGTGATGCGGCCCGCCTCGATGGTGAAGGAGCAGCGGTCCACCGCGGTCAGGCCACCGAAGCGGCGGGTCAGGCCTTCGAGCGCCAAAATCGGCGCCGGCGTGCGGCCGGGTTCGGGCTGCGGGGCGGCGTTCATGACGAGGCCAATGGTAGCCTGCCTGCTCCAAGGGGCGCGCCAGGAAATATCTTCGGAAACGACCGTGCCCGGGTAGCCCTTGGGGCTACAATGACCGGGATCGGTCGGTGCCACGGACGGCGAGGGGGTTGCGTTGAACGACGAGTCGAACCTGCCTGCGGTCCGGGAGTCCGGAGCGCGAGGTGGGGCGACACCGGACTGCGCTCCGGGCGGAACGGCACGGGCCGAGCTGCTCCTGCCGAGCCGCGACCTGCATGCGGATCTCGCCTTCTTCCGCGAACGGCTGGGCTTCCGTCTCGATTCCATCTTTCCCGCCGACGACCCCGCGCAGGCGGTGCTCTCGGGTCACGGTGTGCGCATCCGGCTCGAACGCGGCGCTGCCGAGGCCCCCGGCGCGATCCGGCTCCACTGCGAGAACCCGGATGCAGTCGGAAACGGCGCGCGGGAGTTCCACGCCCCCAACGGCACCCGCATCGAGCTCAGAGACCTCCATCCCCGCCTGCGGCGCCCGCCCACCCGCCACGAGCTGGTGGTGCAGCGCCAGGACGCGAAGGGCGGCACGTGGGGGGTCGGCCGCGCCGGCATGCATTACCGGGACCTCATTCCGGGGCGCCTCGGCGGGGCGATCATCGCCTCGCACATCCGCATCCCGGAGGCGGGACCAGTGCCCGACGACGTGCACTACCACATCGCGGCATTCCAGCTCATCTACTGCTACCGGGGCTGGGTGGACCTCGTGTACGAGGACCAGGGCGCGCCCTTCCGCCTCGAAGCCGGAGACTGCCTCATTCAGCCCCCGCAGATCCGCCACCGGGTGCTCGAGTCCTCCGCCGGCCTGGAAGTGATCGAGATTGCGGTGCCGGCGGAGCACCTCACCGCGCTCGACCACACGCTGGAGCTTCCCACCGGCCAGTTGCGTCCGGATCGTGACTTCGGCGGCCAGCGCTTCTGCCGCCACGCGGCGCGGGACGCGGTCTGGAACCCCGCCCGCCTTCCCGGGTTTTCCGCCTGCGACACCGGAATCGCCGCCGCCACCGGCGGAGTGGCGAACGCGCAGGTCGCGAGACGTAGCGACGGCGGCAGCGACGCCGCCGAAACCAGCCATGACGCGGACATCCTCTTCACCTTCGTTCTGGAAGGCGGAATGACATTGCGCGTGCCCGAGCGCGAGACCTGCGCGCTTCGGGCCGGAGACGCCTTCGTGCTGCCGCCGGGGCTTCGCAACGCCTACGAGCGCTGCACGGACGACCTCGAGTTGCTGGAGGTGTCCCTGCCCGGCGCCTTCGTCACGACCATTCACCGGAGTCGGTGATGGTGAACTCCGGTGCTCACGGCCAGGACGACCTCCCCGGCCACGTCAGATGAAGAAGACCAGCCGCTGACAAATATGCGCAGAAGGGCAATGCCCCGCGGGAAACTGAACACGTCGAATCAAGTGGCCCCGTAGCCTCGCTAGGCCAGGTGGTCGAACTGGGGGGCAGAGTTCGTCACCATGTCGAGCATCGCGCCAGTGCGAGAATTGACACGGGTCAGGACGACCAACGCTCTTCGATCGTCGAGGCCCCGGCCCCATTCCTCCCGGACGACGCGATCGAGGTCGGCGGCGGCGGTCTCTTCGTGTCTTGCGAAGGCGACCGTGCGGATGCCTCACCACGCCCAATTGGAGCGCGCCCAACAGGTCGTGTGTGTGGCGCCCGTTTGCCAGGTGTCATTCGGCAGGGAACCCGGTTCCCTCACGGACACGCACGATCCCCCGGTCCCTGAGAGGGGTAGACACGAAGCGGGCGGCGGCGGACTGGGCGTAGGCGATGGCGTCTTCGATCGCTGCGGGGGCAGCCAGGCGGGCACACAGCGCACCCACTAACACGTCGCCGGCGCCGTGTGCGGAAACCACCGGCGCCGGGCGGACCCCGTGGTGCCGCACTGTGCCTTCCTTGTCGCGATGAACCAGGCCATCGCTCCCCAGGGTCACGATCACCTCCCCGGCGCAGTCGGCACCAACCCCTTCCGCCGCCTTGAGTGCGTCTGCGGCGCTACGGATCGGAATGTGGAACAGCTGCTCCGCTTCGATGCGGTTGACGATCAAGAGGTCCACCAGCCCCATCATCTCCGGCGCTATCGGGCGCATGGGCGCCGCGTTCAGGACCACCGTCGCGCCCTCTCTGCGGGCCTCGGCCGCCACCGCTCGATTGACCACCTCGGGGATCTCGTTCTGCAGGACGAGGATGCGGGCGCCTTCCGGAAACGCGAAGCCATCCGCAGAGAGCTGCCGGTTGGCGGACGAGACGACCACCGCGCCGTATTCCCCGTCCTCGCCCACGACGGCGACACTGAGGCCGGACATGGCTGCGTCCTCCCGCTGGATGAGCGAGGTGTCGACGCCGGCCGCGCAGAGATTGTCGATCAGCGACGCCGCGAACACGTCGCCGCCCACCCGCCCCAGCAGCGTGGTCGGGGCGCCGTGCCGGCTGGCAGCGACCGCCTGGTTGCCACCCTTGCCGCCGCAGACCAGCGTGACCGCCTCGCCCATGAGGGTCTCGTCCGGGGCAGGCAGACGCGGCGCGGTGACGACGACGTCCAGATGGAGGGAGCCGACAACGACGACCCCACCGCTCAACTGCGACCTCCATAAAGCGTTGCAGCGACGATCCGCTGGCTCTCCGTCGCGTCGTGCCGGGCGATCGCCTGCGCCAGGCGTTTGTCCTCGGCCAGCGTGGCGGCAACCTCCCGCAGCCGTTCAATGGTCTCGATGTTGGCGCTGCACTCAGCCACAGGGTCGAGTCCGCCCGTGTCGGGGAAGGTGTCGAAATAGATCGCGCGCGAGTACCCGCACCGTTGCAGGGCCACCAGTAGCTCGACGGTCTGGACGGGATGCACCGACCCTGCCATCAGGCCATCGTCGCGCTTGCCGTAGCCGTCGTTGAGCTGGATGCCGAGCAGCCGGGAGTGTCGCTGCACCAGGTAGGCCGCGTGCGCCGGCATCTCGCCGGCATAGAGGACGTGCGCGAAGTCGAGAGTCACTCCCAGGTTTGCCGCCCCCACCTCGTGGATCGCGAGCAGGG
>JAJEBS010000294.1 GCA_022822425.1 Gemmatimonadota bacterium | reverse complement strand
AGACGGTGCTTCAGTGCTATCAGCGAGCCGACGAGGGACAGCTTCGGAAGGCTCTGGAAGCCCGCCCGAGACCGCGCGGCTGAAGTTCTCGACTCGGCGGGAGTCAAACAGCGGGAAAAGGACCTGTCAATCTCATAAGCTCAAGTGACAACACAAGATAACGTCCCAAATGCTTCCGCCGTTACGTCAGGCCTGCCGGGGAGCGGCGCGGACCCGCTACCGGTTGGGCGCAGGACTCCTACTGAGGCTCACGCTTACGGAGGCCGCCTCATCCGGGACGGAGCCGCTTCCGTCCCAGGTGTAGTTGGCGGTGAAGTCATGTTCCGCAGGCTCGTTTACTCGAGCCTCCGCCAGGCTCAGGCTGGCGTCATCGAGCTGGAGAACGAGTGATGCCGCATCCTCGTCGGACAGGGCGCGGTCCAGGGTGAAGTGGATGTAGCCCTCCCCGCCGGCTCCCCAGCGGATGCTGGTGACGGTGTAGTCCGTCCCGCCGATCGAGAAGGTCGCTTCGCTCAGCGCGCCGTAGTGCGCCGCCTCCCCGCTGCAGTTGGCGGCGCCCTGGCAAAAGCCGACTGCGTCCGCGGCATTCGTTCGAGCCACGGTGAGCGTTGCCGACCAGATCGGGGCCTGGGCATGGGCCGGGGTCGGGGCGACGACCACGGGGGCGGTGGCCAGCAGGAATCCCGCCAGGGCGAATGCTCCGGAGCGCGGCGCGCTCATTGGGCACCGGGGCCCGCGTCCGCGTCCGGGACGGGCGTTACATACTGTCGCCAGGTCGGGCCGTCGAGGGAGATCAGGTTGGCGAACAGGCGATAGGCCCCGGGAACGCCTTCGCCGAACTGCCGGAAGAGGGCGAGTCCGGTGTAGATGTAGACACCTTCCCCGAGAGGAGCGATCAGGAGAGAGCCCTCCTTGGGGGCCTCGCCCGGATCGGCCATGGAGAGCACGGGGGTGAAGGCCGGGTCCCAGGTGTTCAGCATGTAGAGGCCGCGCTCCTGCCTCCAGCCCTCGAAGTCGGCATCGGTGATGCGGTTGGGCGCAGTGAGCACCGGGGCCGCGGGATGCAGGAAGGTGACGGCCGCGTTCTCGTCGGTGATGCGGTCGTGCGGCCGGGAGATCGTCACCGGATAGGGCGCGTGGCCGCTCGCCGGAAAGGCGTACTGGTTGTACTGGGTCACCACGGTGCCGCCCGCGCGCGCGAAGTCGAGGACCGCCTCGTTGGCGGCCGCCAGATCCTCGCGGGCTTCGTAGGCGCGCACCCCCAGCACGAGGGCGTCGAAGCGCGCGAAGTCGCCGGCGAGCACCTCGGCCGGCCCCAGCAGTTCCACCTCGAGGCCGAGGGAGGCGAGCGCCTCGGGGCCGGAATCTCCGGTGCCCATGATGTATCCGACACGCCGGCCCTCGGGCACTGAGACCGGGAAGACGGAGGTGCGCAGCTCCGCCGGGTGGAACTGGGCCGCCCGCTCGATGTGCGGGTAGTCGATCAGATCGACGCGCTCGTTCCAGGCACGGCCGTCCGCGGCGGTCACGGTGGCGCGCAGCCGGTCGCGGCCGACGCCCCGGCCCGCCTCGGGGGCCACGGTGAGCGTGTAGGTGCGCTCGGTGCCGGGTGAGGCGAGTGCCACCGGGACGGAGGCGGGCGCGACCGACCAGCCCGCTCCCTCCAGGGCGAGTTCACCGGTGACACCCTCCTGCGCCTCGTTGCGGACGCGGATGCTGACGGTGCGCGCGCCGGTGTCCCCGAGCGGCCACACCATCTGTTCGGGCGCAACCGTGACCGACACCGCGGGCACCACCAGCAGCGGTTTGGTGAACTCGCCCTGTGCGGGGTCGACCCCGTAGTAGCGCGCTGCGTCGTCGCTGGCGAGGGCCATCCGGGTCGGCGAACCGGTCGGACCGCCCTCCATGACCAGCTCGAAGCGCGCGCCGCCGGTCACGACGGGGGGGTCGTGGGGCAGGCCGCGCAGTTGCCGGTCGTCCGGCCAGGCGTAGATGTCGCCCTCCCGGGGCTCACGCAGGTAATAGCGCCGGGAGGGATCGGCGTCCGCAGGCACCTGCACGCGGAACACCCAGCGGCGGATCTCGCCGGGCGCGAGCGTCTCCGAGGTTCCGGAAACGGTGGTCAGCGAGGTCCGGCGGGGACCGAACCCGCCCGTGTCGATGGTTCTGCCCGCGAGCAGGTCCGCGTTCCAGCCCTCCGGGAGCGCCAGCCCCGGTCCGGCTCCCTCGACCCGATAGGGTCCGGCGTTCCAGAGATCGACCCGCACCTCGAAGGTCTCCCCGGGCACCACCAGGTCGTCGCTCGCGCGCACCTGCGTCAGTACCGCGGAGGAGGCGAGAAGGGCCTGGCGCACCAGGCGATGTCTGCGCGCGAGCGCCTCGGTAACCTCGGGGGGCGCGTTCGGGCCGTCCGCGCGCTCGATGATGCGTTCCAGCGCGTCCAGGGCGCGCGCCAGCGCCGGGGCGGCCTGCTCCGGCGCCATCGCATCCAGCGAAGCCCCCGCGACCCCGATGGCTGCCCGATAGGTCTCGATCTCCCCCTGGGATGCCTCGCTCGGCGGTACGGCCTGCGCAATCAGGCCCGCGAAGGTCGTATCGACGCCTGCGAAGAAACTGCCGGTGCCGTCGACGCCCTCCGCCGTCTTCACCAGCGCCAGGATCGACTGCCGCGGGCCCATCGGCTGCGCCGATCCCATGTCCTGGGAACGGTGCTGGCTGCGCGAATCCATCGAGACCTGGAGATAGGAGCGCGCCAGGAGCGGATCGAAGGCTCCCGGTTGCAGCGTGACCGACTCACCTCCCACGAATCCGCCTCGCGCCAGATAGAGCTTGTCGGCCTGCCAGGCCTCGATCCCGTCCCCGAGTTGTTCCGGGAAGCGGCTCGGGTCCGCGGCCACATCGAAGGCCTCATGCGTGAGAATGCCCGCTGTCTGATGCTGACCGTGACCGTCCCTCGGCGTGCCGCTGAACACCGAGACGATGACCTGCGGCCGGAAACGCCGGATGGCCCACACGACATCCGCGAGAATTTCCTCGCGCGGCCACTTGGAGAGCGTCTCGTCCGCGGATTTCGAGAAGCCGAAGTCGATGGCCCGGGTGAAGAACTGCTCGCCGCCGTCGATCGCGCGCGCGGCCACGAGTTCGTTGCTGCGGATGATCCCCAGCCCTTCCCAGAACTCGGTGCCGATGAGGTTCTGCCCTCCCTCGCCCCGGGTGAGCGCCAGATAGGCCGTGCGTGCACCCATGCCGCGGGCGAGGGTGGTGATCGTGTTGGTGTCCTCGTCGTCCGGGTGCGCCGCCGTCATCAGTACACGCTTCACGCCGTCCAGCTGGCGCAGCAGAAGCCCGACCGCGACCGTGCCCCGATCGTCGGGGGGCGCCTGGGCGAGCGCGGGGACGGCGGCCGGGACGGATCCGGCGACCCATGCGGCCAGCAGGGCGGCGGGGCGGAGAAGCGGAAATCGAGGCATCTGGATACATCCTTTGGTCATGCGTACAGCAATCGAGCCGGCAACGTAGCCGGGCGCGCCAGCGGGGAAAAGCGCCTTCCCATGGACACGCGGGGCGGCCCCCGGGTTGCTATCTCCCGGGATCGACCCTGAATTCGGCCCCGGCCAACTCCTCGAACCAGGCGTCCACCTGGTCGGGGTCGTCCGTGAATGCGAGCGACAGCAGCAGCAGCAGCCTTGCCTTCTGCGGGTAGAGGTTGTCGGTGCCGGTGCGGAAGCGATGGGTGCGCCGGAAGACGACCCCCATCTCCTCGGCTTTCTCCTGCACCTCCCGGGACCCGCGGCCCCCGGCGAGCACGATGCCCCGGAC
>JAJEBS010000092.1 GCA_022822425.1 Gemmatimonadota bacterium | reverse complement strand
AGCGCGAGGATGTCGGGCTCGCAGGCCATCTCGATGTCGAACCTGCGCGCGAGTTGGTCGAGACGCGCCAGCGCCGGCGCGAGCCCCGGCTGCCCGGGAAGCGCGAAGATGCCGATGCGGCGGACGGGAGGCGGAACCATGACGCGTCCCGCTGGGCTTACGCGCTCTCTCTGGTCGCCAGCACGCGAATTTCGGGGTTGCGCTCGGCCAGCCGCAGGGCTTCCCGCGCAATCCCCTTCGCGTCCAGTCCCACCTCCGCCAGCAGCAGCCCCCTGTCCCCGTGCTCGATGAAGACGTCCGGCAACCCCATCGTTCTCACGGTCGGGCGCGATCCCGCGCGCGCCTGGATCTCGCGCGCCATGAAGGCCCCGAACCCGTTGACGACGGTACCCTCCTCGACCGTCAGGATGTGCGTGTGCGAGCGCAGCACGCGCTCGAGAACCTGCTCGTCGAAAGGCTTGAGGAAGCGGCAGTTGACGACGGTCGCGTCGATACCCGCTCCAGCCAGTTGGTCGGCCGCGGAAAGCGCTTCCAGGACCATGGTTCCCACCGCGAGAATCGCCAGGTCCGATCCCTCGCGCACGACCTCCCAGCTCCCGTACGGGACCGCATCGATCTCCGCGGTCGGCGGAACCGCGGCGGGAACCGCGTCGCGCGGGTAGCGGATGCTGTACGGGCCCGCGTCGTGCGCGAGGCCGGTCCTGATCAGGCCGATGAGCTCCGCGCCGTCCTTGGGCGCGGTGACCGTCATGCCCGGAACGAGCAGCATGTAGGCGATGTCGAAGGCGCCGTGATGGGTCGGACCGTCGGCGCCCGCCACCCCTGCCCGGTCCATGCAGAACATCACCGGAAGATCCTGCAGGGCGACATCGTGCACGATGGAGTCGAAGCCCCGCTGGAGGAACGTGGAGTAGATGGCCACGACCGGGCGCACGCCTTCCGTAGCCATGCCGGCGGCCGACGTCACACCGTGCGCCTCCGCGATGCCCACGTCGAAGTGGCGGCTCGGGAACGCCTTCTCGAAAATGTCGGTGCTGGTTCCGCTCGGCATTGCGGCCGTAATGGCCACGATGCGGTCGTCCTCGGCCGCAAGATCGGTCAGCCCCCTGCCGAACAGCTTCTGATAGCGGGGCAGGCCCACCGGCTTCTTCGGCGAAAGTCCGGTGATCTTGTCCCACGGGGAGGATGCGTGCCACTTGACCGGATCCTCCTCGGCGGGCTCGTAGCCCTTCCCCTTCTGGGTCACCAGGTGCACCAGCACCGGCCCGTTCATCCGGCGGACCCGTTGCAGGGTGTTCACCACCCCGTGAATGTCGTGCCCGTCGAAGGGCCCGAAGTAGCGGAATCCCAGCTCCTCGAAGATCATCCCGGGAACGAACAGGTGCTTCACGCTCTCCTCGAACCTGCCCGTGGCCGACTGCATCACGTCGGAGAGGCTCGTGGGGACGCGCCCCATCAGCTCCTTCACCTGATCGCGGACCCGGTTGTAGAGGGGATTGGTGATGACACCGTTCAGATACTTGTTCATCGCCCCCACGTTGGGAGCGATCGACATGTCGTTGTCGTTGAGGACCACGATGAGATTGCGCTCGCTCGCGCCCGCGTTGTTCAGGGCTTCGTAGGCGAGCCCGCACCCGATGGCGCCGTCCCCGATGACCGCGACGACGTCGAAGTCCTCGTCCTTGTGATCGCGTCCGATGGCCATCCCCACCGCCGCCGAGATGGAGGTCGCGGCGTGTCCCGCGCCGAAGACGTCGAACTCCGACTCGACCCGGCGCAGGAAGGGCGCCAGACCCTCCTTGCGGCGGATGGTGTCCAGGCGGTCGTTCCGCCCCGTGAGGATCTTGTGGATGTAGGCCTGGTGGCCCGTGTCCCACACGACACGGTCGCGAGGGGTGTCGAAGACGTAATGCAGCGCCACCGTGAGTTCGGCGACGCCCAGGCTTCCTCCGAAGTGTCCCCCCACCTTCGCGACGACATCGATGAGGCGTTCACGCACCTCGCGCACGAGGTCCGGCAGCTGGGAACGCGAGAGCCTGCGCACATCCGCCGGACGCTTGACGTAGTCCAGAATGGCCACCCCATATCACTCCATCTGCGGTAGTCGTAATCCCGTGGTTGCCGGGACCCAATCCGTAATATAACCGGATTCGCGTCCCACTGTTGCAGATACCTCTACCGGCTGCGGTGCACGACGTACTCGGCGATGGCCGCCATGGGCGGGGAATCGAGCCCGGCGCCGGCCAGTGCCCGGTTGGCCAGCGAGACCTGCCTGAGCGCCCGGCGGCGTGCCCCGTCCAGCCCGTAGAAGCTGACGTAGGTCGATTTGCGCAGGGCCCGATCGCTGGGGTTCTTTCCCAGCTGGTCGGCCGAGGAGGTGGCGTCCAGGATATCGTCCGCAATCTGGAATGCCAGCCCCAGGGCGCGCCCGTAGCGCTCGAGGGCTTCGATGCGGCGCCCGTCGGCCCCGGCGGCCAGCCCACCGATCCGGGGGGCCGCCGCCAGGAGCGCCCCGGTCTTGAGCGCGTGCAACCGGTCCAGCCGATCCGCCGACAGGGTCCGGCCCTCCGATTCGAGGTCGAGGGCCTGACCACCGACCATGCCTCCCGCGCCCGCGGCCCGCATCAGCGTGCGCACAATCTCGCGCGCGGTCTCGTTCGCGCATCCCAGTTCGACCGAGGCGCGCCATGCCTGCAGCGCGGCTCCCGGAATCAGCGTCGCCGCGGCCCGGGCCGTGCTCCGGGCCCCGAACACGCGGTGCGGGGTGGGAGATCCCCTGCGCAGCTCGGCGTCGTCCATGCACGGGAGGTCGTCGTGCATGAGGGAGTAGGCGTGGATCATCTCGATGGACGCGGCCAGATCGTAGCAGCCGTCCTCGACTCTTTCGCCGCAGGCGGCGTACGCCGCGACGCACAGGATGGGCCGGACCCGCTTGCCGTCGGTAAGCAGCCCATGCCGCAACACCGGGCCGAGGGAAGGACCGGCCCGGAGGGTCAGAGCGGCGAGGGCCCGTTCCAGGGCCGGCCCGACCCTCCTCCCCTGCTCGTCCAGGAATGATGCCAGGTCGAAGGGGCCGCTCGGCGCCGGGGTCGCCCGCGCCGCGGGAGTCCCGCTCACCCGGCTTCCTTCCGCCGGCGGGCTTCGCCCTCGATCAGCTCCTCGACGCGAAGCTCGGCCGACGACAGCAGCCGCTCCGCCGCGCGAACGTGCCGGATTCCTTCCTCGAAAAGCGCAAGGCTCTGCTCCAGCTCGACGTCATCGGCGTCGAGCGCGGCAACGATGCGGTCGAGACGCCGCAGTCGCTCCTCCACCGACAGTGGCCGTGGATCGTCTCCCGACGGACGGGCGCGCTCATCCATTCAGGGCTGCTCCGGATCGGTGGCTTCCTTGCGGCCGGCGCCGACGACGCCGCCCCCGTCGCGCCGCGTCCCGGTCACACGGCATCCGACACTGCCGTCGACCACCCGCAGGTCGAAGGAGGATCCCCGCGGGAATCCGGCGACGTTCCTGAGCACCCGGCCCGAGCCGTCGAGCGGCACCGCGTACCCCCGGCCGAGGGTGGCCAGGGGAGAGAGAGCGTCGAGGCGCCCGGAGGCGCCCTCCAGCCGGGCACGCCGGGAGGCGAGCCGGGCGCGCATCGCCACCGCCAGCCGCTGGCTGCGGTCGAAGACCCGGGCGGTCCGCGGCTCGATGACGTCGTCCATTCCCCGGCGGAGCCGGCCGGCGCGGGATTCCAGGCGGTCGCGGTAGCGATGCACGGAGCGCCGGAGGCCGGTGGACAGGCGCGGGCGCAGACCGGCCAGGCGACGCCCCAGCACCGCGCGGTCGGGAACCACCGCCTCCGCCCCGGCCGAGGGGGTGGGGGCGCGCAGGTCGGCCACCAGATCCGCGATGGTGACATCCACCTCGTGGCCCACGGCGGAGACCACGGGTACCGGGCAGGCGGCGATCGCGCGCGCGACCTCCTCCCGGTTGAAGGCCCACAGGTCCTCGAGCGAACCCCCTCCGCGTCCCACCAGGACGACGTCCGCCCGTCCGCTGCGACCGATCTCGTCGATGGCCCGCGCCACGTCCTCCGCGGCGCCCTCTCCCTGCACGCGCGCGCTCCTCAGCAGCACCCGCGTCCAGGGAGCCCGCGCCCCGATCACCGACAGGATGTCGTGGAGGGCGGCCCCCGTGGCGGAGGTCACCACGCCCACGCAGGCCGGGCATGCCGGCAGCGCGCGCCTGCGGGCGGGATCCATCAGCCCCTCCGCCGCCAGCTTGCGCCGCACCTGTTCGAAGGCCCGGCGCCACAGCCCCTCACCGTCCCCGGCCGTCAGCCTGCGCACGCGCAGCTGGTACCGTCCGCGCGCTTCGTAGATCGTCACCGAGCCGAACGCCCGCACCCGGGTGCCGTCCTCCGGGTCGGCCGGAAGCCGGCGGGCGTCGCTGGCGAACATGACGGCGCCGATATGCGCGGTCTCGTCCTTGAGCGTGAAGTACCGGTGCCCCGCGGCGGTGCGCCGCCAGTTGCCGACCTCGCCGGCCACCCAGAGGTCCTGGATGCCATGCTCGAGCAGCAACCGCGCGCGACGGTTCAACCGGGCGACCGTCCACGGCTCCGCGTCTCCGCCGGGCTGCCCGGAAGCCCGTACCGGCGCTTCCACCGGGGCGCCCGCCGCCGGGCGCGACTGCTCCCTGCGCGCAGCGTGCCGGAAGAGGTCGAGCGACCCGTCCTCCGCGGCCATGGGGCGGCTCAGCCCCCGCCTCCGTCCGCGTGCAGGCGCACGGCGGCGTCGACCGTATTGGAAAGCAGCATCGCGATGGTCATCGGGCCGACCCCCCCGGGAACCGGCGAGATCGCGCCCGCGACCTCCCTGACCTCGTCGAAGACCACGTCGCCCGTGATGCGGTATCCCCGTTCGCGGGTCGCGTCCTCCACCCGGTTGGTGCCCACGTCGATCACCGTGGCCCCGGGGCGCACCATTTCGCCGGTGACGGTTCCGGGACGCCCGATGGCCACGATCAGGATCTCGCCGAGCCGGGTCACGGCACCCAGATCGGGCGTGCGGCTGTGGGCGACGGTGACCGTGGCGTTGCCCCCGGGGGCCTTGCGCATGAGCAGCGACGCCATCGGCTTCCCCACGATGTTGGAGCGTCCCACGATCACCGCGTGCCTGCCCGAGGGATCGACGCCCGAGCGCAACAGCATCTGGATCACCCCGGCGGGCGTGCAGGGGGCCAGCACATCGGGGGCGCCCGTGGCCAGCCGGCCGACGTTCACCGGGTGGAAACCGTCCACATCCTTCCCGGGCAGAATCCGGTCGAGCACCACCTGGTCGCGAATCTGGTCCGGCAGGGGAAGCTGCACGAGGATGCCGTGAATCGCGGGGTCGGCGTTGAGCCCGTCGAGCAGTCCCAGCAGTTCGGCCTCGGGCGTCGAGCCCGGCAGGGTGATCTGGCGGGAGTGGATCCCGGCGGCGCGTGCGGCGCGGTTCTTCATCCGCACATAGCTGTGGCTCGCCGGGTCGTCCCCCACCAGCACGGTTGCGAGCCCGGGCACCAGCCCGTCCCGTTCCCCGAGGAGGGCGACCCGCTCACGAAGCTCCTCGCGAATCGCACCCGCGATCTCCGTCCCCGAGATGATCGCGGCGCTCATCGGGCGAACCCCACGGCGCGGGTTTCACGAATCACCACGATCTTGATCTGGCCTGGATAGCGCAGCTCTTCCTCGAAGCGGCGCGCGATGTTCTCCGAGAGCGTGTTCATTTCGTCGTCCGAGACCCGTTCCGGTTCCACCATGACCCGCACCTCCCGTCCCGCCTGGATCGCGAAGCAGCGCTCCACTCCGGGATATTCGAGTACCGTGTTCTCGATCTTCTCCAACCTCTTCACGTAGCTGTCGAACATCTCCCGGCGCGCCCCCGGACGGGATCCCGAGATCGCGTCAGCCGCCGTCACCAGGAACGTCTCCGCGTAGCGGTGGGGCTCCTCGTCGTGGTGCGCGCGGATCGCGTTCAGGACCTGATCCGGCTCGCGATACCTCTCGCAGAGCGCGTATCCCAGCTCCACATGGGTCCCTTCCTGGTCGTGAGTCATCCCCTTCCCCACATCGTGCAGAAGCCCGGCCCGCTTGGCGATCTGCACATCGAGCCCCATTTCCGCGGCCATGCCTCCCGCCAGCAGCGCCACCTCCTTCGAGTGCAGCAGCTGGTTCTGGCCGTAGGAGGTGCGGAAGCGAAGGTGACCGAGCGCCTGGATGATCTTGGGGTGCACGTCGTGGATTCCCAGCTCGTAGAGCACTTCCTCCGCGGCCGCGAGCATCGTCCGCCTTACGGTCTTCTCGCTCTTCTTGACCAGGTCCTCGATGCGGGCGGGATGGATCCGGCCATCCTCGACGAGCTTGCCGAGGGCGACCCGGGCCACCTCCCGGCGGATGGGGTTGAACCCGGAGAGGATGACGGCTTCGGGGGTGTCGTCGATGATGACGTCGATCCCCGTGGCCTGCTCGAAGGCGCGGATGTTGCGGCCCTCGCGCCCGATGATGCGGCCCTTCATCTCGTCGGACGGCAGCTGTACGACCGACACCGTCATCTCGGCGGTCTGCTCCGCCGCCATGCGCTGGATCGCATGGGCGATGATCTTGCGCGCCTCGCGCTCGCCGGTGCGCTTCGCCTCGGCCTCGATGGCGCGGACGGTGCTGGCGGCCCTGGCGCGGGCCTCGTCCTCCAGGTTCTTCATCAGGAGGCCGCGGGCTTCGCCGGCGGAGAGGCCGGCCAGCGACTCGAGCGTACTCTGCACCGACCGCTCGGAAGCCTCGACCTCCTCGACCCTCCGGTCCAGCTCGCCGTTGCGCCGCTGGAGCGTCTTCTCTCGCTGCTCCAGCCCCCTCTTGCCCTCCTCCAGGCGGGTCTCGCGCTCGTTCAGGCGGTCGAACTTGCGATCCAGGGAATCCGACCGCTCGCCGATGCGGCGCTCGATCGTCTTGACCTCTTCGCGGCGCCGAGCTTCCTCGGACTGCCAGGATTCGCGAAGCCGGTAGACCTCCTCCTTGCCCTGGAGGGCGGCGGATTTGAGGGTGGTGTCGGCTTCCTCGTTGGCGCGGGCGATGATGCGCGACGCATCGTCGCGGGCGGCGGCACGTTCCTTTTTCTGCCTGGAGCGCTCGATGCCCCGCCCCAGCAAATATCCGGCTGCGGAGCCGAACGCCATCACGACCGCCGCAAGCAAAACGCTTTGCGGGTCCATTGTATGCGCTCCGGATCAGGCGCACGCGCGCCTGCCAGTTCCATTTCCGTGGGGCCGTTCCGACCGGGGACGAAGCAGACCCTGACCGATTCCGTGCCCGCGCCGTATCAGGCGGCGACGGGCGGAATGCTATCTAAAACTCGTCACAATATGAGGATGGAGCGCACGGGCGCAAGCGATGTGCCGGGATCAGGATGCGGCATCCTCCGCCAACTCGGCCTCGACTTCCTCTGCGAGCGATCCGGACCGGCGCGCCATCCGCGCGCGCAGACGGGCCAGATCGGCCCGGGCCTCGAAATACCGCGCAGTGATGGAGAGGGCCGCGAGAATCGTGGCCTTGTACGCGTCCATCAACCCGGCCCCGCGGTGAACCTCGCTGATGTTCTCATCCAGGAAACGGGCACATCGCTCGACTTCCTCGCGATCGGCGGTGGACCGGATGGCGTACTTCTCGCCCCCGATCTCGACCGTCAGCGAGACTGCGTGCTCGGGATCAGCCATCGCGACCCTCCAGGAATCGTATGCGGGCGATCATTCTCTCCACCACCGCGCGGCCCCGTTCGAGACGCTCCTCCAACTCACGTCGCTCGCGCTCGGCCGCGCGCAGTCTTTCCACCACGCTTTCCGGGCTTGCTTCGCCGTCGGCGATGGGAGCGAGGAACTCCATCAGCTCCTCGTTTCGCTCCCGGGCCGACCGCAGTTCGGCCCTCAGTTCCGCGCTCTGCCGGATAAGTCGCCGGACCGCCGACTCCAGGCGCGCGAAGGGCTCGCTAGCGTCCGGAGGCTGCTGCGCCTGCTCTGGGTTCGACACCAAACTCCTCCTTGAGTCGCCGGACGAGACGCCGCACCGCGCGATCGACGGCGTTATCCGTCAGGGTCCGGCGTCCCGACTGAAAGCGCAGGCGGAATCCGATCGACCGGTAGCCGTCCGGCACATCCCCGCCGCGGAACAGGTCGAAGACGGAAACTCCGACGAGATCCCTGTCTCCGCCCTTTTCCAGGAACTCCAGCACCTGCCGGGCCGGAAGCGAATCCGGAATCAGCAGGGCCAGGTCACGCTCCACCGCCGGGAAGGCGGGAAGTGGCCGGAAGGCCGGGTCGGGCCGCCCCCGGACACCGTCCCCCAGTTCGAGTTCCAGTCCCCAGACCGGTCCGGCCCAGACGGGCGCATCCACCCGGTCCGCGCGCACCTTGCCGGCACCGCCCATCACCGAGCCGTCGGCCGCCCGCAGCAGAAACTCGCACCCCTCCTCGAAGAATGCCGAGTCGAAGGTGCCGGGCTCCACCGAGCACTCCCCCGGGAGCACGGCCGCGACCAGTTCCTCGGCCAGGCCGCGCAGCTCCCACTCGTCCCACGACCGATCCCCGGCGGACCAGTGGTGGGGCCGCCGGCGCCCGGTCATCGCGACCGCCAGCCGATTGGTCTCGCGCGGCAACCCGCCGGACCCGTCGGTGCCGAATACCGCGCCCATGTCGAAGAGCCGGATGTCGCGGGCGCCCCGGGCGAAGTTGTGCTCGACCGCGTGCAGAAGCCCGAAGAGCACGGTCCGGCGCAGGTGGCTCTCTTCCGCGGAGACCGGGTTGAGCACCTCCACCTCTCCCTCCTCCGCGGGCGCGAACGCGGTCGTGTGCGCCTCCAGGAACCCGCGGCCCACCAGGATCGTCCTGAGACGGTCGTGCAACCGCAGCAGGGGGTCGTCCGGAACCGTTCCCGGGCGGAAGGCGCCCAGGCCGTCCGGGAAGCGGTCGTACCCGTGGACGCGCGCGATCTCTTCGACCAGGTCGACCTCGCGCAGGGTGTCGTAGCTCCGGTGCCCCGGGACCGTGACCTCAAGCGCGCCGGCGGCCGGCCTGCAGCGGTATCCCAGGGGCTCGAGCAGGTTCACGATGTCACCGGCTTCGAAGCGGACGCCCAGCAGCTGCCCCACCCGGTCGGGCCGAAGCGCCACGACGGGCGCGCGCCAGGGCCGGGGGCAGGCGTCGAGGAGGGTGGGCGCCGGCTCGCCGCCCGCGGTCGCGACGATGATCGAAACCGTGCGCCGAATCGCCAGCTCCAGCCCGGCCGGGTCGACTCCGCGTTCGAAGCGGTAGCTGGCGTCGGTCGACATGCCCAGCGCCCGCCGCACCGCGCGCACCCCCTTCGGGTTGAAGAGCGCGCATTCCAGGAGGACGTCCGTGGTCCCCTCGCCGATCTCGGATTCGCTTCCGCCCATGACCCCGGCTATGGCCAGCGCCTCCCCGGGATCGCAGATGAGGAGCATTCCCTCGTCCAGTTCGCGCCGTTCGCCGTCCAGCGTCCGCACCGTCTCGCCCTGCCGGGCCCCCCGCACCACGATCCCGGGTCCCGCGACCCTGGCAAGATCGAAGGCGTGCAGCGGCTGACCCAGCTCCAGCAGCACGTAGTTGGTGGCGTCCACCACGTTGTTGATGGGGTGGGCGCCGGCAGCCCGCAGGCGGGACGCCAGCCACTCCGGCGAGGGGCCGACGCGCACCCCGCGCACGACCGCCGCCATGTAGCGCCGGCACTGCCGCGGGTCGTCGATGCGAACGCGCACCCCCGCCCCGTCGACCGCGGGTGACCCGGTGCGCACCGTGAGCTCGTGCTCGACCGCCCCGGGGAGCTCGGCCAGGCGGATCCCGTCTTCACCGACCAGCTCGCGCGCCACGCCCACGTGGGAGAGCAGGTCCCCCCGATTGGGCGAGACCTCGACATCCAGACGGTGGTCGTCCAGGCCGACGGTGGGAGCGAAGGGGCTTCCCGGGTCGAACTGTCCCGCCAGCTCCAGAATGCCGCGGTGGTCGGTGCCCAGCCCCAGTTCGCGGGCCGAACAGAGCATGCCGCGCGACTCCTGGCCGCGGATGCGGACGCGCTTGATGCGGACGTCCCCGGGAAGTACGGCGCCCACCGGCACGAAGGGATAGCAGGCGCCGGCGCGGACGTTGGGCGCCCCGCACACCACCTGCACGGTGCCGTTGCCCCCGTCGACCTCGCAGACGGACAGCCGGTCCGCGTTCGGGTGCCGGCGCACGCGCTGCACGCGCCCGATCACCACCCCGGCGATCCCGGCGGCCAGGTCGGTGATCCGCTCCACGGGCGCGCCGCGCATCGCCAGCCGGGCCGCGATTTCCCCGGCACCCAGATCGAGCCCGGGCGCCACCGCCTGCAACCACCGGCGCGAGACGTTCATGCGAACTGGGCGAGGAAGCGGATGTCGTTCTCGTAGAGCATCCGGATGTCGGTGATCCCGTACTTGATCATGGCGATGCGCGCGGGCCCCATGCCGAAGGCCCAGCCCGAATAGCGTTCGGGATCGATGCCCACGTTCTCGAGCACCGCCGGATCGACCATTCCGGCTCCCATGATCTCCAGCCAGGCGGTCTCCTCGACGCTGCCGTCGGCACCCACCACGCGCCGCTTCACGTCGACCTCCGCGCTCGGTTCCGTGAACGGGAAGTAGCCGGGCCGGAAGCGGACGCGGGTGCCGGGTCCCCAGAACCGGCGAGCGAACTCCGAGAGGGTGGCCTTGAAGTCCACGAAGGTGATTCCCTCATCCACCGCCAGTCCTTCGATCTGGAAGAACGCGGGCGCGTGCGTGGCGTCCCAGGTGTCGCGGCGGTAGGCCGGACCGGGGGCGAGGATGCGCACGGGCGGGGGGTATTCCTCGAGGATGCGGATCTGGACCGGAGAGGTGTGACTGCGCAGGAGCCCCCCGCCCTTCAGGTAGAGGGTGTCCTGCTCGTCCGCGGCGGGATGGTCCAGGGGCGTATTGAGCGCGACGAAGTTGTACCACTCGGTCTCGGCCTCGGGCCCCCGGGCGCGAGTGAATCCCAGACGCGCGAAGATGTCGCAGATCTCGTCGACCACCAGGGTGACGGGGTGGCGGGCGCCCCGCCATCGGTCCCGCCCGGGAAGCGTGAGGTCCCGCGCCGGCGTACGGGCGTCCGCGCGTTCCCGTGCGAAGCCGCGTTCCCGCTCTTCCAGCGCGCCGCGCAGCACCTGCTTGACCCGGTTCGCTTCGGCGCCCACGGCCGGGCGTGCTTCCGGAGCGAGGCCGCCGAGCTGGCGCAGGATCCGCGATACGCGCCCTTCCCTGCGGCCCAGGAACGCTACCCGGACCTGCTCCAGGGCAGCGGGATCACTCGTCCCGGCGATGGCATCCTGCGCCTCCCGTTCGAGCGCCCGGAGCTCATCGATGAGAGAGCCGGCCTCGGACACGAAGGGTCGGATCAGGCGCGCGAACCGCGCTCAGGCACCGGCCAGTCCCTGCTTGGCGCGGTCCGCAAGGGCTGCGAACGCCTCCGGGTTGCGCACGGCCAG
This sequence comes from Gemmatimonadota bacterium, assembly GCA_022822425.1. GTDB lineage: Bacteria > Gemmatimonadota > Gemmatimonadetes > Longimicrobiales > Gaopeijiaceae > BD2-11. The sequence goes on along the minus strand of JAJEBS010000092.1, from coordinate 8,811 downwards.
GTCCGCCAGCGACTTGCGGTCGAGTTCGACACCCGCCCGCTGAAGGCCGTTGATGAACCGGGAATAGGACAGGTCGTGCTGCCGCGAGGCCGCGTTGATGCGCGTGATCCAGAGCCGCCGGAAGTTCCGCTTCTTCTGCTTGCGGTCCCGGTAGGCGTACTCCCAACCGCGCTCCACGGCGTCCTTCGCCGTGCGGTACAGCTTCTTTCTGGCGCCGAAGTAGCCCTTGGCCTGGCGAAGAATCTTCTTCTTGCGACGTTTGCGCGCGGGGGCGCCGGTCGTTCTGGGCATGGGGTTCTCTCTCCCGCGGCCTTATGAGTTGGGAAGCAGGCGGCGGAGCCTTCGCTCGTCCGCGCCGGATACCAGCGTGGCGGACCGCAGGCGGCGCTTCCGCTTCCGGGTCTTCTTGGTGAGGATGTGGCTCTTGTACGCCCTCATCCTGCGGAGCTTGCCGCGGCCGGTGCGGCGGACCCGCTTGGCCGTTCCGCGGTTGGTCTTCATCTTCGGCACGATCAACTCCTCGGAGCCAGAACCATCGTCATGGTGCGCCCTTCCCTCACCGGGCGCGTCTCTATCTTGGAAATCTCTTCCAGGTCCTCCGTCACCCGCCTCAGCACCTCCAGCCCAATCTCGGGGTGGGAGAGCTGCCGCCCGCGGAACATCATCGTCAGCTTCACCTTGTTGCCGTCGCCGAGGAAGCGGCGGGCGTGCCGGACCTTGAAGTCGTAGTCGTGATCCTCGATTCCCGGCCTGAACTTCACTTCCTTGATCTGTATGTGATGCTGCTTCTTCTTTGCTTCCTTGGCCTTGCGGGCCGCGTTGTACTTGTACTTCCCGTAGTCCATGAGCCGGCATACGGGCGGACGCGCGGCCGGCGCCACCTCGACCAGATCCAGACCGGCCCTGCCGGCCCTGTCACGCGCCTCCTCTATGGAGACGATACCCACCTGCGCGCCCCGCTCGTCGATGAGCCGAACGGGACTGATTCTGATCTGGTCGTTGACTCGGATCCTCTGTTCCTTTATGGCTTGTTCCTCCGTGGTTCAGTGAACCCGCCCTCCGGCGGGATCGTGGGACAAAAAAACCCAGGCCACCCCGGGACACGAAATGCCGGGTGGCCGATCGACGCTGCTCGCCGGCCGACCCGTCTCGTAACCCTGCGGCGCAAGGCGCCGAAGGTGGAGGGAACGTGCGATCCTCGCTTCCGCGTTGTCAACGGCGAAAGATAGGGATGAGCGGCGCAGGGTCAAGCGAGGCGCTTCAGATACAGCCGCATTCCCGCCCAGTCGTTGGCAGCGTGAAAGACATCGAAGTAGCGCCGGGCTCTCTCCTGCCCGATTACCGCCGCCTGCCGTTCCCTGGTCTCGGTCTCGTACTCCTCGGCCAGCCGGTGGTCGTCCGCAACCGAACCGGCCCGCACCCTGTCCTCGAGCGCCGACAGCGCTTCGCTCAGCTCCTTCCGCCGCGCCTCGAAGTCCTCGTAGATGCCGAAGTGGGCCACCGCGAAGCGGTCGGGATCGTAGATGCGCACGCGCTCGAGCGTCTCCTGCCAGGCCGCCGCGTCCACGCCGGGCGCGGGCGTGGGGGGATGCACGGGGGCCCGGCGATCGAGGATCACGCCCAGCGCGTCGCCGCAGAACAGCACGCCGTCGCGGTCGTGCAGCCAGGCCACGTGATGACCGATGTGTCCCGGCGTCGCGATGGGGCGCAGGAGCCGCAGCGGAGAGCGGCCGCCCGGCTCCCAGGGACGGATGTTGCGCGGCGGGACCGGGCGCACCTCGCCCCACAGGCGGTCGTGGGCTTCGCCGAAGGTGCGCCGCGTGCTCCGCACCAGCCGGTCCGGATCCGCGACGTGGGGCGCTGCGTCCGTGTGGACATGCACGGTCAGGCCGTCGTTCTCGCTCACCAGGTGCCCCGCGGCGCCGCCGTGGTCCAGATGGATGTGGGTGAGGAAGACGGCGCGCAGGTCGCCGACCGCAAGACCCCGCTGCGCGAGGCGGGCCCGGAGCATGTCCAGGCAGGTCGCGGGTCCCGGATCGACCAGAACGGGCTCGGGGACCTCCAGCAAGAAGGACGAGATCGCGCCCTTGAGACCCAGATGTTCGAGGTCGAGGAGTTCGATCAACCGCTTTGCGGGTAGGGACGCTCTTCGGGGCCCACGAAGACCTGGCGCGGACGCGCGATGCGCTGCTCGCGGTCGTTGACCATCTCCTCCCACTGCGTGAGCCAGCCCACGGTCCGGGGAATGGCGAAGAGCAGCGGGAACATCTCCGACGGGAACCCCATCGACTGGTAGATGAGGCCCGAGTAGAAGTCGACGTTGGGATACAGGTTGCGCCGGATGAAGTACTCCTCCCCCAGCGCGATCTTCTCGAGTTCCAGGGCGATGTCGAGAAGCGGATTCTTGCCGAGCACCTCGAACACCTCGTGCGCGGTCTCCTTGATGATGCTGGCACGCGGATCGTAGGCCTTGTACACGCGGTGTCCGAAGCCCATCAGGCGCCGTTCTCCCCGTTTCACGCTCGCCATGAACTCGGGGATGTTGTCGGTGCTGCCGATTTCCTCCAGCATGCGCAGGACGGCCTCGTTGGCGCCCCCGTGGAGGGGTCCGAACAGTGCCGCCATGGCGCCCGCGTGGGCGGAATACGGGTCGGACTGGGAGCTGCCGATGACCCGCATCGCGGTGGTGGAGCAGTTCTGCTCGTGGTCGGCGTGGAGGATGAAGAGCACCTCCAGGGCGCGCTCCAGCGCCGGATGCGGCTCGTACTCGCGCACGCCTACGCGGAAGAGCATCGACAGGAAGTTCTGCGTGTAGTTGAGGGCGTTGTCGGGATAGGCGAGCGGGAGCCCCTTGTGATGGCGATAGGTGAAGGCGGCGATCGTCGGCATCTTGGCGATCAGGCGCACGATCTGCTTCCAGCGATTCTCCGGGTCGTGGATGTTCCGGGCTTCCGGATAGAAGGTGGACATCGCCGCCACCGTGCTGATCGCCATTCCCATCGCGTGCGCGTTGTAGCGGAAGGCGTCGATCAGCTTGGTCAGGTTCTCGTGGATGTAGGTGTGAATCCTGACTTCGTCGCGGAAAGTGTCCAGTTCGTCGGAGGTCGGCAGCTCACCCTTGAGGATCAGGTAGGCCACCTCGAGGAACGTGGCCTTCCCCGCCAGCTGCTCGATGGGATAGCCGCGGTACTGCAGGATCCCCTTTGAGCCGTCGATGTAGGTGATGGTGCTGCGGGTGTTGGCCGTGTTCGAGAAGCCGGGATCGTACGCCATCATGCCGAAATCCGAGTCCCGGACCTTGATTCGGCGCAGGTCCATGGCCCGGATGACATCGCCTTCGAGGATGTCGACCTCGTACCTGGCGCCGGTACGATTGTCGGTGATCGAAAGAGTGCCGTTCTCCGCCCCGCCGTTTTCCATGTCCGCTCTCCGCACGGGCTCATGTCGAGCCGGTGCATGTCGTTTGGGTTGTGCGGGCTCCCGGTCCCCGCGGAGTCCGCTTCCGTTTCGGCTCCCACCGACGGATAGTCTAACCTGGAGCGCAAGCGGCGCGGTAGATGTGAGCCCCGCGCCGTCCGTTGCCAGCCTCCCGCGCCGTCACAAGGGACTCCGCCCCCGACGCCCCATCCAGCCATGGCTCCGCCCAGCCTGGACTGTTTGGATTCATGGGTTGCAAACGGGGGGCGCGGCCCGTGAATCGCGCGACGCGACCATCACAGGAGGAGCAATGCGCGGTTCACACGGGTTTTCTCTCATCGAGCTGCTTCTGGTGACCCTGATCATCGGCATTCTGGCCACCATCGCGATTCCGCGGCTGACGGCGGCGCGCGACCGGGCCTTCGTGGCGACCATGCAGGCGGACCTGAGGAACCTGGCCACCCAGCAGGAGATCCACTACGCCGACGAACTGACCTATTCGGACGATTTCGACGACCTCGACTTCTCTCCGTCGGACCGGGTGACCGTCGACATCGAGGAAGCATCGGGCACGGGCTGGTCCGCGACGGCAAACCACGAGGCCTTCGACGACGACGACGGCTGCTCGGTCTACTACGGGGACGCGGAAGCGACCGATCTGGGTGATCCGGAAGGTCCCGGGGAAATCGCCTGCACCCGATAGGGCGATCTGGCCACTGGCCACCCCCCCCGAGTCCCGGTTCGGCTCCGGTCCCGTTGGGAACGGGGAGGTCCCGGGCTAGCGAACGGTGAAGCGAACCGTGTCGATCACCCAGGGTTGCAGCGGCACGTGCAGGCCGTCGGCGACCACCGCAATGATGGTGTAGTCGCCCGGCGTCAGGTCCGTCATCTCGTACTCCGTCTGCGCCAGACCGAAGTGGACGTAGCTGCCCTCCACCGCGGGGATGGGCTGGTCGGCCGGCGTGAGGTCGGCGTTGATCAGCAGATGATGATGTCCGGTCCCGGGGTCCATGATCCCCGCCTCGACGATCTCGAGGTTGTCGACTTCGAACACCACCCGAACGGAGTTGCCATCGACCGTCGAGCCGTCCGCGGGCTCGGTGATGTGGACCGCCATCGCTCCTTCATCCATGGCGGCTTCCCCGGCCATCCCGGCGTCGTCCATCGACTCCCCCGCATCTCCGCCGCCACAGCCCACAGCGGCGAGAAGTGCGGCCAACGACCACGGGCTCCATCTGCGAATTCCTGGCATGAGTACCATCCGTGTTGACGGGGTATGGTTTGCGGCTTCCGGGAGGCACGGTGCCCGGCCGCTGTCCGTGCCAGTATTGAACCGCGGGTTGCCGCCCGGCAAGACCGGAAGGCGAGGAGTGGCCGACGATCGTGCCGGACCACATCCCCGCCGGACATCCGGAAGCGGCCGCAGGATCTTGCCGGGCGCGTCGAGGTCGACCAATCTGCAACTTGACATCCCCGCGCTTCCAGGCGGCCCGCGCAACCATCGAAGCGGACAGGCGTCCGACCGGAGACGCGACCTCGATCGCGATGATTGACGGCCACCCCAACAACAGGAGCCTACGCATGCGCACGCTACTTCCGATCCTCGTCCTGATGCTCGTGCTGCCCGCCCACGTCGCGGCCGCGCAGAGCGCGCAGATGAACTTCTTCCTCACCAGCGCCGGCTCCGGCGACGGGGCGAACCTCGGCGGCCTCCGGGGAGCCGACCAGATCTGCCAGGACCGCGCCTACGCGGTGGGCGCCGGCGACCTGATCTGGCGGGCCTACCTGAGCACGACCGGCGAGTCCGGGGAGAACGCCCGTGACCGCATTGGCGACGGCCCATGGTACAACTTCGCCGGCACCATGGTGGCCCGGGACATCGACGACCTCCACTCCGAGAACAACCTGCTCGGCAAGGAGAACTCGCTCACCGAGCGCGGCGAGCAGGTGAACGGCCGGGGCGACTCGCCCAACATGCACGACATCATCACCGGATCGACCATGGACGGCATGGCCGCGGACGCGGACGGCGACACCACCTGCGAGAACTGGACCAGCAACGGCGGCGACGGCAGCGCGCTGGTGGGCCACCACGACCGCGTGGGCGGCGGGCAGAACCCCACCTCCTGGAACTCGGCGCACGCCTCGCGCGGCTGTGGCCAGGAAGACCTCCAGGGCACGGGCGGCAACGGCTTCTTCTACTGCTTCGGGATCGGCAGCTGACGTCCCGGCTGGGCCGCGATCCTGCAAGACAGGCAGCCGTCGTGTGACGCTTCGGCTGACCAAGCGAGTCCCTGGTTGTGCCGTAGGGCGTTGACTCGGTTGCCCAGGGACTCGCGGCCGGGTTGGGAAGTCGAGGCAACCCCTTCGGTCTCGATGGCGTAGTCGAGCGCGACCCGAACTACCAGTTGTTCCGGGTCACCGGGGCCACTTGGCGATGATCAGTCCGAACGACCGCCAGGAAAACCGGTAGACACCCTGACCGACTCCGCTCACACTGCCGTGTCGCGGTTTTGGCCTCCCCTTCGACACAAACTGTTGAGTTTTCAGCATCCAAGTGCTACGGTGTCTGGAAAACCATGGTCGGCGACACCACCATCGCATGAACCCACCAAAAGGGAGCGCGAAACAGGTGAGCGAACTCCCCCAGCTGAGCAGGCGGGAACGACAGGTGATGGACATCCTCTACGAGTCGGGTGGCGCCACCGCCGTCCAGATCCGGGAGCGCATGGCGGACCCGCCGACGGACTCGGCCGTCCGCTCGATCCTGCGCATCCTGATCAACAAGGGACACCTGACGCGGGAACCGGACGGGCCTCGCTACGTCTACTCGCCGATCACGCCGGTGCCACGCGCGAGCCGGTCGGCGATGCGTCACGTTCTCTCGACGTTCTTCGGCGGCTCCGTGGAAGGCGCGGTCGCCACCCTGCTGAAGCTCTCCGAAGGCGATTTGACCCCGGCCCGGCGCGAGCGCATCAAGGCGATGATCGATGAAGCCGCGGACGAGGGAAGGTGAGCGGGCTGGAAGTCGCCGTCACCGGCATGACAGGACTCGTGCGAGCCGACACGGACGAGGCGCGGTTCGCGTTGAGCGTCAGGTAGCGGACTCCTCCGCCACCTCCCCGGCCCCTCCCCCCATCCCTTCCGGGCGCCGTATCCAGCCGATCACCAGCCAGGTGGCGCCCATCATCGCCAGGGTCAGCCCCACCAGGGCCAGGGTGCTCGCCAGCAGTCCGAGGTCGAAGACCGGCCAGCGGAAGGTGTACTGGGTGAGGACGCCCCAGCGCTCCGTCATCCAGTGCCACGCCGTGTGCGCCACCAGCGCCGAGAGCAGGATGTTGCCGATCTTCTCCTTGATCGCGAAGCGGTAGAGCAGCTCCAGCGCCGGAACGATGATGAGCAGCGCGGCGAGCTGACCCAGCTCCACCCCGACGTTGAAGGCCAGGAGCGAGGTCACCAGGTGCGACCCCGCGAACTGCATGGTTTCGCGCAGCGCGAAGGAGAAGCCGAAGCCGTGCGCCAGGCCGAAGGCGAAGGTGATGATCCAGCGCGTCTTCACCTTCGTGCCCACGATGTTCTCGAGCGCCATGTAGACGATCGAGGCGGCGATCAGGGTCTCGACCAGCGGCGGGAACCACAGGGTGTTGGGGGCGAAGTTGAAGGCGGAGGCGGCCAGCGTCACCGAGTGCGCGACCGTGAAGGCGGTGACGAGAATCACCAGCGAACGGATCTTGCGCAGCGGCGCGACCAGGCAGAGCAGGAAGAGCAGGTGGTCGATGCCGTCCAGGATGTGCTGGAAGCCGAGCACGACGAAGCGCCACGCGGCCTGGTGCCAGCGCGGGTCCAGGCGGACGACCCCGGGATGGCCCGTGTACTGGTACAGCCGCTCCGAGCCCTCGGCGGGGAGAAAGCGCAGGATGGTATTCACCCGCAGAGCCAGCCGCTCCAGCCCGGGATCCATCGAAAAATCGGAGTCGGCGGAGGTGATGGGATACTCGAAGAGGATGTCGAGCAGAGCCTGCTGCCAGACCAGCTGGGTCTCGGGAGCAAGCGGCGGCCCGGTGACGTGCGCCAGCGCCGTCTCGTAGCTGGTGAACGAGCGGTCCGAGGGAATGGAGACCACGGCCGCCACGAGCTCGGGAAGGGGAAGCCGCTCTCCGTTCTCGAAGAGCTGCAGGGGGTTGCCGATCCAGAGCATCGCCCCCTGCCGGATTTCGTCTTCGGCCTCGGGAATGTCGAGATAGCCCGGCCCGAAGGTCGGGAAGACGATGTCCTGCATGGTGTTGAGCGGCACCCGCACCAGGAGCCGCAGGCGGTCGCCCTCGGGCTTCACGAACATGCGCACGATGGCGTCGGCGGGGATGTCGTGAGGCACGGGAGCCCCTTCGAGCGGCTCCGAGGGACGCGTCAGGCTCACGACCCCCGCGACGACGAAGGCGAGACCGACGATTGCCAGGCGGGTTCTGCGCATTGCTGCCGGGAAGATGGATCGCGCCCAGGCTCAGGGTGCACGCGCCGCGGCGGACGGCGCCGGCGGCGACCGGAGCCGGAATCGTAACCGGCCGGGCGTTGCCCGAACAGGCCGGGGCTGCGGGCTCACCAGAACATGTGCGCGCGTGGCCTCGAAGCCGTATACTGGTAGTCTGTGTGCCGCAGATTCCGCGTAGCGCCGGACATTCGGCTTTTCGACAAAGGAGATGAAGGGATGAGACGAACACGCGATCTTCTTTCCGGAGCGATTCTCGTCGCCCTCGCGGCGGCCTGCGCCGACGCCGGTATGCAGACGGCCCAGATGTCGATGGACATGGACGGAGGCGACGGCATGGCGCCCATGTTCGAGGTCGACCCCTTCTGGCCCAAACCGCTCCCGAATCACTGGCTGCTGGGCGCCACCATCGGCGTAGCGGTGGACTCTCGCGATCACGTCTACATCGTGCACCGCAACACCCCGGACCAGTTCGCGGCGCGCACCGAGATCGGCCTGGCCCAGGATCCGCCCCTCAGCGAGTGCTGCCAGCCGGCGCCGCCGGTTCTGGAGTTCGACCCGGAGGGCAATCTGGTCAACGCCTGGGGCGGACCGCAGGAGGGCGCCGATTACGAGTGGCCCACCTCGAACCACGGGATCGTGGTCGACCACATGGACAACGTCTGGATCGGCGGCAACGGCGGCCAGGACAACCACGTGGTCAAGTTCACCCGCGAGGGCGAGTTCCTCATGCAGATCGGGCGGTCGGGCATGCGCGAGAGCAGCATGGACACCGACCAGTTCGGCCGGGTCGCCAAGATCGCCTTCGACGCCGAGGCCAACGAGGCCTACATGGCCGACGGCTACCTGAACAAGCGGGTCGTGGTCGTGGACATGGACACCGGCGAGTTCAAGCGCTTCTGGGGCGC
>JAJEBS010000167.1 GCA_022822425.1 Gemmatimonadota bacterium | reverse complement strand
TGGGTTCGATCACGAGATAGCCACCGGACTTGAGCCCGACCTTGCGCCGGAAGGAGCGGTGGATCTCCTCCTCGATGCCGCGGACGTCGAACAGCGGCTCCTCGTCCCGATAGAGCTTCAACCGGTCCAGCAGATCGGGCGCCACGCTCCGTACGTAGTCCTCGATCTCGCCGAAGATGACGGGCGAATCCACCGTGAGCGAGTCGAACTTGTCGCTGAACAGGTCCCTGATGACCCCGCTGATCAACCGCGCCTCACGGCGCACGACGCCGGGCCCGGAAGCGGCCTTTGCGGTCCGCTGGATCTCCAGCCAGCTTCCCCGCAGGCTCTCGAACTCGCGCGCGAACCGCTTCTCGGTCGCCTCCTCCCCCACCGTGCGCACGATCACCCCCCCGGAATCGGCCGGAACCACCCTGCGGGCGAGGGCGCGCAGCCGCGACCGCTGCCTGCGGTCCTCGATCTTGCGGCTCACGCCGACGCGCGACGAGAACGGCATGTAGACGAGGAAGCGGCCGGCCAGCGAGACCTGGGCGGTCAGGCGCGGCCCCTTGGTGCCGATGGGCTCCTTGGTGACCTGCACGGTGACCCGGTCGCCCTTGTTCAGCAGCTTCTGGATCGAGCGCTGCTCGCCATCGCGGCCGTTCCTGGACGGTTCACCGTCCTCGTGAACCACATCCGAGACGTGCAGGAAGCCCGCCTTCTCGAAGCCGATGTCGACGAAGGCCGCCTGAATGCCGGGTAGTACCGCCTCTACGCGTCCCAGGAACACGTCGCCCACCAGTCGTCCCTGGTCCGGGCGGTCCAGCATCAGTTCTACGAGTCTCTTGTCTTCCAGCAGCGCCACCCGCGTCTCGCGCGAGGACGCGCTGATGATGATTTCTCTCCTCAAATCCCTGGTTTCTCCGCGAGTCGCGGGGCCCGGGACCGCCCGAAGGCTCCCCTACCCCACCTTAAGCTCTGCGGCCCTCCCGCTTCCCCCGGCCTCGCGCACCAGGTGCCGAGCGATCAGCAAGCGCTGGATCTCGCTCGTGCCCTCTCCGATCTCGCACACTTTCGCGTCGCGAAACATCCGTTCCACCGGGTAGTCGTTCGTGTACCCGGCACCTCCCATGAGCTCGACCGCTTCCGTAGTGGCGCGCATCGACAACTCCGAGGCGAACAGCTTCGCCATGGAGGCTTCCTTCGAGAAGGGGCGTCCCTGATCCTTGAGCCAGGCCGCGTGGTACGTCAGGTGCTTGGCGGCCTGGATCCCCGTGGCCATGTCGGACAAGCGGAATTGTACCGCCTGAAAGTCGTAAATCCTGTGTCCGTAACGTTTCCGTTGCAACGTATACTCCAGGGCGGCGTCAAAAGCTCCCTCGGCGATGCCGAGAGCCAGCGCGGCGATGCCGATGCGGCCGGAGTCGAGGGTGCGCATGAAGTTGACGAAGCCCTCGCCTTCGGCCCCGAGCCGGTTCCCGGCCGGTACGAAGACATCGTCCAGCACCAGCTCGCGGGTGTCCGACGCCCGCCACCCCATCTTGTCTTCCTTGCCGCCCGCCCGTACGCCCGCGGTGAAGTCGAGTTCCGCGCTGTGTCCCACCCCCAGACGGCGCGCGGTCTCCAGGTCGCAGGTCGGCTTGGTGACGATGAAGCTGGTGATGCCGCGCGTGCCCCGCGCCGGATTGGTGAGCGCCGTGATGGTGAAGATCTCCCCTACGCCGGCGTGGGTGATGAAGATCTTGGATCCGTTGATGCGGTAGCCGCCTCCCTCGCGGACCGCGCGCGTGCGGGTGCCCGCCGAATCCGAACCTGCCGCCGGCTCGGTGAGCCCGAAGCCCCCCAGCACGCGACCGCTGGCGAGCAGCGGCAGGTACCTCCGCTTCTGCGCCTCGGTGCCGAAGGTCAGGATCGGGCTCGCCCCCAGAGTGGTGTGCGCCGACACCGTGATCGCGTGGCTGGCGTCGTGACGCGCCAGTTCCTCGACAACGAGGATGTAGCTCAGGTAGTCGCGCCCCATCCCCCCGTACTCTTCGGGAATGGGAACGCCCAGGAGTCCCATCTCGCCCATCGCACGCACGTTTTCCCAGGGGAAGGTCTGGGTGCGGTCGATCTCTCCGGCGATGGGCGCAATGTGTTCCAGGGCGAAGGCTCGAACCGCTTTGCGCAGACGGGCGTGATCAGGACCGAGATAAGGTTCCATCACTCCGATCCCGTATCATGTGTTACATGATATGAAATATCGTAAGTCATGTTATCAATGATGTTTGCACTATGTATTCCAGAAGGAGAGCGAAGGCCGGTATCCGGGTTGGCGAGGACGCAGCACATGTGGAAATGTACACCGCGGGCGTCGATAGGATGCGGGCGAGCCGCGCAAGCGCGCGGTTGCTGCGACCCGACTGCGGCGGGAGCTCGGTCAGGGGGTGAAGTCAATCTCCCAGATGCCGACGCGGAGGTGGCCCGCGCCTGCATACTCGCCCGCCCACAGGGCGTCTTCTCCCAGGAAGTCGACAAGGACAACGCCTTCCATCCTCGCGCGGGCGATCACGGTCGCCGCGGTCAGGTCGATGACGTCGATCTGGCCATCGATTCTGTCCATGATGGCGAGGCCCGGCTTCATCTCGAGCGTGATGCGCCCGTCGGGTCCGCGGCGCTCCTCCATCATGTCCAGCCAGTCGTCCCGGAGCTGCCATGACAACACCCATAGCCGATCCTCGGAATCGACTCGCAGCGCGCGAATCGTGCTCGCGGGAGGATTGTCCGCGGACAGCGGAGCTTCCGGGTCGTGGGGCGGATCGTTGAACTCGGGCTCGAGGAAGCCCGTGATGCGGCGGCCGGCCTCATTCCACACCTCGATCTCGTAGCTCCCGTACTGCTCCGCTGAGAAAGTCCGGTGGGCGGCGTCGGTAGTGAAGATCCGCCAGGCGTCGGTGTCGGCCCTTGGATTCGCGGGATCGACGAAGTCGCCAAAGGATCGAACGATCTCTCCGCCCTCCCAGACGTGGAGGGGCGACCCGATTGCATCGGGAGTGGGGTGCCACATGTTCAGCACCCATCGCTCGCCATCTCCCAGAGCATGGACATCGTGCACGTGGTCCAGCAGTCTCTCCTCTTCGACGAGCGTGAAATCCGGACCGACTACGCTGTAGCGGTAGTTGCCCAGATCGAATACATGCACCCGTCCCGCGGCGTCGGTATGCACGGGCATCGCGTAGTCCCACTCCAGCGGCCCCTCGCCTGCGCGGCCGACTTCTCCCACGTACTCGCCGGCCGCGTCGAATACCTTTACGGCCTCGTACTGTCCGAACCAGTAGTTGCCGGCGCTGTCGCGCACCATGTGCATCGCTTCGCGCAGATAGCCATCGCCGATCGTGTCCCCCATGACCAGGACGCGCTCGAGTGTGATGCAGTCCTCGCACAGGGACTCCGATTCGCGGATGAGGCGGACCTCGGTGCTGTCGGTGACGTCGGTCCAGTGGGCGCGGGGCGGCTCGTCGGGTTGAGCGCAGGCGACTACGCCGGAGGCAAGGAGGATTGTCAAGACGGCGAGGGACCGGGAGGTGCTCATGCGGCAAGTACCGTTAGGTGTGCATCACCTTATGAGTATTGAACTTACGGGAGCGGTTGCCCGAATTCCCGCCGTTTGATTCCCGCTGATTGCCTCAAGCGCGGACCCTGGGGCGGCTGTCGAGCGCCTTCCTGAGTTGTACTTCGTCAGCCTGCTGGTAGCGCAATCCGCAGGTGAAGCGAATCGCGGCGGGAAATCGTATAAGTCTAACTGGGACTGCACGATCTGCGCTTCCTACCGTAACGCTGCTTCCGTGCCCGCCACGCTGGAATGGCGAGGAAGTCGGGTCA